>DATEHU010000022.1 GCA_035279405.1 Gammaproteobacteria bacterium
GCGGCGGCCGGCAATCCGAACCTCAGCCCCTACAAGTCGGTGAACTTCGACGAGTCGCTGGAGTGGTACTTTGCTCCCGGCTCGGTGCTGGCCGCGTCGCTGTTCTACAAGGATGTGAAGAACTACATCATCCAGCAGGCCACATTCCAGCAGCGCATCAACGGCTCCTGGACCTTGCCCGGTTATCTGAATTCGACCGGCAATGCGCAGATTGCCGCGGGCTTGTGCACGCCGGCGGGTGTCTGCCAATACAGCGTCACCCAGCCGGTGGATGGCGGTCACGCCACGGTGAACGGCTTTGCGGTCTCCTACCAGCAGCAGTTGCCGCAGGGCTTCGGGGTGCGTGCGAATTACACCTACTCCAACGCCACCACCAGCAGCGGTCAGCTGATGCCCTACAACTCGCTGCAGTCCTACAGCGTCAGTCCGTACTACGAGCAGGGACCATTCAGTGCCAGCATTTCCTACAACTGGCGCAGCGGGTATCTGGCCGGCGGCTACGTGGCGGGTGCGGCTCCGACCAATACGGCGTCCTTCAAGGAGCTGGATGCCTCGGCGGGCTATGCCATCAACGACAACTGGGCATTGAATTTCAGCGCCTTGAATCTGCTGAATTCGACCTACTACCAGTATCTGGCGAATCCCACGCAACTCGCGCAGGAATACAAGACCGGTCGCCAGTATCTGCTCACCATGAGCTACAAGTTCTGAGCCGTGCAGCGCCAGCGATGGCGCAGTCAGCCAGGAATATCGTGTGATGAGAACCGGCCTGACGGCGCATAAAAGCCGTCAGGCCGGTCGTGTATTTACGCGCGGCACGTTTGTGCCGGGAATCAACGCGGCCAGTCCTCGGGAAAACGTGCCAGGCGCTCGGCGCGGCGTTGCGCCGCGCGCGTCAATACGGCGTGCTTCTCAGTCTCGTTCATCTCCGACCAGCAGCGGATTTCCTCCAGCGTGCGTCCGCAGCCGAGACACACCTCATGCTCATCCAGACAGCAGTTGCGCACACAGGGAGACAGCGCGACATCGGTCATGAAGAACCAACTCCGCACCGGGCAGGCGGCTGCAAGCCTGCGAGGCGCTCAGTGCAGTTGCAGCTCCTGCAGCAGAATCTCGCGTACGTCAATCTGCACGCTTTCGGGTTCAATGATTTCGCTGATGCCGTACTTGGCGGTCAGGCGGCCTGACTCGATGTAGGCGAGATTCAGGGTGCGCCGCGGCATGAGCGTCTGGCCTGCAGCGTCTCTCACCAGCAGTACCGTGGGATGCAGGCGGCGCGTCTCGTCGGACGCCACGATGATGGCTAGGGCCCCGCTGCGCAGCCGGACCAGGGTGCCGAGCGGGTAAATGCCGATGAAGCGTATGAATTTCTCCACCAGGTTCCTGTCAAAGTGACCGGCCGAGCGCTGGGTGAGCCGGCGCATGGTGGCGGAAGAAGTCAGCTGCTTGCGGTAACTCTGGGGCGTGGTGTAGGAATCGTACACATCGCAGATGGACACCAATTGCACATAGGGCGGGATGTCGCCGTCCGCCAGGCCGTCCGGGTAACCGCTGCCGTCAAACCGTTCGTGATGGTGGCGCACAATTTCCAGAATACGTGGATCGAATGTGCCACTGTTCTCCATTTGTGTGGCGGCGTAGACCGGATGCAGCTTCACCAGGCCGAATTCCTCCGCGCTCAGTGCTCCGGGCTTGTTGCGGATCTTTTCGGGAATGCGCGCCATGCCGACGTCATGCAGCATGGCACCTTCGCCCACGATGCCCTGCAGCTCCTTGTTCCAGCCCAGCTCCGCCGCAAACGCCACCGCGAGCGTCGCGGTGTTCACCGCATGCCGCCCGATGCTGGCGTCCTGCTCCGACAGGATGCGCATCCACAGACCTGCCGTGGGGTCGGATGCGATGTCGTCAATCAGTCCGGTCACCGCATTGCGCGTCTTCTGCAGGTCTTCGTCCGGCCCGCCAACCGCACTCTCGGCGAGGCGTGTGAGACTGGTCACCACATCATCCCGTTTCTGCTCGATACGCTTGAGGGTGGCATGCAGCTTCTTGGCGCCCTCCCATTCGGTGAACACCACGGTGATCGTGCTGCCGCGCACGGCGGTATGCAGACGATCCTGGAGTGCCTGCTCGGTGCTGGATTTCAGGTCGTCCACCCACACCTGCCGGCAATGCTGCCGCAATGCGGCCAGGTCGTCATCGCTTGCGATGACAAAGCCCTGAAACAGGAACGGCGTGCCTTCCCAGGGCCGATCCAGCTCGGCCACATACATGCCCTTCTCGAGTTGCTCCACTGGAAGCTGGATTTTCATTCGGTGTTCGGAACGGTTTGCGGCTGATTCGGCCTGCCGCAATCCGGCTCTCCATGCGCCCCCGATACGAGAAGTATAGCCTGCGATTTCCCCGGCTGCGCGTGTGACCGGGTGAGTACCGGGATCCGGGTCACACCTGTGTCAGCAGCGCGCACATGAGCACATAGGCGAGACCGCAGGGCAACAGCCACAGCGGCTTCAAGCGCCGGCTCAAGCCCAGGAACAGGATCCACAGAACGGCGGCGAACGTGAGCGCCATGGCCAGCAGCATGTCGGAGCGTGCCTGCCAGGCGCCGAGCTGGATGCCGAAGGCGGGCAGCAACGTGCCCTGAAACACCAGCGCACCCGTGACGTTGCCGAACGCCAGCGTGTCCTTGCGGCGGCGGATCCACAGGATGCTGTTGAACTTTTCGGGCATTTCCGTGGCCACCGGGATGATCAACAGTGACAGCACCAGCACGCCGACCCCGGTAAGTTGTGCCAGCTGTTCCACACCGTGCACGAACAGTTTCGCGCCCACAATGATGAGTGCCAGACTCAGCACGAGTTGCGCGATTTCCAGCCCCAGCGTCTGCCGCAGGCGCAGGCGTGCCAGCAGCAGCGGCGCATCCGCCGTGGTGCCGTGGCCCTGCTCCACGAGAAAGCGCGAAGCGCGCACCGTGTTGCGCACGTAAATGACGTAGATGAATACCAGCGCCGCGGAGGCCAGCATGCGCGGCGCCGCCTGCTGCAAGGGGATGAACAGCGCCAGCAGCGTGATCAGGAATGCCACCAAAAAATACAGCAGGTCGCGGTACAAGCCGCTGCTTTCCGGCGTGAGGGCCTCGCGCCAGCCGCGCTTGGCGCCGGCGAACACTGCGATCAATGTCATGGCCACCGAGGCCAGCATCAGCGGAGCGCCGAGGATGGCACCGATGCCCACATGTTCGCGCACCACCGTGGTGCTGGCGCCGCCGAAAAACACCGCAACGATGGGTACTATGGTCTCGGGCAAAGCCGTAGCCACTGCGGCCAGCACCGAGCCCACCAGGCCCTGCGAGAGACGGTAGCGCTGACCCACGTGCTCGACCGCGTTGGTGAACAGCTCGGCGCCCGCAAGAATGACGAGCAGGGCCAGCAGCAGCGCGCCGGCATCAAACGCCAACATTCGCGGTCTCCCGATCCGGCACTGTGCGCCCGGTTACCCGCGCGCCTGTGCGCGGGTTATGGAACTCGAACGGATGGCGGCGTGTCCCTGTACCCGCCGCCAGTGCGCAGTCGGTCAATGCACGGCCCGCGATTTCTGGCGCGCGGCCTGCAATGCCTGAATGAACACCGCGACGGGCTGGGCGCCGGACAGCGCGTAACGTCCATCCAGGATGAAGAACGGCACGCCGCCGATCCCCAGGCGGTGTGCGGTGTGCAAATCCTCCAGGACCTCCGCGCGCTGCTCGTTCCCGGCGAGCCACGCGCGTAGGTCTCCGGTGAGACCCGACGCGCGCGCCAGCTCGACGAGCGTGTTGGTGTCTCCCAGGTCGCGACCCTCGACGAAGTAGCCCCGGAACAAGGTTTCCACCAGGTCCGCGGCGCGCTGTTGTGTATCCGCGAGGCGAATCAAGCGGTGCGCATTCAAGGTATTGGGGCTGCGGGCGATCTTGTCGAACTGGAATTCGATACCGGCGCCGCGCCCGGCTTCCTCGATGCGTGCGTGGATTGCGCGCACGGCGTCGGGACCGCCGAATTTTGCATCCAGGTATGTGTGCCGGTCGCGCCCCTCGGGCGGCAAATCCGGATTGAGTTGGAACGCGCGCCAATGAATGTCTGCGGGACCGAGATCAGCCTGCGCGAGTGCCTGTTCCAGGTGACGCTTGCCGATATAGCACCACGGACAAACGCAGTCGGAAAACACCTCGATGCGCATCAGCGATGCACTTTGGTATAGATGACGTTCGGCAGATCCCCGCGGCGCGAATACACGTGCTCACTGGCGTAATCGGCATAGAAGGCGTCGCGTTCCTCGGCGGTTTCGAACCAGCGGTAGGACTCCCAGGCCGGGCCGAGCAGATGCGGCGCCGTCATGGGGTTGTCGGGTGGCAGCGTGCAGCGGATGCCGAAACGTTTACGCGTGCGTTGGGAAAGCATGTCTGGACTCACGGCGCAGGAATGGAGGACTATTTTAACGCGCCGGCGGTGTTGATTCCCGCGCGCTTCCGCCAGGCCTCAACTCTGGGCAAAATAGTTTGCCAGATAATCGTCGAAGGACAGGCGATCGGCGGCTTCGATGCGCGCCTGCTTTGCCAGCGATTCCCGCGTCAGCTTTGCAAACAGCGCTTCGGTCTCGACCGGCAAGCTGCGTTGCTGGAAGTGCCGGGCATGTTCCTCCGACACGCGCTGCCCGAATTGGAAGAAGCTCTCGTGCCGAGCGCGCATGTCGGCGAGCACGCGCGCGGAGGGCAGGCGCTCGGGGTTGGCCAGTGCATCGCGCTGTGCCTGCAGCGCTGCGCTGTACGGCCTTTGCGGGTCGGCGGCATCCAGCACTGCGCAGATGCCCGGCATGCCCTCAAGTACATCCCTGGCCCAGGCGCGCAACCCGATTGCGCGACCGTCGCGTTGCAGCTCGAGGCCGGGATTGCGGCCGTCGCGTGCGGTTATGGTCTGGTTATGGTTGATCACCGCCTGTTCTTCCCGGGATACCGGGGGACTGTCGGTCAGCAGACACAGGACCAGCAAGGCTTCGATGAAACGCAGTGCGGCTGTGTCCACGCCCGCCGGGTGCCAGGCGTTCACGTCCAGCGCGCGCACTTCGGCGTACATCACGCCGCGCTCGCGCAGCGCGAGCGCGGCGCGCTCGCCGGGCTTGATGGGTTGCTTGGGGCGCACGAAGGTGTAGAACTCGTTTTCGATCTGCAGGATGTTGGCGTTCAACTGGCGGTACTCGCCGTCCACCTTGACGCCGATGGCCTCATATTCAGGCTCCGGTGTGCTGATGGCGTGGGTGAGCGTCGTCACGTAATCATTGAGGCTGTTCCAGCTCACACCGATGTGGGCCTGATTCTTGTTCTTGTAACCGATATCGCTCATGCGCAGCGAGGTGGCATAGGGCTCGAAATAGGTGTGGGCGTCGAACTCGCTGAACGGGGCAGGCTGGCCGTGGAAGAAGCTCTTGCACAACGCCGGCGAAGCGCCGAAGAAATACGGCACCAGCCAGCCGAGGCGCTGGAAATTGCGCAGCATGCCGAAGTAGCACTCGTCGGTGAACGCGCGCAAAGGCCGGTGGTCGCCGCGCAAATCCCGGAGCGCCGGCCACGATGCCGGCGGAAACGAGTAATTGAAATGCACGCCGGAAATCGTCTGCATGGTGCGTCCGTAGCGCCAGCCCAGGCCGCGCCGGTACACGTGCTTCATCATGCCGATGTTCGAGCCCCCGTAACGCGCGATGGGGATGCTGTGCTCGGATTCCAGTGTGCAGGGCATGCTGCTGGCCCAGAGCATTTCCCCGTCCAGATGCCGGTATACGAAGCTGTGGATGTCGGCGAGAAAATCCAGCGTGGCTTCCGGCGTGGCCAGCGGCGGGGTCACGAGTTCAATCAGCGCTTCGGAGTAGTCCGTGGTGATGTGCGGGTGCGTGAGCGGCGCGCCAAGCGCTGGCGGGTGCATTGTCTGCGCGATTCGGCCGCTGGCATCCACGCGCAGGCTTTCTTTTTCCAGGCCCTTGAGCCCGCCGCGCAGCAGCGGCGCGAGCGGACCGGCAAGCAGTTTTTCCAGTGAGGCGGCAGTATCTTTGTTGGCGGGCATGCATGCGCGTCCGGCCATGGGGCGCGTATGGTGACGCAGGCCACGGCCTGCGTGCAAGTCCGAAGCCGCTGCGCTGAATCCGAATCAACCCGGCGAGTGGATGCTTATTGGCCCCAACAGGTGGTGGAGTTGTCGGTGCCGCCTGAACTGAAAGCGGATTTCTTGCCGGTGTTGTCCAGCTTGAAAGTGAAGCAGCTCGTGTCCCTGGTTTGATTGCCCTGGGCGGTGGCCGTGAGCACGTATGCCGCAGCGGCAATCGTGCTCGCTAATGAATAATAGCCGTGTTCGCTGGTCGTTGTCAGCGACGGGCAGGCGTTGTTGGTGTAGCTGAAGTACTGCGTGTAGCAGCGCTCCAGTATCTGCGCGTCCTGCGTGAGCATGCTCTCGACATCCGCGCGGTGTGACTTGAGCACCGAGCGTTCATAGGAGGGGTAGGCGATGGCCGCGATGATGGCGACGATCGCCACCACGATCATCAGCTCGATGAGCGTAAAGCCGCGCGAGTTATTGCGTGTCATGGTCTGCTCCCGCGCGGCGGACTGGCGGCCGCGCTTCATTGCAATTGCACCCAGGATTGCCGCCCGGTACCCGCGGCCGCGGATTCGGTGACCGACAGTATCTGGCCGGTGCTGCCGCTCGCGAACTTGTACTCCAGGCTGGAGGCGGAGATGATCGCCGGGGTCTGGATGATGCCCACGCTGGATTGCAGGCCGCTCACCGGTACGGTGATGGTCTGTGTGCCGCCGCTGCCGTTCGGCACCGTGACGGTTACGTAATCGCCGCTGGTGAAGTGACCGTCGCCGTTCATGTCGAAGGGCGATTGCATGAGGCGCGAACCGGTGAAGGCGTTCAGCTCCATGAGGTAAGAGGTGCCGCCAAAGCCGCAGGAATTGGTGTTCGGGATCAGAGTAGTAAACACGATGCGGCCGTTGTCGAGTTCCGCGGGGCTGACCACCATCTCGTCTATGCCAGCGGCGCCGGGCTGGTTCAGCAGATCCATGTACCAGCCGGGCTGGGTCATGGCGCTCGGTCCGCCAGGCGGATTGCTGGTGGTCGGGTTGTTGGTGGTGACGCGGATGGTGTTGGTGACGCCGTTCACGGTCACCTGCTGGGTGGTGAGAATCTGCTGTTGCAGGAGCTGGCTGCGGGTAATGGCGCCGCTGCCGCCGTCAATGATGGAGTAGAAGGTCTGCACCTGCGGGCTGCTCGGCACCACGTTGTCGCCGGTCTCGAAGTACTTGCCGGTGCCGAAGTAAATCTGCGGGCTGCTGCTGTTATTGGCGAGGCCCACCACCGGACGCACGGTGATCGGCTGGGACTTGCCGCTCGCGTCCACGGCCTTGAACAGGGGCGTGGCCGAGGTGGCACTGGAGCTGATACAGCCGCCGCTGTTGTTGGACACGCACCAGTTGGCCGGATTGGTGCTGGTCACGTCGAACTTCCATAGATTGCCCTGCACGTCGCCGGCGTAAATATAGTTGGTCACTCGGTCGCCCGGCTGGTTGATGTCCACCGGAACCGCGGCCGCCAGGCCGTCGCTGGTCACGCCGGGAACC
Organism: Gammaproteobacteria bacterium; assembly: GCA_035279405.1. Classification (NCBI taxonomy): domain Bacteria; kingdom Pseudomonadati; phylum Pseudomonadota; class Gammaproteobacteria; species Gammaproteobacteria bacterium. The sequence goes on from DATEHU010000022.1 coordinate 7,640, forward strand.
TTGATTTCGCGGATCAACTGGCCGTTGAAGAGGTTGATGATGAACAGCGCGGCCGCACCGGTGATGCTGTCAAAGCCGTTGGAGACAATGACCGCGTACTGGCCGTTGCTCATAAGCGCGATGCTGGCACGCGGGATGGTGTAGCCCAGGTCGCCGTAGCCCGTGGTGGAACTGTTGACTCCCCACATCACCCAGCTGGACGCATTGGCCTCGGTATTGGAGCCGGGGTTGGTGACGTTGAGCGCGAACACCCCAGTGCCGCCGGCGCCGGTGCTGCCCACCAGGTAAGTACCCCAACTGGTGCCGTTGAAGGCATCGCCCACGGTCGGAGTGCCGTCCACGTAGAATTGGTGGTTGGCCGAGTAATTGGGCGCCATCAGCTTGTTGAGTGCCGGTATCACGGCATTGGGCACGAAGGCGAACAGCTCCTTGCCGGTGTTGGCGTCAAACGCGTGCAGCATGCCGTCATTGGCGCCCACGTAAATCACCGGCTGGCGGCTGAGATTACTGACGAAGTACTGCGAATAGGTGCTCTGGCCCACGTTCACGCCGTTGACCAAGGTTGGCGCGTTGTTGTAGGCAAAGTTGTCATCCTGCACGAACAGCGGGTTGCTGTTCACAATGTCGCCGAGCGGGCTACTGCGGGTGCGGAAGCCGTCGGTGCTGGGCACCGAGCCGCCGCGCAACCAGGTGACGCGATCGGCGCCGAAGCCGTCGGCCGTGCCGGTGCCGGGATTGAGATTGAGCGCGGTCTGCTGCGCGCTGCTCAGGGTGCTCCATTCGAAGGCGGCCCCCGCGCCCGTGCCGCTGCCGCCGCTCGGGTTCCAGGTGGCGATGTTGCGGCTTGCCGCGCCGGGTATCTGCTGGGCCGCATCCCAGGTGGCGTTGGCGGCGATGCTGCCGTCCGGATTGACCTTGAAGGCCAGCAACTGGCCGGTCCAGTCGGTGGTCTGGAAGCGCGCCTGGTAGATGGAGGTGCTGGTATCGAGGCGCGTGGAGTTGGTGGCGATGGCCGCGGCCGAGCCGGTGCGGGAGGCGATGCCTTTCAACGCCTGCTGCAGTTGCTGGGCTATCAACTGCGGGGTCTGCGCGGCAAACATCTCGCCGCGGCTGTCGAGCGTGGCATGCCAGAGGTCGTCAACGCCGGTGGGGCTGCGGTTCTGGAAGGCGGAGCCTATGGGCCAGGGCGGCAGATTCTGGAACGGGTTCTGGGTTGCCGGCAGGTTCACGTTCCAGATCAAGCCCTGCTGCACCAGCGTGACGGCGTAGGTGTCCATGTGCAAATTGATGTTGCAGTCGAGGCCCGGGGGTGCAGTCGGCGTGCCGCAGGCGGAATCCGGGGTTACTTGCCCGGTCGGCAAATCCGGCCGCAGGTTGTTCGCATAGAAATAGGTCGCCAGATCCCCGAGCGTACCGCTCACACCGTCGAGGTACGGTGCTTTGCCGAAGCCCAAGCTGCCGTAAGGCGCACTGGTACTGGAATCCGTGTTCTTGGATCCGGAAAACGGCCAGGACGGATAAGGATAGCTGGCATAACCGTCCGTGAAGATGATGCCGAAATTCTTCTGGCAGGCCTGGGTGATGGGCGCGCCGGAATCGGTGCGCTGGTACTGCTTGCCGATGTATTCGAGCAGATCCCAGGTCGGCGTGCCGCCGCCGCCGGAGTTGTTGAAAAAATTGGTGAAGAAGGTGGCTTTATCAGAAGCCTTGTTCAGGTCGTACATGGTCAGATTGGTACCGGACCCCTGTTTCGGGCAACCGTTGCTGCTGTCGCTGTTCATGTAGGCGCAGGCCACGCGCATGTTAGAGAGACCCACGAAGGTTTGGCTCAAAGAGGCCCGCAGGGCCAGATGGCGCTTGCGGTAATAGCTGAACCAGTTGGCGAAGTTCTGGATCGCGGCGGTGTACTGCGCGCCGCTGGCGAAGTTTGCGGGTTTGATCTCATAGCCCAACATGGGTTCGCCCGCCGGGCCGGTGCCTATGAGCGGCGTGCCGATGTAGCCGTAGCTGGCGGGCAGGCTGTCGGTCGCTTTCAGCCAGAAGGTCGCCGGGAAGTAGGCGATCGCAAGGTACTGGTCGTTCGTCGAGCCGTCATTGTTGGTGTTCACGAAATAGGTGCTGTTCGCGAAATTATTGTCCGGAATCGGGTCTGGAACGGTGATCGTCTGCCATTGACCGGTGCCACTGTTGCCGTTCGGATTCCAGACCACGGTTCCGGCAGGCAGCGTCATGCCCTGCTGCAGCATGAACCATGGCGATTTCCAGGCGGGGGGCGTTGTGCTTCCGGACGCACCGCCTATCGCGCTCGTAAGATCCACGGTGGTACTGGTGTAAAGGAAAGGATCATCGGGCGCAGCGGCAGGGTTGATGTCGCCTTGAGCGTCGAAAGCGGTATAGACCGGCGCGCCGGTGGAATTCACCCAGGGGGTGTAGGCCACGCTGGGGTCGAAATAAGCGTTGTTGAAATCCGGGCTGCGCGCCCACGCATATTGGGGCAGCGGCGGGATGAAATAATGTCCCTGCGCCGACGGGCTGTTATTGCCGCCGTTGCGGATGTGTACTCCGTTGAACGGGAACAGATAGGCATATTTGAGCCACGGCCCGCTGTTGCCGAAGTCGCCCGCCTTGTTGAAATTGAAGGTGTCGCTTAAAGTTGTGTTGCTGCAGTTGTCGTTCAGGTCGCAGCCCACGAAACTCCGCCACTGGTCGTTCCACCATATCGCGCCGTCGTTGGTGGGGAACAGCACCTCGAAATCCATGCTGCCGGAGTTGTCTATGCCGAGGATGACGTTGGGCTCCGCCGCGGTGCTCAGGAACAGCGGCGTTTGCGACACCGTGCCGGCGTGCGCCGCATTCAGGTTGGCGAGCGTGAGCCCCGCCGTGGCCAGGGCGATCAGGAATTTTTTCGAATGCAGTCTGAGGTTCATGTGGCTTGTCCTTGGTCCGTTGCAGTGGACCCATCAACGCTTGTAGGTGGATTGCAGGATCACGACCGATTTGCCGTCCGGGCTCACGCCGCGCGCGGTGATCGCGTACAACTGCTGGCCGGGAACCGGCGCGCTCACGTCCAGCGACTGGCCGGGGGTGGCCACATACTGGAATGGCTCGACGTAATAGCTGGCCGTCGCGCCGGTATTGCCTCCGATGGCGAGCGTCCCGGTATAGGGAATGGATTTACCGGCCCAATTCCAGTTTTGCCAATCGGCTCCCGCCGTCAGGGGATAGCCACCGGAGTCGTTGGAAGTCGGGTAATAGCCGAGCACGCTGCCATCAAACGGCGGCAGCGAAGCCAGGCCGTTCAATGCCTGCTCGCCCTGGCGCAACGCGGCTTCCGCCGCCTCGAAGGCCAACTGGTGCGAGCGCTGATTGCCGGCCATGCGCTCTTCGAGCGAGGTGCTCTGGATCGCGGCGATGCCGAGAATGGTGAGCACCAGCAGCAGAATCAAGCTGACGACCAGCACTACGCCTTGCTGGCGCCGGGGCGGTGAAGAAAACCGGGGCGGTGCAGAAAAATCGTGTGGTTTCATGGCGAGTTCACCCCGAGGTCTTGCCCCCTCCTTTGAAAAAGGAGGGTGGGGGAGGATTTTCCTGTTTCATTACAGATGGCATTGCGTCTTGTAGGAGCGGCGATATTCGCCGCGATTCTGCAAGCGTGGAAATCGCGGCGGTGACCGCCGCTCCCACAAAATCCTGCTCCCTCCTTTGAAAACGGAGGGCGAGCTGCAAAGCAGCGAGCGGGTTGCCCGGGGCGCATTGCGACGCAATGTGCGGGTTGCCAGGGATGGCAACCCTGGACAGGAATACGAAGCATGGATTGCGCAGTATTCATGCAACCCTGGGCTTTCAGGCGAAGTCGGAATGCGCAGCCTGAAAGGGGAGGATTTTCTTGCAAAATCCCCCTTGATCCCCCTTTTGCCAAGGGGGATGGCAGCAGTGGCAACAGGATAGTGTTCATGGCACGTGGTTGCGCAGCGCGATGGTTTCGACGAACACCCGGTGCAGCCGCCGGGTGGTGGTGGCGCCGGGGTTTGGCGGCGGCGTGACCGCGACGCCGTCCACGTCAAGCGCGGTGAGCGTCGTGGCCGGCACCACGTTATTGTTGCTGCGGATCAGCAGGCCGAGACGCACGCTCACGATGTTGGCCGCCGCCCAGTTGCCAATGCCGCTCGCGGCCACGTACTGGTTGGCGATGCCGTCGCCGTCGGTGTCCACGCCATAGAGGACCTGCATGTTCTCGATATCGGGTACCAGTTCCTGGGGAGTAGCCAGCGCGCCGGTGTTGCTCAGGATGACTTGGTAGAGCGCCGGTCCCTGATCGGCTCCCCGGCCGATGTAATACAGATAAGTCTGAATCGTGTAGAGCTGGGCCGGAAGCCCAAAATTGCCGACCTTGCCGGCGGACACGTTTCCCGGAGACACGCCGCCGCCTGCGGAATGGACAACCGTTCCGCTGCTTTGGTTGACATTGGTTGCCTGGAATACGGCCGATTGCGAGCAATTGGTAACATACGCAATGGTGCCTATGACCAGACCGGCATTGGCCAGCGACACGTTGTTGTAAACCTTCACGTTGGCGGAATTGCCGCCGCCCGGGAAACTCGATATGGCAATGCCGCCGGGGGTGACGGCGTGGATCATGATGATGTCGCTGCCGGGGATGACGGTGTTGCTAATCGCGCTCCAGATGGTCGCGGGCAGGGCCGGCGACCAGTCGCTCGCGGAGGTATCAAGCGCCGGCGTTTCCGATGCGACGGCGTATTTTCCGCCCACGTTGGTCGCGGGACTGTTGTAGTCATAGCCCTGCACGGCTTGCGTAAAGTTGTAAAAATCAGTCTGAACGTTCAGCAGGTTGACGCTGGGAGCCTGCCAGAGACTCTGGCCGCCGCAGCCGGTGTAGCCGGCGAGGCGCAGTACCGGTCGCATGAAATCCAGTGCGAAGCGGCCGTTTTCCTGCAAGCGCGCCACGGCGCTGCCAAGCGTGTAGCTTTGCCGGCTGGCCAGGAACATCGAAATCACGCCGGCCATGAACACCAGGCCGACCACCAGCGCAATCATCAGCTCCACCAGTGACAAACCCTGCTGGCGGGCCGGAACGAACGGATGCGGGTGCCGGCGGTTCATAAGCCGCTCACGATGGTGAAGTTGGTGGTGCCGGCGGCCGGCACGGTGGTGAACTTGGCGAGCGCCTGGGCGGCGCGCGCGGCGTTCCACTGGATGACGATGGTGACGTCAATCACGCCGTTCGCATCAAGCGCCGTGCTGACGCTGCCGTCGCCCGCGGGCAAATCCGTGGCCAGATCTTGTTTCCACATGCTGAGGTCCGCCTGGGCCATGGCGTTGGGTGTACAGGTGTTTGCCGCTCCCAGGCACAGGGCCGCCAGTTGGGTGGTCGAGCAGTTGCTGGTTTGCAGACAGGCAGTGCTCACCGGCGCGAGCGTGCCCATCGCGATGTTGTAACCGCCTTGCGTGGCGCTTTGGCGGTTGGCGCGCATGCGGTCCAGGATGCTGTACGCCAGGCTGTTGGCGGTGCTGCGCAGGTAGGCGCTGTCGTTGGCCTTGAGCGAGCTTGTCACCATGCCGGCGATGCCGAGCAGGCCGACCGACATGACCAACAGCGCAATCAGCACTTCCAGCAGGCTGAAACCGGCTGCGGATGATTTGGCGGAAATCACTTGCATGGCTTCACCTTAGCAACTTGAAATGGCAGTGGTGCCATTTACCTGATAGCCGGTCTTTTGCGCGGCCTGCAAGCTGCCCGTGGGCAGCAGCGTGAGCGAGCGCCCGTAGCTCGGGCCGCGTCCGTCGCAGAGCGTGAATACGGTCGCGCTCGCGGGCGGCGCATTGGTCAGGGAGTAAGGCAGGCCGTTGGGATAGAAGGTAAAGCTGTACCCGCCGTTGCTGGTAAACGTGTTGCTGCCGCTAATCGGCGGGAATGCGCGGATCACGGTGGCGGCGCCCGGCGGCGGGGTCGCGTAGAACACCACCCAGCCGGCGGCCCAAGTGGCGCCGCCGCACGCGGTAGTGGTACCGGCGCAGATCGTGACCTTGGAACTGCCGTTTTTGACGGCTGCGCTGCGCGCGGTCGTGAACCCGGTGATCAGGGCGTTGACCTGCGAGACGTCGCGCGCATTCTTGATGGTGGCACTGAAATTCGGCACGGCCATGGCGGTCACGATGCCGAGCACCGCGACCAGCACCACGAGTTCGATCAGCGTGAAGCCGCGCGTGAATCTGATGGTTTCCATGGGCAACAACTATAGCGGCTGCGCAATCATTTTACAGAAGTCACAGACCGGCGAGATAAAACCCGCGATAAGTGGGTGCGGGCCCGAATCCCGCGCCGGCGCGTCATTTTGCGCTTGCAACAAGATTCTACGGCTGTCGGTTCCGGCGGACCGCTGGTCGTTTCCCGTTGCACTCGCTCCGAGTGGCAGGACAGAGGGCAAGACAAGGATCACCAGCCTGTGGGGTGCCGTCGGATCCTGCAGGATCGTGCGCGCGGGCGCCGCAGCCGGGCGCAACATGCGCAATGAAAATACTGTAGCGGCATCAGAGCGCCGTTGTCTTGGACGCTGCCCTCCGACATACGCTTGCGCCGCGCGCCTGAAATCAGGCGATGTTCACAGGGCCGGCTCCGGTTGGTCCGGGGTAAAATGCGGGTGCTGGCCCTTCTTTATATATAGAACCTGTATCAGTGGTAGGCATTGGCCGATGAATGGCGGATAGCACAAAATGGAATCTCGCCTCGAAGATTTGTACACACCATGAACGACGCCGGTGAATTCTTTCAGGATGCGCCCGTGCTGGGTAACCAGTACCAGGGCGACGCGGCATTACAGGCTTGGCTCAAGGCTTACCTGCCCACAGACGTCCTGAAGCAAATCACCCCGGGCCTGGAGCGTCTGGGGGAACGCGCAGCCGGCGACATGCTCGCGATGGCTGCGGATGCCGAAGCCCATCCGCCGCGGCATGTGCCCTATGATCCCTGGGGCCGGCGGATTGATCGCATCGAAACCACTTGGGGCTGGCAGGCTCTGCGGCGGGTGGCCGCCGAAGAAGGCATCGTAGCGACGGCGTATGAACGCCGGGAGGCCGCGTGGTCCCGGCTGCATCAATTCGTGCGTCTGTACCTGTATCACCCCTCTTCGGCGATGGCTTCTTGTCCATTGGCCATGACCGATGGTGCGGCCCGTGTCTTGGAAGTATACGGCGACAAATTGCTGCAGGAGCGCTACCTGCCGCACCTCCTGAGCCGGGATCCCGAACGGTTCTGGACTTCCGGCCAATGGATGACCGAGCGCAGTGGCGGCTCCGATGTGAGCGGCACGTCTACGGTGGCGCGCATCGAATCCGGCGCATATCGGCTGCACGGTACCAAGTGGTTTACCTCGGCGACCGATTCGCAGCTCGCGGTCACACTGGCGCGTGACCCCGATGCCGGCGACAAGCTCAGCATGTTTCTGCTGGAGTTGCGCGATGCCGGCGGTTGGCTCAACGGCATTCAGGTGCATCGCCTCAAGGACAAGCTCGGCACCCGCGCCCTGCCCACGGCCGAACTCACGCTCGCGGGCACGCCCGCGCAGCGCATCGGCGCGCCCGGTCACGGCGTACGCAACATCGCCACCGTGCTCAACATCACGCGGCTGTACAACTCAGTGTGCGCAGTGAGCTATATGCGTCGCGGACTGGCGCTCGCGGAAGATTACGCCCGCAAGCGGCGCGCATTTGGCAAGTTGCTTTCGGAACACCCGCTGCACCGCGAGACTTTGGCGGACCTGCACACGGAATTCATCGGCGCGCTGCATCTGGTGCTGCACCTCGGCGTGTTGTTGGGACGCGATGAAACCGGCGCCGCCGGCGATGCGGATAAAACCTTGTTGCGCCTGCTGACACCCGTGGCCAAACTATTTACCGGCAAGCAGTCCATCGCCGTGGTCAGCGAAGTGCTGGAGTGCTTCGGTGGCCAGGGCTACATCGAGGACACCGGTCTGCCGGTGCTGCTGCGCGACTGCCAGGTACTCTCCATCTGGGAAGGGACGACCAATGTGTTGAGCCTGGACGTGCTGCGCGTGCTCGATCACCCGCAGGCCCTTGAGGTGTTTGCGGCGGACGTTGAGAACCGGCTAGCGCGTGCGCAGCATCCAGACCTCGAGCGTGCCTGCCACGCCATACGTCATGCCGTGCAGGACATCCGGAACTGGTTCGAGGCAACCGCCGGCTCACCCACCGAGCGCGAGACCTTTGCGCGGCGTTTTGCCTTCAGTCTGGCGCGCAGCTATACGGCTGCTCTGCTTGCCGGTGCCGTGCAGGATGGCTGGCTGGACCGCGACATCCTGCAGCGCTGGTGCCGTGTGCCGTTGACGCTGGTTTGACTGCGGGGCGACCCGGTATGGCCGGCTCCTTGTGGGAGCGAGCTGCGTTGTGGGAGCGGCGGTCCCCGCCGCGAAAGCATTTCGGCCGGCTCTTTGTGGGAGCGGCGATATTCGCCGCGATTCCAAATGATGATCTCGCGGCGGGGACCGCCACTCCCACAATAGAATGGCGAGCTTACGCGGAGCGTCAACATTAACGACAAAAACAATCGGCCTCCTGCCACCGGCGACGATTGCATGCACGAGTTACATCCGCCGTATTCCCTGAAACGGGACTATCTGCTGTGGACTCTGGTCGCCGCGCTGATTGTGTTCAGCGTACTCGAGCCGCACAAGATTCCGGATTATCCCCAACTGGTGAACTGGCCGACCATTGCGACGCTGCTTGGCCTGATGATCCTCACCAAGGGAGTGGAGCAGAGCGGCTGGCTGCACCGTGTGGGCCGGAACGTGATCGCGCGGGTGTCCAGCCAGCGTGTGCTGGCGCTCGTGCTGGTATGCGGGTCCGCGCTGCTCGCGATGCTGCTGACCAACGACATTGCGCTGTTCGTGGTCGTGCCGCTGACGTTGCAATTGGGCACGCTCGCCGCGTTGCCGCTGCGGCGCCTGGTGATATTCGAAGCCCTGGCGGTGAACGCCGGTGCCATGCTCACGCCCATCGGCAATCCCCAGAACATTTTTCTCTGGCGGCTTTCGGGCGTGGACTTTGTTCACTTCGTGTGGCACATGGTGCCGCCGTTCATGATTGCCATGGCGTGCCTGCTGTTGCTTACCGCCTGGGCATTCCCCGGCGCACGCATCCGGGTGCAGCCGCGCGCGCCGATCCCGGCTGTGCAGCAGCGGCTGCTGCTGACCTCGGCACTCTTATATATACCGTTCCTTGTACTGGCGGACCTGCAGCTCACCGCGCTAGCCCTGGTACTGGTCGTGGCGGTGTTCCTGGCCGGGTTTCCGCGGCTGTTGCGCCGCATTGATTGGCCGCTGATCGTGGTCTTCGTGCTGATGTTCATTGATCTCGGCCGGCTGGCCGAGTATCCGGTGCTGGCGTACGTGAATCTCGCCGAGCGCAGCTCGCTGTACCTGGCGGGCGCGTTGAGTTCGCAGGTCATCAGCAACGTGCCGGCCGCGATCCTGCTGTCGCGCTACTCACATGATTGGGGCACCATCGCCTGGGCGGTGGACGTAGGCGGCTTTGGCGTGTGCATTGCCTCGCTCGCCAACCTGATTGCGCTGCGCCTCGGCCGCCAGCGCGGCATGCTGCCGGCGTTCCACGCCTGGTCACTGCCGTTCTTCGTGGTAGTGGGCGTGTTGGTGTGGCTGTGGCTGCGTCTGGCGTGACCCGGCTGCGCGGCTCAGGCAGAATACGTGCATGCAACCCAAGCTGACCGTGCACAGTGCTGAGGCCGCACCTGCGGGTGACGCCGCACGCCGCTTGCTGCCTCTGCCGGGAACGTTTGCCATGCATCTCGGCGGCGAGCTGCGCGACGTGCAGATCGCATATGAAACCTGGGGCAAGCTCGCGCCTGCCAAGGACAACGTGCTGCTGTTGTTCACCGGGCTTTCGCCCTCGGCGCATGCGGCGTCCTCGCCGGCCGATCCCACTCCCGGCTGGTGGGAGGAAATGCTCGGGCCCGGCAAGCCGCTCGACACGCAGCGCTTTCACGTCGTGTGCGTGAATTCGCTCGGCAGTTGCTTCGGCTCCACGGGCCCGTCCACCCTCAATCCCGCTACCGGCAAACCCTACGCGCTGGATTTCCCCACGCTCACGGTCGAGGACATTGCGGCAGCGGCGCACGCCACACTGCGGGCACTCGGCATCCGACGCGTGCGCGCGGTGATCGGCGCCTCGCTCGGCGGCATGAGCGCACTTGCCTATGCACTGCTGTTTCCAACCGCGGCCGAAGTGCTGGTGAGCCTGTCCTCCGCCACCCATTCGGAACCCTTTGCCATCGCGGTGCGTTCCCTGCAGCGCGAACTCATCCGCAACGACGGCGCCTGGCAGGGCGGCAACTATCCACCGGGCGGCGGGCCGCGCGAGGGCATGCGGCTCGCCCGCAAGCTCGGCATGATGTCTTACCGCTCGGCCAGCGAATGGCTGGAGCGCTTCGGCCGCGAGCGTGCGGACAGCGCCGAGCATGAGCCGTTCGGCATAGAATTTGAGGTCGAGTCGTATCTGGAATCGCGGGCGCGCGCGTTCGTCGGCGGCTTCGATGCCAATTCCTACCTGTATCTGTCGCGCGCCATGGATTTGTTCGACGCCGCCGAGCACGGCGGCACCGTGGACAAGGCCTTCAAGCGCCTGAAACTGCAGCAGGCGCTGGTGGTGGGCGTGGAAACCGACATCCTGTTTCCGCTCCACCAGCAGCGCGCCCTTGCCGATGCCCTGCGACGTGCCGGCATCGAGACCCAATATCTGTCGCTGGCATCAAGGCAGGGCCACGATTCCTTCCTCGTGGACATGGACCACTTCCGGCCCGCGGTCGGCGATTTTCTCGCGGGCCTGTGATCTTGCTTGTGTAGGAGCGGCGAGCGGACCCATGGGTCCGCGCCGCGATTCCAATATCGGTCCCGGCCACGATTCTAGTGCCGGCTTCTCTGATTGTGGGAGCGGCAATATTGTGGGAGCGACGGTCCCCGTCGCGATTCCAAAGATCATCGTGGCCGGGACGACCACTCCCACAATATAGTTTTATTGTTTTGCCGGCGTGGATGGCATTGCCGCCGCCGGAATGAAAGCGTGCGGATCCACGGGCGTGCCGTTCAGGCTCACGGTCCAATGGAGATTCGGCCCGGTGGTGCGGCCGGTGGCGCCGATGTTGCCGACGATTTGTCCCTGTTGGACGCGCTCACCGCGCTGCACGCTGATTCTGCTCAGATGGCAGTACACGCTGTACAACCCCTGACCGAGATCAATGGTCAAGGTGTTTCCGCAGAAATAGTAATCGCCCGCATCCGCCACCACGCCGTCCGCCGGCGCGCGCACCGGCGAACCTTCAGGTGCGCCGATGTCTATGCCGGTGTGCCGGCTGCGCTCCTCGCCGTTGTAGAAGCGCCGCAGGCCGAAGCCGCTGGTTTGCGGACCGTCCGCAGGCCAGATGAAGCTCAGCCCGGGCGCGGCGTCCGCGGTCCAAGTGTTGAGCACGTGTTCGAGATGCGCCTGTTCGTGCTCGATGCGGTCGAGAGCGCTCGCCGGCGGATTCACGAGCTCCGGATTCTTGATGATGAGCTGCTGCTCGGGGTACTGCTTGGGCGCGATGGTGAAATCCAGTTGCCTGCGCGGCTGGTCGGCAAGCCGGACGCTCAGGGTTTTTTGTCCCGGTGCCGTGGCCAGCGGAATGCCGACCACCGCGTACCAGCGCCCGTCATGTTTGACGACCATGATGCGCCGGCCATCGAACTGCACGCGCGGCGCCCGGCCGGCCTGCGGCAATTCCATGACCACCACGCCGCCCGGCACCGGTTCGTTCTGCGGCAACGGCGTAGCGAAGGCGCTGAGTGGAAACATTCCGCCCGCGAAAATTCCAGCAAGCACCCACAAGAAACATCTGCGGAAAATCCCCCCGCGCGTAGCGCGCGCGCGCCCTTTTGCAAAGGGGGCGAGGGGCGAAGCCCCGAGCGGGCAGCCACGGAAGGCTGCCCTGGACTTTCGGGCGAAGCAGGAGTGCGCAGCCCGAAAGAGGGGCGAAGCCCCGAGCGGGCAGCCACGGAAGGCTGCCCTGGACTTTCGGGCGAAGCAGGAGTGCGCAGCCGGAAAGAGGGGCGAAGCCCCGAGCGGGCAGCCACGGGCACATCGCGAAGCGATGTGCGGGAGACCAGGGACGGTCTCTCTGGACCTGTACGCGATGCAGGACGGCAGCGTGTACAGGGCTGCCCCGGACTTTCGGACGAAACAGGATTGCGCAGTGCGAAAGAGGGGGGATTTCAGACGCCGGCTGACAACGGTTACCGAGCATTTATTTACATACGTCGAGGCGCAATTCATTTTGTGTTGTCTTTGTTGACGGTTGCAACATTAGCCGAAAGATGTCCGTCGGCAAGTCGCGCCAGAATTTCCTGGCCTTTGTGCGCCTGGCGTACCGATGCAATCACCGTGCCGCTCATCGCATCGCTCACGATGGCATAGCCGCGCTCCAGCGTGGCCAGCGGGCTGACGCTGTTGAGCGTATGCACGGCGATGTCCAGCCGGCTGCGCACTTCCGCCAAATGCCGCAGGATCGCGAAGTGCAGGCGCTGCGTCAGAGCTTCGCCGCGGCTGCGCAATGCAGCGAGTGCCTGCGCGGGACTGTGCTGGTGCAGGCGGGCGCGCAGGCCGGTGAACAATGCACCGCGTGCCTGCAACCCGCTGCGCAACGATTGCTTGAGGCGCAGTTCCAGCTCATCCAGCCGTTGGGCGCGCTCGCGCAGCATGCGTGCCGGGTGCAGTTGCTGCAGGCGTTCCTCACACCATGCAGCGCGCTCGCGCAAAGCGTCGAGTTGTTCGCGCACGACGCGCAGCAAACGCCGGCCACTGTCATTCAGGGTGCGCCGCCAGGCGTCGGCATCGGGCGTAACCAGTTCCGCAGCGCCGGTCGGCGTGGGCGCACGCAGGTCCGCGACAAAATCCGCGATGGTGAAATCAATCTCGTGACCTACGCCGCTTACCAGCGGGATCGTGCAAGCGTAGATGGCGCGCGCCACGACCTCCTCGTTGAACGCCCACAGGTCTTCGAGCGAACCGCCGCCGCGCGCCAGGATCAACACGTCGCACTCGGCACGCGCGGCCGCGGTGCGGATCATGTTGACGATTTTCTGGGCGGCACCTTCGCCCTGCACCGGCACCGGATAGACGATGATGCGCGCCAGCGCATAGCGGCGGCTGATCACGCTCAGCACGTCGCGCAATGCGGCGCCCGCGGGCGAAGTGATGACGCCGATGACGCGCGGCAACGCCGGCAACGGCTGTTTGTGCGCGGCGTCGAACAGGCCCTCTTTGGCGAGCTTTTGCTTGAGTTCCTCGAAGGCGCGCTGCAAGGCTCCGTGGCCGGCCTCTTCCATGTGCTCGACGATCAACTGGAAATCGCCGCGCGCCTCGTAGAGACTCACGCGCGCGCGTACCAGCACCTGCAGGCCATCGCCGGCCTGGAAGCGCAGCAGGCCCGCGCGCGCGCGGAACATGGCGCAGCGCACCTGCGCCGCGGAGTCCTTGAGGGAGAAATACACGTGGCCGGAAGGCGGGCGCGAGAGGTTGGAAATCTCGCCCTCCACCCAGATGAGCGGCAAGCCGCCTTCGATCAGCAGCCGGGCCTCACGGTTGAGTTGCGAGACCGTGAGAATCCGCTTTTGCGGAGCTTCCAGCTCCAGGCTGCCCTGCGTCGTGACCATGACGCATGATAGCTGCGGCGTCGGCGGCGTGAAAGCGGCGAGCGGGTGTCTCGGTTTACCCGTGCAGCCACAAACGACTATAATTGCGCGCTTCCTACCGGCCGGGAACCGCCATGCGCATTCTCCAGGAAGCTCTCACCTTCGACGACGTTTTGCTGGTGCCAGCGTATTCCGAAGTCCTGCCGCGCGACGTCGAACTCAAAACCCACCTCACCCGTCACATCACGCTCAATATTCCGCTGGTTTCAGCCGCCATGGACTCGGTTACCGAGGCGCGGCTGGCCATCGCCATGGCCCAGGAAGGCGGCATCGGCATCATCCACAAGAACATGACGCCCGAAGAGCAGGCGCGCCAGGTGCGCGCAGTGAAGAAATTCGAAAGCGGCGTGATCAAGGATCCGATTACGGTCACGCCCGACATGAGCGTGGGCGAGGTGCTGAAGCTCACCCACGCGCACAACATCTCCGGAGTGCCGGTGGTCGAGGGCGAACGCCTCGTGGGCATCGTCACCAGCCGCGATCTGCGCTTCGAGACGCGCTACAACGAAGTTATCGGCAGGATCATGACCGGCAAGGAACGCCTGGTGACCGTCAAAGAAGGTGCGGACAAGGAAGAGATTCTGGAAAAACTGCACAAACACCGCATCGAAAAGGTGCTGGTGGTGAACGACAAATACCAGCTGCGCGGCATGATCACCGTCAAGGATATCCAGAAGGCCCGTGATTATCCCAGCGCCTGCAAGGACGAGCATGGCCGGCTGCGCGTGGGCGCGGCGGTTGGCACCGGCGGCGACACGGACGTGCGCGTCGCGGCCCTGGTGGAGGCCGGCGTGGACGTGTTGGTGGTGGACACCTCGCACGGCCACAGCGTGGGTGTACTCAAGCGCGTGCGCGACATCAAGAAACGCCACAAGGACGTGCCGGTGATTGGCGGCAACATCGTCACCGCCGCGGCCGCCAAGGCGCTGGTGGATGCGGGTGCAGACGGCGTGAAGGTCGGCATCGGACCGGGCTCGATCTGCACCACGCGCATCGTCGCGGGCGTGGGCGTACCGCAGATCAGCGCGGTCGACAACGTGGCCAAGGCGCTCGCGAAGTCCGGCGTGCCGCTGATTGCCGACGGCGGCATCCGCTATTCGGGCGACGTCGCCAAGGCGCTCGCAGCCGGCGCCTACTCTGTGATGATCGGCGGGCTGTTTGCCGGCACCGAGGAGGCGCCGGGCGAAGTCGAGTTGTATCAGGGCCGTTCCTACAAGTCCTACCGCGGCATGGGCTCGCTCGGCGCCATGGCGCAGAAGCAGGGCTCGGCCGACCGCTACTTCCAGGACCCGACCGAGGAAATCGAAAAGCTGGTGCCCGAGGGCATCGAGGGGCGCGTGCCGTACAAGGGCCCGGTCACGGCCATCATTCACCAGCTCGTGGGCGGGCTGCGTTCGAGCATGGGTTATACCGGATGTCGCAACATTGATGAGATGCGCACCGCGCCGGAATTCGTACGCATTACCGGTGCCGGCATGCGCGAGAGCCACGTGCATGACGTGACCATTACCAAGGAAGCGCCCAATTATCGAACAGAGTGAGGAGTGAGGAAATGAAGCACATGCTGTCGTATTGAACAGATTTTTAGCTTGGTTGCTCTCAAATTAGAGCATCATTAACGCAGAGTTGAAATTTTGAAAATAGACGAACCCCTCACCCCTCACCCCTCACCCCTCACTTCTCGCGCGGCGGAACCGCGCGGGATTCATTCCGACCGCATCCTGATCCTGGATTTCGGTTCGCAGTGGACGCAGTTGGTTGCGCGCCGCGTGCGCGAGATCGGCGTGTACTGCGAAATCCGCGCACCGGACCTGGGCGCGCAGGCGCTGCGGGAATTTGCGCCGCGCGGTGTGATTCTCTCGGGCGGCCCGGAATCGGTGGTGGGCGAGGCGACGCCCAGGACTCCGCGTGCGGTGTTTGAGCTGGGCGTACCGGTGCTCGGCATCTGCTACGGCATGCAGGACATGGCGGCGCAGCTCGGCGGCAAAGTGCAGTCCGAAGCTCACCGCGAGTTCGGCGTGGAATTCATGACCGTCACCGCGCCCTCGCGCCTGCTGGATGGAATTGAAGACGAGCGTGACGGCCAGGGCCGCGCACGGCTGGAAGTGATGATGAATCACGGCGATTCCGTGACTGCGTTGCCAAAGGGCTTTGTGCGCACCGGTAATTCTCAGGACCAGGCCTGCGCCGCCATGGCCGACGATGCGCGCCATTTCTACGGCGTGCAGTTCCACCCGGAAGTCACGCAGACGCGCCAGGGCCTGGCGGTGCTGCAGCGTTTTGTACTCGAGCTGTGCGGCTGCCAGCCGCTGTGGAATCCCGCGCGCATCATCGAGGACAGCCTGCGCAGCGTGCGGGAGCAAGTCAGCAGCGACAGGGTATTGCTGGCGCTCTCCGGCGGCGTGGACTCCGCGGTGGTGGCGGCGTTGTTGCACCGGGCCATCGGTAAGCAGTTGACCTGCGTGTTCGTGGATACCGGCTTGTTGCGCGCCCACGAGGGCGACCAGGTGATGGACACCTTCGCGTGCCACCTGGGTGTGCGCGTGATCCGCGTGGACGCCGAGGCCCGTTTTCTGGCCGCACTGAAGGGCATTGCCGATCCGGAACAAAAGCGCAAGATTATTGGCAGACTGTTCATCGAAGTGTTCGAGGAGCAGGCCGCGAAGCTGAAAGACGTACGCTGGCTGGCTCAGGGCACCATTTATCCGGATGTCATCGAGTCGGCGGCCGCGAGTGGCAAGGCGCACGTCATCAAGTCCCACCACAATGTCGGCGGCCTGCCGGAGCGCATGCATCTCAAGCTGGTCGAGCCGCTGCGCGAACTTTTCAAGGACGAAGTGCGCAACATCGGCCTGGAGCTGGGGCTGCCGCGCGAGATGGTGCATCGCCACCCGTTTCCCGGTCCGGGCCTCGGCGTGCGTATCCTCGGCGAAGTCAAAAAGGAATATGCCGAACTCCTGCGGCGTGCGGATGCCATATATATGGAGGAGCTGCGCACGGCCGGGCTGTACGACTCAGTGAGCCAGGCGTTCGCGGTATTCCTGCCGGTGCGTTCGGTGGGCGTCATGGGCGATGGCCGGCGCTACGATTACGTGGTGGCGCTGCGCGCGGTGGAAACCGTGGATTTCATGTCGGCGCGCTGGGCACGGCTGCCCTACGATTTCCTGGAGCGCGTGTCGCGCCGCATCGTGAATGAAGTCAACGGAATTTCACGCGTGGTGTACGATGTCACCGGCAAACCACCGGCGACGATTGAGTGGGAATAGCCGTGCAACTGCCAGCGAGGAGATGTCTATGCACTTTGAATATAAGGTCATGCGTTTTGCGGGAAGAACTGCCAACCGACAGTTGGACACCGACAGCTTGGAACAGGATCTTAACAAGCTGGGTAATGAGGGCTGGGACCTCGTGAATGTGAGCATAATTGGAGCCGACACGCCGATTGCGGCCTACGCGGTACTCAAAAGGCCCAGGAACTGATGTCCGAAGCGGGTGACGCCGACCCTGCGCGGATGCGGGTGGCGTTGGAACTTGCGCGCCAGGCGCAACAGGCCGGCGAAGTGCCGGTCGGTGCGGTAGTCGTCAAGGATGGCGTGGTCATAGGCCGCGGCTGGAACCACCCCATCGGGGCACACGATCCCACGGCCCACGCTGAAATCGTGGCGCTGCGTGATGCGGCGCAGGCGCTCGGTAACTATCGGCTTGCGGACACCACGCTGTACGTGACGCTGGAACCCTGCGCCATGTGCGCCGGCGCCATGGTGCACGCCCGCGTGCAGCGACTGGTGTTCGGCGCCGCGGATCCGCGCGCGGGCGCCGCCGGCAGCGTATTCGACATCGCGCGTGCGCCGCCACTCAATCATCAGCTGCAAGTGACCGGCGGCGTATTGGCCGAGGAGTGCGGTGTACTGTTGAAACAATTTTTCGCGGGGCGGCGCTGAGCGCGCCGTTGCAGCGCGCAGGTCTTTTGTGGGAGCGGTGATATTCACCGCGATTATTGCGATCAGGATCGCGACGGGCCCGTCGCTCCCGTCATGGAATCAAACTGGCGGAGGGGGTGGGATTGCTCGCCCCATCCTTGGGGCTCGCCCTTCGGGCCCCGCTACGCGGGTCCAACAGTTCCATACAAATTTGTCGAACCCGGATGTTTGATTTCACGTGGGTTCGAATCCCGCGGTATTCCTATGTAGGCGCTTGATTTATAAAGTTGCAGCATCTCGCGAAAACATGGCGGAGGGGGTGGGATTCGAACCCACGTGGGGCGTTTAGCCCCCAACCGATTTCGAGTCGGTGCCGTTGTGACCGCTTCGGTACCCCTCCATAGGGGTGCGCATTTTACCTCAGACGGGACGCATTAATCCCGAATGGCGGCACACCGGACGCTCCGGTAGAATCAACCGTCGGCATTGCTCGCAGTAAGGTCAGCATGTCATCTGTACGCCACATTTACAAAGTTACGTTCATGAACCAGGGCAAGATCTACGAGATCTATGCCCGCAAGGTCAGCCAGGAAGGTTTCTGGGGATTCGTCGAGATCGAGCAACTGGTGTTCGGCGAGCGCGGCGGGGTGGTGCTGGACCCGGGCGAGGAAAAACTCAAGGACGAATTCGCCGGCGTGAAACGTACCTACGTTCCCATGCATGCGGTAGTGCGCATTGACGAAGTCGCGCGGGAAGGTACCGCCAAGATCATCGCCATCGAAGGCGGCTCCAACGTGACGCCGTTTCCGATGCCGGTGTACACCCCAGGAAGCACGCACAAGAAATGAGCCGACAGCGCTGCTACCAACGGTCGAGGCTGCATTAAGGTGCGCTTCGCACTGCTCGGCAGTGGCAGCCGCGGCAACGCCACGCTGGTCGAGGCGGACGGCACGCTCGTCATGGTGGATTGTGGATTTCCGCTCGTGGAAACCGAGGCGCGCCTGGCGCGTCTTGGCATTGCCGCGGACCGGATTGCGGCGTTGCTGATTACCCATGAACACGGCGATCACGCCAGCGGCGTGGCGCTGTTCGCGGCGCGCTATCAGGTGCCGGTCTGGTGTACGGCCGGCACGCGCGCGGCCTGCGGCAAGTTCGGTTTGCACCGTGCCGAGCTGTTCAGCCCGCAAACCTCATTTGCGCTCGGAGCATTGGAAGTGACGCCGATCACCGTGCCGCACGACGCCTGCGAGCCCACGCAATTCGTGTTCAGCGACGGCCGCCAGCGCCTGGGGCTGCTGACCGACACCGGCAGCATTACGCCGCACATCCGCGAGCGGCTTGCGGATTGTGCGGCGCTGATTCTGGAGTGCAACCACGACCGCGACATGCTGGAGCAGGGCCCGTATCCGGCCAAGCTGAAGCAGCGTGTGGGCGGGCGCTTTGGTCACTTGAGCAATGTGCAGGCCGCGGAGCTGCTGGCGCAACTGGAATGCGGGAATCTGCAGCACCTGGTGGCCGCGCACCTGAGCGAGAAGAACAACACGCCGCAACTGGCGCGTGCCGCGCTCGCAGATGTCCTCGACTGCGAGGCCGACTGGGTGCAGGTGGCAACCCAGGACGGCGGACTCGATTGGCGCGAATTGCACTAGGGAAATCTTGGTATTTCGTCACACCGGCGAAAGCCGGTGTCCAGGTTCTTGAAAAGACTGGATTCCGGCTCCCCGCCTGCGCGAGGACAGGTTTCGCCGGAATGACGGCAAACGGTTTATTCAGGGCCTTCTCAAATTGAAACTGGAGAGCTCGGCGTTCATCCGGTAAAATACGCACCCGTACCTGTCCCAGGACCAAGCATGCTGCAGTTCCGTGGTGGCCCGGCGCTTTCCGAGTTCCGCCTCCAGAAACTGCTTGTCAACCTGCGCACGCATCTCCCGGCGCTGAACGCGCTCGCGGCGGAATTCCACTACTTTATTGATGTCAGCCGTGCGCTCGAAGCCAAGGACGAGCGCACGCTGCGCGCGCTGCTGGCCGATGGATTGGCAATCGCGGCCGAGCTGCCACCGGGCTCGCCGCTGGTCTGCGTGCCGCGCTTCGGCACGGTCTCGCCCTGGTCCAGCAAGGCCACCGACATCGCGCACAACTGCGGACTCAACCACGTGCGGCGCATCGAGCGCGGCGTGGTGTTTTACCTTCAGCACTCCGGCAATGGCTTGCGACCTGCGGATATAGTGCAGGCGGCGCACTTGTTGCACGATCGCATGACGCAGACGCTGGTCATGCACCCGGACGAGGCTGAGGGATTGTTTCGTGCGGCGACACCCGCCGTGCTCAAGAACGTGGACATTCTGCGCGGCGGCCGCCAAGCCCTGGAAGAGGCAAATCGCGCGGCCGGCTTCGCGCTTTCGGACGATGAGCTTGATTATCTCGTCGAGAATTTCCGCAAGCTCAAGCGCAATCCCACGGATGCGGAGCTCATGATGTTCGCGCAGGTGAATTCCGAGCATTGCCGCCACAAAATTTTCCGCGGCGAGTGGATCATTGACGGCCAGGCCCAGCCGTACTCACTTTTCGACCTGATCCGCGCCACGCACACGCACAATCCAGCAGGCGTGCTTTCCGCTTACCGCGACAATTCCGCGGTCATCGCCGGTGGCCCGGGCGGTCGTTGGTTCCCGCGTCCGGCGGACAAGGTGTACGCGCGCCATGTGGAGCCGGTGCACATCCTCATGAAAGTCGAGACCCACAATCACCCGACCGCGATCTCGCCGTTCCCGGGAGCGGCCACCGGCGCGGGCGGTGAAATCCGCGACGAGGGCGCCACTGGGCGTGGCGCCAAACCCAAGGCCGGGCTCACCGGTTTCTCGGTTTCCAATTTGCACATTCACGGATACGCACAGCCGTGGGAAGAAGATCACGGCAAGCCGGCGCACATGGCATCGGCGCTCGACATCATGCTCGATGGACCGATCGGTGCGGCGTCGTTCAACAATGAATTCGGCCGGCCGGCGCTGCTCGGATATTTCCGCACCTACGAGCAGCAGGTTGCCGGGCAACTGCGCGGCTATCACAAACCCATCATGATCGCAGGTGGCGTAGGCAACGTGCGTGCGATGCACGTGGACAAGGCCGAATTGCCGGCGGGCGCGAAAATCATCGTGCTCGGCGGGCCGGCCATGAAGATCGGCCTGGGCGGAGGCGCGGCCTCGAGTCTCGCCGGCGGCGCGGGTCTCGAGGAACTGGATTTCGCCTCGGTGCAGCGCGGCAATCCCGAAATCCAGCGGCGCGCACAGGAAGTCATTGACGCCTGCTGGGCGCTCGGCGATGCCAATCCCCTGCTCTCCATCCACGACGTCGGTGCCGGCGGCCTGTCGAATGCCGTGCCGGAAATCCTGGATGCCAGCTGCCGCGGCGGTGCCCTGGAATTGCGCCAGGTGCCGAACGACGATCCCGGCATGTCGCCCATGGAAATCTGGTGCAACGAAGCGCAGGAGCGTTACGTGCTGGCGGTTGCGCCGGAGCGGTTAGCGGAATTCGAGGCGCTGTGTGAGCGCGAACGCTGTCCGTTTGCGGTGATTGGCGCAGCCACCGGCGATGGCCGCCTGCAGGTGACGGATGCGCATTTCCACAATCATCCGGTGGACATGCCCATGGAGTTATTGCTTGGCAAGCCTCCCAAGATGCAGCGCGACGTAACGCGCGTTGCTGCCGTCTCGGATTCATTCGACACATCGAATATTGATTTACACGAAGCCGCGTTGCGTGTGCTGCGCCTGCCGGCCGTAGCCGACAAGGGATTCCTCGTCACCATCGGCGACCGCAGTGTCGGCGGTCTGGTGTGCCGCGATCCGATGGTCGGTCCCTGGCAGGTGCCGGTGAGCGACGTGGCGGTGACCGCCGCAGGTTATGACGGCTATCGCGGCGAGGCCATGGCCATGGGCGAGCGCACGCCGGCGGCGGTGCTCAACGCACCCGCTTCGGGACGCATGGCGGTGACCGAAGCGCTCACCAACATCGCGGCTGCGGATGTCGGCGAACTACGGCGGGTGCGCCTGTCCGCGAACTGGATGGCCGCCTGCGGACAGCCGGGTGAGGACGCCGCGCTCTACGACACCGTCAAAGCGGTGAGCGAGCTGTGCGTCGCGCTAAATATCGCAATTCCGGTGGGCAAGGATTCGCTGTCCATGCAAGTGCAATGGGAGCAGGGCGGCGAGCGCCGCAGAGTGATTTCGCCGGTGTCGCTCATCGTATCGGCGTTCGCACCGGCCAACGATGTGCGCCGCACGCTCACGCCGCAGCTGCTCCTGGATACCGGCGACACGCGCCTGTTGCTGGTGGATCTGCGCAGCGGCCGCTATCGTCTCGGCGGCTCCTGTCTGGCCCAGGTTTACGGGAAGACGGGCGGGGCGGTGCCTGACCTGGACAGCGTGAAAGTATTGCAGGGGTTCTTTGCCGCCATCCAGGAACTGAATACTGCCGGGCGGCTGTTGGCGTATCACGACCGCTCTGACGGCGGCCTGTTCGTGACGCTCTGCGAAATGGCGTTTGCGGCGCATTGCGGATTCGAGGTGGAAATTCCCGCCGGCGACAACACCGCTTTGGAATTCATGTTTGCCGAAGAAGCCGGTGCGGTTGTGCAAGTGCGCGCGGAGGATGTTGTATTGGCGCAGCGCACTCTGGCCGCGCAGGGCGTGGTCAACACTTTGGTGCTTGGCGCACCGCGATCCGACAACCACCTGCGGTTCAAGCGCGACGGTCAGGTACTGCTGGAAGGCGAACGCCAGGGTTTCCAGCGTGCCTGGAGTGAAACCAGTTTTCACATGCAGCAGTTGCGCGACAATCCGCAGGGCGCGCATCAGGAATTCGATGCCAAGCTCCACGATGATCCCGGACTGCATGCGCGCCTGGGTTTCGATGCGGACGAGGATGTGGCCGCGCCCTTTATCTCCAAGGGATTACGCCCGCGGGTCGCGGTGCTGCGCGAGCAGGGCGTCAACGGTCAGGCTGAAATGGCCGCGGCATTCGATCGCGCGGGATTTGCCGCGGTGGACGTGCACATGACCGACATCATTGCCGGGCGCGTGAGCCTCAGGGATTACAGTGGCATCGTCGCCTGCGGCGGCTTTTCCTACGGCGACGTGCTGGGCGCCGGTCAGGGCTGGGCCAAGACCATCCAGTTCAACCCGCGCGCACGCGCAGAGTTCGCGGAGTTTTTCGCCCGCAACGACAGCTTCGGTCTGGGCGTGTGCAACGGCTGCCAGATGATGGCCGCGCTCGGCGACCTGATTCCCGGCACCGCGGGCTGGCCGCGCTTCGTGCGCAACGCTTCGGAGCAATTCGAGGGACGCCTGAGCCTGGTGGAAATCCCGCCGTCTTTGTCGCTGTTCTTCAAGGGCATGGAGGGTTCCGTGCTGCCGATCGTGGTGGCCCACGGCGAAGGCCGCGCGCAGTTCAACCGGTCAGACGGGGCGCAGCAGTTGCTTGCCAGCGGCCGCGTGGCGCTGCGTTTCGTGGACAATCACGAGCGCGTCACGGAAAACTATCCGGCCAATCCCAACGGCTCGCCGCTCGGCATCGCCGGCATCATCAACACCGACGGGCGTTTCACCCTGCTGATGCCGCATCCGGAACGCGTGGTGCGCAGCGTACAGCTGTCCTGGCATCCGCGTGAGTGGAACGAGCACTCACCTTGGCTGCGCATGTTCCGCAACGCACGCGCCTGGGTGGGCTAGATCAGAAGAAGAATCGTGACCTGTTACCTATAAGGTGGGCGTGGGATCGCAACTATGAAAAAAAAGCTTAACTTGTTGCTTTATGCCAGTCTTATTTTGTTGGCTACACGAATCTGCTTTGCAGACTCACTGATAAGCACTGAACCCCAAACGCTCAGCTTTATTCTGAATAATCTTGTACCCGTAGGGACGTATGTAAACGATATGCCTTGGGGTGTAACAATTTATAAAGTTGGAGAGTCGGGCGACTGTTACGGTTTTAATACAGCTTGTCCTAAGGAATGGCTGTACATCGGCATATCAGAGATATTACTCGGTCCGCGTCAAAACTTGTATAAGCTCGCGGGGTCATACGGCTGGCAAGTAAAATCAGTTCATTACAGATCGGACATGGATAAACCGGATGGCTGCATTGATATAAAACTAGTGGAGAAGGATGCTGATAGAAAATTCAAGAAATGGTCTTATTTGCCTAGAGAAATTTGTATCAACCTGTACCATGCAACCGTTCTACGTTGACAATAACTCAAGGAATAATAGTGGAGAGACTGAACGCCCCCTATCCGTTGGATCACCATGAACCGCCGGCCGGGATGAACCCCTGCGAGAGCATGCGGAACTCATCCCGGATGCGCTGTTCGGGCCTCCGTTCCGGCCGGCTTCCAAGAGATAGGTCATTCCCCAAGACCGGGGGAGGGGTTGTCCCGATTCCACCTCCACCACCAATATCCCCATATAAAGCAAGGGGGTTACGGGTGTGAAAGTCCAATATGTTGGACATTACGATATGATTCGATTAGGCTTATATATCGGCTAGCGGGGGTACCGTCATGGCAGTCCATTCCCAGAGCATGTTGATTCAGGGCCCCTCGATTCAAGAGGTGGGCAGGCTGGTCCGCGAGCGTCGTCAGGCGCTGGGTCTGCGGCAGGTTGATGTTGCTGATCGCGCGGGACTGAGCCGTTCGAGGCTCCTGGATCTCGAGAACGACAAGCCGGTTGAGGGCTTGAGTTTTTACAACCTCAGTGCTCTGTTGGCGGTACTGGGTCTGCAGTTGGCAATCATGGCCCCGCACGATGCCTCTGAGGTGGCGGCGCACAATCGTAATGCTATCCGCGTGTCCGTGGGTATGAAGCTCAGCGTACCCTCCATTGGGTAACCGGTGAACGAACGGACTTCCTTGGGGCTTCCCGAGGTCGCGGACCTCCTCGACCAATCTCCCCGCACACGCAAAGCCATTTTGGTGGGTGGTCAAGCACTCAATGTGCTTGCAGTTCACTACGGCCTGGATGCGATCGCCACGGCGGTCAGCAACGATATCGACTTCTTCGGGAACGCGGCCCTGGCACGCGAAGCGGGCAAGGCCTGGGGTGGCCGTACCCGCAAAGCGGCTATGGACGATCACACGCCCAATTCCGCCTTGATACTGGTCAACATTCACGGGCAGACCCATCAGATAGATTTCATGTCGCAGATACTTGGCGTGCAAGCGAACGAGCTGGAACGCTGGGCCGCCACTGTAGAAGCGGCTGGAAAGAATTTCCTTGTCATGCATCCGCTGCATGTATTGCAGTCGCAGTTGGAAAACGTGTACGGAGTCCTGAATCGTCGTCGTATGGGTCCGCGAGCAGTCCGTCGTACCGGACTCGCCATCAGAGTGGCCGAACGCAGCATACGGGAATACCTCGAGGGCGGTGACCTCCGCGCTGCATTGAAAGCCGCCGAACGTGTGGGCGAAATCGCTGCGACCAAGGCAGGATTGCACGCTTGGCATGCCGACAGACTGGATCTGTTGGCGGCCATACCGTCACACAGGAAATGGCCGGAGGAATTCCTGGAAAAACGCTTGCCGCAGATTCGAGATATGCTGTCAAAGCTGCGCGAAGATTACGCGCGCAGGCGGATACGCAAATCGTAGCAGACTAATTTCCGAAGCGGGCTGCGACGACATTAGCCACTGTGGACTGACCCTGTTATCCCCCGGCTCAAAAAGAACCACCCGCCGGGATGAACCCCTGCGAGAGCATGCGGAACTCATCCCGGATGCGCTGTTCGTGATTACGACCCGGGCGGCTGGCGGCAAAGAAACAACTGTCCTGCGGGCGGCAAAATGTGCCTTGCGCATTCTCCACAACCGCGAGTTTCACCCGCTGGCTTTGTTCGCCCATAACCTCGGAGCCGCCATCCGGTACCCCGGGCGTGACATTCCGCAGGCTGATCCGGAATGAATGACAGACATGGCTGCCGGTCACCATTGAGCAGTTGCCGGCCGCTTTCGAGTCGGGATCCGCGCTGAATACAAATTCGAGATTGACCTGCGGCATGACGATTTTGCCGTTGATCCGCACCGGTTGGAATTGCCAGTTCTCGAGAGCCGCGCGCGCGGTGGAGGCCAGGATCGCCGGGCCGGAAATCATTTGCGTGCGGATATCGGCGACTTGGCCGCTGGCGCCGACACGGAACGAAACCTGTACCGTGCCGCCGAGACCGTCGCGCAGCGCTGCATACGGATACTCCGGTTGCGGCAGTGGATGTGGCGCCACTACGGTAATGGCGGGAGCGGCCGGCACAGAAACCGCCGCAAGCTGCATTGGCAGCGCGGTGGCCAGCGGCGTGACCGATTGCGACGACAGCGCTATGGCTGACGCAAAAGCAAATTGAACGCCTGACGCAGATGGTGCGATCCGTGTGGGGGGAAGTACCACGCGCAGTGCTGAATCCTTGAGAGCGACGACTTGCAGATTCCTGACGACAGGTACGGGTGCACCCGCAACCGCCATTGGACGAGCCACAGCGGATGTGTGCATGACAATGTGCTCGGCTGTGCGCTGCGGATGGACCAGTAACGCGGTGGCTGACACTGCAGCGAGCAGCGCCAGCAGCGCCGTCCACACCGGCAGCCGACCGATAGGTTCGATGCGGTACGCGATCCGGTAGGCGCGATGCCACAGCGCACCGCCGCTCGCGGCCAGCGCGGCCGAAGCGTGCAGGCGGTGCTGCGCAAGTTCCGCCAGCGCTTTGATGTAGCTCAGGCGATCGCCGCAGGTCTGCATGACGGCGTCATCGCAGCAGAACTCACGCTCGTTGCGTGCGTCCCGGGAAATCCAGTGCACCACCGGATGATAGAACAGCAGGGCTTCCACCATGATCTGCAGCAGATTGAAAAGATAATCGTGACGGCGGATGTGCGCGAGCTCATGCGCGAGAATCATTTCCGCCTGCCGCCAATCCAGCCCGATTACAGCGCTGGGTGGAATCAGGATCACCGGCTTGAGCCAGCCGATGACCAACGGCGCCTGAACGCGCGCGGAGGCGAGCAACTGAATTGCCCGCTGCATCCGCATTTTCTCCTGCAGTGCATTGAGTAACGCCTGCCAGGGGTGTGGCGCTGAAATCATCACGGGACGCAGCTTTGCCGCTTGCGTCCAGCCCCAGCACGCACGTGCGCCCATGCACGCTACGCCGGCAAGCCAAAACCAAACCACCCACGACAAATACGGGATTGCCTGTTGAACCGGCGGTACTGCCAGTCCTAAGGGCGCGCTGGCAGCAGACATCACGAGCACCTGGGTTGGCAGCGCCAGGCGGGCACCGGTGTTGTCCACATGCGAGCCGCCCAGCCACAAGAATGTGCACAGAGGCAACAGCATCAGCACCAGCAGGGTTCCGAGCGCCAGCAGATAGCGCGTCTGCGGTGTCGCGTTACGCAGCGCGCACCGCACGCCCAGATACACCAACCCTACGAGTGCGCCCTGCCACAGAAAGTGGATCAGGCTCCAGGCAATATGCGCAAGCACCACGGATTCCGCCGGCGCGCCCATGCTTATGCCTTCTCCAGTTCGTCAATCAGTTCGCGGATGCGCGCCAGCTCCGCGGGGTTCGCGTGCCGACCCGAGCCCAGCGCCTGCACCACGAGATCTGCGACCGAGCCGCCGAAGGCACGCTGCGTGAGCTTGCTCAGCAGTTGCCGCTGGGTGTGCTCGCGGCTGGCGGTGGGTTGGTAAACATGCGCGCGCGCGGAGTCGTCGCGTTCCAGCAGACCCTTGGCGTGCATGATCTGCATGAGTTTGAGTACGGTGGTGTAGCCCACGCGGTTATGTTCCAGAATCCGGGCGTGCACATCGCCGACCGTACTCGGGCCGCGTTTCCAGAGCACATTGAGGATTTCAAGTTCGGCATCCGTGGGGTGATTGGGCCGGGCACGGCGCGGGGACATGAGCTTCTCCTCTCCGGAGTGTATGGCCACGGGCGGTCGCGCCGTGGACTGAGTCCAAGTATAGCCCGGAATCCGATGCTTTTCGTAGTACTTGCCGGTTGATATCGCAGCCGGCCAAGATCGTGACGTTTGCGCGTATCAGCGTGAGCGGCCGGTGTTGTGTCGCCGGGCGGAATGCTGACCGTGGCTGCGCGAGCCGGGTCGGCTGTGCCAGCCGGATTCATGGTTGCGTGCGGGCTGCGGACGGTGTTTGTGCTGTGCGGTGCGGTTGTCCGGTTCCGGCTTGGCGGTAGCCGGGTTCGGTTTGAAACCTTCGGCGGTGGCGCGCGGCAGTTCCTGCTTCAACAGGCGCTCGATGTCCTTGAGCAAGCCGCGTTCATCGGACGACACCAGCGAAATAGCCTCACCGGAATTGCCGGCGCGGGCGGTACGGCCGATACGGTGCACGTAATCCTCGGGCACGTTCGGTAGCTCGTAGTTCACCACATGCGGTAACTGGTCAATGTCCAGACCGCGGGCGGCGATGTCGGTGGCTACCAGCGTGCGCACGCGTCCCTGTTTGAAATCCGCCAGCGCGCGAGTGCGCGCGGCTTGACTCTTGTTACCGTGGATGGCGACGGCCTCGATGCCGTCCTGCTGCAACTGTATGCACAGGCGGTTGGCGCCGTGTTTGGTGCGAGTGAATACCAGCACCTGCCGCCAGTTGCCGGAGCCGATCAGCCAGGAGAGCAACGCGCGCTTCGCGCCCTTGTCGCAGACATACACCCGTTGGGTGACGCGCTCGACGGTGCTGTTGCGCGGCGCCACATCAATAATCTCCGGGTTCTTGAGAAGTCCGGCGGCGAGTTTGCGGATGTCATCGGAAAAAGTGGCGGAGAACAGCAGGTTCTGGCGCTGCCTCGGCAAGAGCGCGAGGATGCGACGGATATCGCGGATGAAGCCCATGTCCAGCATACGGTCGGCTTCGTCCAGCACCAGGATCTCCACGCACGAGAGGTCAATGGTTTTCTGTTGCGCGTGGTCCAGCAGCCGGCCGGGTGTGGCCACCACGATGTCGGCGCCGCGGCGCAGCTTTTCGATCTGCGGATTGATATTGACGCCGCCAAAAATGACCGCGGTGGTGAACGGCAGGTACTTGCCGTAAGTCTGCACGCTCTCGCCCACTTGGGCGGCGAGTTCGCGGGTGGGCGTGAGCACCAGCACGCGCGGCGTGCGGGAACGCTGCGGATGTTTCTGGAGGTGCTGCAATAGCGGCAGGGTAAAACCGGCGGTTTTGCCAGTGCCGGTCTGGGCGGCGGCCTGAAGATCACGGCCCGCCAGCACCACGGGGATGGCGCGAGCCTGCACAGGCGTGGGTTCGGCGTAGCCCTGATCGCTCACGGCACGCAATAACTCGGCCGACAGGCCGAGGGAAGAAAATGACATAGATACTCCTGGAGCCGCCTGCTGGCGCATAAGCGCCATGCCGGTCCAGGCAGTGAATTGTTTTAAGGGGATCGGGGAATACGCTGTAAAGGTAGGCCGCGATGGGCTTGCGGGACAGCAGACCGGAGCGCGTCACCTCAAACTCGGGGCGCATTGTACAGGAGCCGCGGCGATTTACCTAAGAGCGTCTAACAAAATGTGCGATGGTTATCACCCGGCACAGTTTAAATCCCCCCGCTTTCGAACTTCGCAATCCTGCTTTGTCCGAAAGTCCAGGGCCGCCGTCCGTGGCGGCCCGCTCGGAGCTTCGCTCCTCGCCCCCTTTGCAAAGGGGGGAGCGCGCTTTGCGCGCGGGGGGATTTGTCACGAATGGCCATTTTGTTAAGTGTTCCAAGGAAGCGCTACTGATTTATTCCGTTTTCGTCATGCCGGCAGATCCCGGCTTTCGTTGGGAGGCATCCGGTGAGTTCAGCCAGCCGATGCCGTTCTGGTCCGAAACAGTGGCCATATCCACTTTTGAAGTACGTGATCCAGCGACAACTTGCCGGGGCCAAAGCACACGATAGCAAGCAGCATCAGGCCCCAGACCTTGTGGTCGGTGAAGTCACTGCCCCAGAAACCATGCCACAGTCCGTGTGGCCAGAGTGCCGGATAGGAAATCACCGCAATGATGTTGTACACGAACAGGAACAGCGCAGTGAGTCGGCCGAGCAGGCCGAAACCCAGGAACCAGGGCGTGATCAATTCGATGGCGGTACCGAGATAAGCCGCGGCGACTGCGGGTAGCAAGGGTACGTGATAGACATATTGGAACAGCGAGATGGTGCTCTGCATGTCACTCACTTTCGCGACCCCGGCGCGCCAGAAATCCACCGCCACCCACAGGCGGAACAGGAGCAGGCTCACGGGCGCGAGCCATTCAAGGCCGCGGACGGTTTTCGAATAACCGCGGCAAATGCGTTTGCAGGCGTTCTGCATGTTGGTCCCCAAGTGGTTAGTGGTTTGAAAGGCCGGTGATGAGTCCGGTCTGCACCAGCCAGCGCAGGCCGGTGATGAGATCGAAACCCGGTTCGGCGGTCAGCGCATCGGCATGAGCGCTGGCCAGGGTTTCGCCGGTCAGAAGCGCGCCGATGAATTCGCTTTGTCCATGAACCAGCGGCTGCATGGCAAGTTGGCACTCCTCGCGCCATATCAACGCCGTCTGACCCGTACCGGACAGGTTCAGGCGCTCGGGTGCGGTCTGTTGGCAGAACAGCCAGATATCAAAGATGGGGTGAGCGGACACGACCAGCCGCACGCTCGGATGCAGCGTAGTCTTCAATTCCGCAAAGCCGGCTTCCGGCAGGTCCGCGAGTGCCGCGGGATTCAGCGGTTCGGCGTCGGCGGCCAGATAACTTTCCTGCCGCGCCCACTCCAGCCGCGCCACATCCGGCAGGTACGCGAGGCCTGCGGCCTCCGGCATGTGTGCCAGAAAGGCAGGAAAAGCGCCGCCGTAATCCTGCAGATTGCCGCTGGCAGAGCCGTTAGCGTGCAGATAACGCGCCGCCGCGGTCTCGAAGAAATCCTCGCCCACGAGTTTCAGAACCGCGGGATAAGCCGTGCGCAGCGCCGCCGCGTGATTGTTGCGCACCAGGTTGCGGTAAATCTGCACGCGGGCGTCCGCCCCGAGGCCGTTGCCGGCGATCCAATCAGCGGGCACGGCATCCGCGCTGCCCAGCAGGGCGTCGGCGAAGCGTCGTTGCAGTTCAGGCAGCGAGGGCGCGGCGTTCACGCATCAATCCTTCCGCTTTCGCGGCTTCGGCCTGCAAGACTTCCAGCTCCGGGATGTCCTGGTCCCATTCGATGAGCGTCGCCACCGCCCCCACGTGGGCGAGCGCCTCACGGTACAGCGCCCACACCTCGTCAGACACCGGCCGGCTGTGAGTGTCAATCAACAAGGGTGCGCCCAGTCCCGGCTTGGCGGTGAAACCGGCCAGATGGATTTCCCTGACAGCCGCCGCGGGAATGGCGTGAATGTACGCGTGCGGATCAAAACCGTGATTCACGCTGTTCACGTGAATATTGTTCACGTCAAGCAATAAACCGCAGCCGGAACGCCGGCTCAGTCCGGCCACGAATTCACATTCCGGAATCGTGGAATGCGTGAAACTCAGATAAGTGGAAACATTCTCCATGAGCAATTCGCGGCCGAGATATTCCTGGGCGCGGGACACGTGTTCCACCATGAGGTCCAGGGCTTCCTCGGTGTACGGCAGCGGCAGGAGATCATTGAGATGGCGCGGGCCGACGGCTCCCCAGCACAGATGCTCGGATACCAGCGCCGGTTGCACGTGCTGCACCAGGGTTTTGAGTTTCGCCAAGTGTTCTTGGTGCAAGCGGTCACTGCTGCCGAGCGACAAGCCCACACCGTGCAGGCTCAGCGGGTAGTCGCGGCGCACATCTTGCAACATGTGCAGCATTTCGCCGCCGGCGCAGAAGAAATTCTCGCTGTGGACTTCGAACCAGGGCACGGGCGGACGCTCGGCGAGCACCCGCCGGAAATGCGGAGGGCGAAGACCGATCCCGGCCTGCGTCGGGACCGGTCTTGCCTGAAACGCCGGTTGGTTGGACACCGGCAAACTCTTATCCGGCCTTGGTCTGGCCGCCGTCAATCTTCGAGCACAGACCGGCGGGCACCAGTACGAAGGCGCCCGGGTCGCGGGCCTTGGAATCTTGACCGGCACAGGAATGGCCTGGGGACTGGCAGTCGTTCTTGTACGCGGCGTTGATGCCGTAACAGGGCTGCATGCCCTCGGCCATCATCTTTTTGGTGTGGGCGACGGGATTGCTCATGTCGCCTGCGAAGGCACTCTGGGCCAGACCGGCCACGCCGAGCGCCAGGGCACCGGCCAGAGCGGACTTGAGGATCAGGTTGGAACTCTTCATGACAATAATCTCCCTAGGGGGTAGTGAATGATTGGAACGAACTCTTAGACCCGGGGAGCAGATGGGTTATTTCAGCCGAAAGGGAAATTATTTAAATCACTTTTGAGTGCGGGCTTTGAGACAGGCGAGATAGGCTTGGTCATCCGGCAGCCGGCCTTCCCGTTGGCCGCGCCACAAGGTTTCGGCCAGGCACTCCAACATGATGTGTTCCGCGGCATGCGGATCGCGGGTGCGCTCCAGCAGCGCCCTGTAGGCGGCCTTGACTCCGGGCGGCCGGTCTATGGACAACTGCTCGCGGATGGCGATGTGCAGGCCCATGTGCAGGAACGGATTGGTTTCGCCGCCTTCCGGTAACCAGTCGTGGTCCAGCGTCTTGTCGAGATCGCTGGCAAGCAGCGCGTGATATTCGGGGTGCAGGCGTATGACCTCGGCCACGATGGTTTCCAGCGCCGACAGCGGCTTGCCCGCCTGCTGTTTGCGCCAGACCTCGAGAAACATGCGGCGCGTATCGGTGCGGCTGTCGGGTTGAATGGGCATGCATCAGTCCCGGGTGCGCGTGTGGCGCGATTGACGGTTTGGCTTCGCCCCCGGCGCCGGAGTCTTGTGCGGATACTCGCAGAGATCACGGATCAGACAACGCCAGCACTCGGGTATGCGCGCCTTGCACACGTAGCGGCCGTGCAGGATCAGCCAGTGATGGGCGTCCTTCCTGTATTCGTCCGGGGTGAATTTCAGCAGCTTGTCCTCCACCTCGCGCACGGTCTTGCCCGGAGCCAGGCCGGTGCGGTTGGCGACGCGGAAGATGTGCGTGTCCACGGCGATAGTGGGCTCGCCGAATGCAACGTTGAGAATCACGTTCGCAGTCTTGCGGCCCACGCCGGGAAGCGCCTCGAGTGCGGCGCGCTCACGCGGCACCTGGCCGCCGTGCTGCTCGATCAAGATTTTTGTCGCGGCGACGATATTTTTGGCCTTGGTGTTGTACAGGCCGATGGTCTTGATGTATGGCTTGAGTCCGGCTTCGCCGAGCGCCACCATGGCCGCGGACGTGTTGGCGATGGGGAACAGCTTGGCCGTGGCCTGGTTGACGCCTATATCGGTGGATTGGGCCGACAACACCACCGACACCAAGAGTTCGTAAGGCGTGCGGTATTTGAGTTCCGTGACGGGCTTGGGATTGGCCTTTTTGAGCCGCGCGAAAATCGCGGCGCGTTTGGCGGGGTTCATGTGCGCTGCCGTTCACGCTGCGCGCGCCGGGCGCGCACCCGCGCCACGGCGGCGGCGATTTCCGCCTTGCGCTGGGCGATGATCTCGTCGGCGGTTGCGGCCTTGTTGCGCAAGGGTGCCTCGCGTTCGGTTTGGTCGCGTGCCAGCCGCGCGTTGTGTGCCTGGTAGCGCGAATGAAAGTATTCCGCGCGTGCCGGCCCGGCGGCTGGCACGTCAATGCCCTCGGTCGTGCCGCGCGCGGGCTGCATATAAATGCAGTCCACCGGACAGGGCGCCACGCATAACTCGCAGCCGGTGCACAACGCCTCGATGACGGTATGCATCTGCTTCGGCGCCCCCACGATGGCGTCCACCGGACAGGCCTGGATGCACTTGGTACAGCCGATGCACAAGGCTTCGTCAATGAAGGCCACCGTGCCCAGCGTGAATACACCGACGGCGGGATCGAGGGGTGCGAAGCGCTGCCCGGCGATTTCCGCCAGTGCTTGAATGGTTTCGTTGCCGCCGGGCGGACAGCGGTTGATGGCGGCTTCGCCGGCTGCGATGGCTTCCGCGTACGCGCGGCAGTCCCGGTAGCCGCAACGCCGGCACTGGGTCTGCGGCAGAAGCGCGTCAATGTGGTCGGCGGGCGTGTTCATTTGTAGCTAGTTTACTTCTCAACGGCGCGCTCCCGTCTTGTCCGGCAAGCGGAGAACTGATCGGCAGGGAAAGCAGGAGCGACTTCAGTCGCGGCGCAAGTAATATCGCGGCTGAAGCCGCTCCCACAAGCAGGATTACTTCACACGCATGCCCGGCTGGGCGCCCTTGTGCGGCTCGAGGATCCACAAGTCCTTGCCGCCCGGGCCGGCGGCCAGCACCATGCCTTCGGACACGCCGAATTTCATCTTGCGCGGCGCGAGGTTCGCCACCATCACCGTGAGCTTGCCCTCGAGCTGCTCGGGCGTGTAGGCGGCCTTGAGGCCGGCAAATACGTTGCGGGTCTCACCGCCGAGATCCAGCGTCAGGCGCAGAAGTTTGTCGGCGCCATCCACCTGCTCGGCCTTGGCGATGCGCGCGATGCGCAAGTCCAGTTTCGCGAAATCTTCGTAGCTGATTTCCGGGAAGATGGGTTCCATGTTTGCTGCAACCTTGGAGGATGAAATTTCAAGATTTTCCTTGGAAGCCTCCACCATAGCTTTGGTTTTGGCGGGATCAACGCGCGTCATGAGCGGCTTGTATTCATGGATCGGGTTTGTCGGATATTCCGCTAGATGGTTCCAGGTCAATTTTCCTTCCGCGTTAAGGAACTTTTCTGCTTCTACAGCAAAAGATGGGAGGACTGGAGCCAGATAGATCGTGAGTATGCGAAAGGCATTGATGGCAGCGCTGCAAATCCGGTGTAGTATTTCCTTGTTTTCTTTCTGTTTTGCCAATTCCCACGGTTTGTATTTGTCGATGAATTGATTGACCAGGTCGGATAATCGCATGATTTCCCGGATGGCCGCAGCGTATTCGCGTTTTTCGTAATATTCCGCGATCGTATCATCGGAGCCAAGCAATACCATCTCTATTCCAAGATCGGCGTCAATGGACGTTCCACTGATTGTTTTCCATTCTTCCTGAGTGCTGAACAATCTGCCTTGAAAATTCTTTGTAAGGAATCCCGCGCAGCGGCTCGCGATGTTCACCAGCTTGCCCACGAGGTCGGAATTCACGCGCTGTGCGAAATCGTCGAGGTTGAGGTCAATGTCGTCCACGCCGGGACCGAGCTTGGCGGCGAAGTAATAGCGCAGGTATTCCGGGCTCAGATGCTCGAGATAAGTGCGCGCCTTGATGAAGGTGCCGCGGGACTTGGACATCTTCTGGCCGTTCACGGTGAGGAAGCCGTGCGCGTACACCGCCGTGGGCGTGCGGAAACCGGCACCGTGGAGCATGGCCGGCCAGAACAGGGTATGGAAATAGGTGATGTCTTTGCCGATGAAGTGGTAAAGCTCGTGCTTGCTATCCTTGCCCCAGTAATCGTCGAATTTCAGGTCCTTGCGGCGAGCACACAGGTTCTTGAAACTCGCCATGTAGCCGATGGGCGCGTCCAACCACACGTAGAAATACTTGCCCGGCGCATCTGGAATCTCGAAGCCGAAGTAGGGCGCGTCGCGCGAAATATCCCAGTCCTGCAGCCCCGCTTTGAACCACTCGTCCAGCTTGGCGCGCACCGCGGGGTGCAGCCGGCTTTCCGCGATCCAGCGCTTGAGGAAATCGCCGAACTCGCCGAGCTTGAAAAAGTAATGCTCGGATTCCCGTTCCACCGGCCGGGTGCCGGAAATCACCGATACCGGGTTTTTCAGGTCGGCGGGCGTGTAGGTGGCGCCGCAGTTCTCGCAGGCGTCGCCGTACTGGTCCGGCGTGCCGCAGCGGGGACAGGTGCCCTTGATGAAGCGGTCCGGCAGGAACATCTTGGCCTGCTCGTCGTAGAACTGGCGGATGCTGCGCCGCGCGATATAGCCGCCGCTCTTCAGGCGCTTATATATAAGAGTGGACAGCTCGCGATTTTCGGGCGAGTGGGTGGTATGGAAATTGTCCAGACTGATGCGGAAGTCCTGGAAGTCGCGGCGGTGTTGCTCGCCGACGGCCGCGACCAGTTCCTCCGGCGCGATGCCGAGCTCGCGTGCCTTGAGCATGATAGGTGTGCCGTGGGCGTCGTCGGCGCACACGTAGATGCAATCGTGACCACGCAGCCGCTGGAAGCGCACCCAGATGTCGGTCTGGATGTATTCCAGCATGTGCCCGAGGTGCAGCGGGCCGTTGGCGTAGGGCAGCGCGCTGGTGACCAGGATGCGGCGTGGGGAGCTGTTCATCGGCTTGCGGGTTCTTTGGAATTATGCGGCAGCGGCGCATTTTACGAAGCGCAAGTATGCCACAGACGCCAAGTCGGCGGCCGCGCGTGCGTCGGCTTGATGCACGTCAATGCTAGAATGCCGCGATTTTTGCGATGGTGCGAACGTGAGTGACGTTTCCCGCGAACAGATCGAAGCCGCGCTGCGTGGCTGGCGCGAGCCTTATTTCGGCACGGACCTGGTAAGCGCCAATGCGGTGCGCGGCATCCAAGTGCAGGACGGTCGCGTATCCGTCGAAGTGGAACTGGGGTTCCCGTCCGGGAGCTACCCCACGGAACTTGCCGCCACGCTGCGGGAACAACTTCAGAAGCATTCCGGCGTGCGTACGGCGGAGATCCGCGTGGAAACGCGGATTCTCTCGCACGCCGTGCAGCGCAATCTCAAGCCGTTGCCGGGCGTGAAGAACATCATCGCCGTGGCTTCCGGCAAGGGCGGCGTAGGCAAATCCACGGTAGCCGTGAATCTCGCGCTCGCACTCAAGGCCGAGGGCGCCAACGCCGGCATCCTCGATGCCGACATTTACGGCCCCAGCCAGCCGCGCATGCTGGGCTTGCGCGGCACGCCCTCAACGAAAGAAGGCAAGCGCATCGTGCCGATGGTGGGGCACGGCATCCAGTGCATGTCCGCGGGTTTCCTGGTGGACGAGGAAACGCCGATGGTGTGGCGCGGGCCGATGGTCACGCAGGCGCTCATGCAGTTGATCGGCAATACCGACTGGCAGGATCTGGACTATCTCATCGTGGACATGCCACCCGGCACCGGCGACATCCAGTTGACGCTCTCGCAGCGCGTACCGGTCTCGGGCGCGGTGATCGTTACCACGCCGCAGGAAATCGCGCTGCTGGATGCGCGCAAGGGCCTCAAGATGTTCCAGAAGGTAAATGTGGAAATCCTCGGCATCGTCGAGAACATGGGCACGCACGTGTGCTCGCACTGCGGCCATGAGGAAGCCATTTTCGCCTCGGGAGGCGGCGAGCGCATGGCGGCGCAGTACGGCGTGCCGTTTCTCGGCAGCCTGCCGCTCGACATCACGATCCGCGAGCAGACCGACAGCGGTAACCCGAGCGTGGCCGCCGATCCGCATGGCAAGATCGCCCTGCGTTACCGCGAAATCGCGCGCCGCACCGCGGCGCAACTGGCGCTGGCTGGCAAGGATTATGCCGGCGCGTTTCCGAAGATTGTGATAGAAGAGTGAGGGGTGAGGTCGGCCGCTGCACGGCCTGGTGAGGATTGAGGGAAAGAGTGCATTTGGTTTTTCCTCACCCCTCACCTCTCACACCTCACTATGTGAGGCAGCGATAGCTGAGCAATAGGTAACTGTAAAAAGTACTGTAAGGTTAAAAGAATGAGCATCAAATCCGACAAATGGATCCGCCGCATGGCGGAACAACACAAGATGATTGAGCCCTTCGAGCCGGGTCAGGTGCGCCAGAACGGCGGCGGCAAGATCGTGTCCTACGGCACCTCCAGCTATGGCTACGACGTGCGCTGCGCCGACGATTTCAAGATTTTCACCAACATCAACAGCACCATCGTGGACCCCAAGGCCTTCGACGCGCGCAGCTTCGTGGATTTCAAGGGTCCGTGCTGCGTGATTCCGCCCAATTCCTTCGCGCTCGCGCGCACCGTGGAATACTTCCGCATCCCGCGCAACGTGCTCGTAGTGTGTCTCGGCAAGTCCACTTATGCGCGCTGCGGCATCATCGTGAACGTCACTCCGCTGGAGCCGGAATGGGAAGGCCATGTAACACTGGAGTTCTCCAACACGACGCCGCTGCCTGCAAAAATCTACGCCAATGAGGGCGTGGCCCAGATGCTGTTCTTCGAATCCGATGAAGTCTGCGAAACCAGCTATAAAGATCGCGGCGGGAAATATCAGGGGCAGAAAGGCGTGACGTTGCCGAAGACTTGATGTTTATGTTAGTCATATGAGCAGACGGGGAGGAATATATGCGTGCCTATTGGTGGGAATGCGAAAAGTGTGGTGAGAAATCTGATTTTCGAAGTGCAGTCGGCGTTTCAAGTATGTCTAGCTTTATATGGGATAAGCTGATCCCTTCAGATTGGGATCAATCCATTCTCGTGAAGAACTGTTCGAATTGTGATGCTCCAACTTGACGGATTACCTATGAGTTTCCTCGCAAGGATAAGGTCACGCTTCGCGTTGTGCACATTATTGGTCTCCGACACGACGATTATGTCCCCATGATGTGGGAAACTTATTCTTCAGTTTCTCCGGAGGAGCGTTGGTTCGATTTCAAATATCAGAAAAGCCGAAATTCATGGGGGCTCAATAAACCTGCGGTATTTTCCCGTCAAGACTTGCATGAGATTTTTGCGTTGTACCGCCAGAAGACTGGGAGCGGTCAAGGAAATCTGGGAAACGTTTCAATTTAACGTGATCCTCAATTGGAGAAGCCCGGTATGAAGACATTTATTCTTTGTTTATCGCTCATTGCTTGTTCAGTTTCAGTCGCAGGAGCGGCCATCCCATCTCATAACTGGGTTCTAATTCACATGAGCATGGCTGATATGAATGCTCCCACTGTGTACCTCGATACTAATTCAGTTAAACGAGAAGCAGGGGGTGTAATGGCTTTATTACTTTTCTCTGACTCTAGCAGTGGAAGTAATGAATACGCTATGTACGAGGTAAATTGTAAAACTGGGAAATCTGCCATAATGTTTGGCGACATTGACCCAGACACCGGTGAATTTACTGGGATTATGCCCCCCGCACCTGGTAACGGTTCTGCGACTCCACTAGCGCAGGCCGTATCTTCGTATTTATGCAAAAAAATTTACAAAAGAAAAAAATAAAAGCACACGTAGGTTGGGGTGAGTCTTCGAACCCCAACATGATTGAATTGTTGGGCTTCCCCCGGATCAAGTCCGGCGTCAGCCCAACCTACCTGGAAGCTGTGTCGAATTTGATTTCCGTCAGTACCAGGCTGATGGTGGC
Source organism: Gammaproteobacteria bacterium (assembly GCA_035279405.1). NCBI lineage: Bacteria > Pseudomonadati > Pseudomonadota > Gammaproteobacteria > Gammaproteobacteria bacterium. Next base: position 46,681 of record DATEHU010000022.1, read on the forward strand.
CTTACCGGGCTCAGTCTGGCGCATCTGCACCGGCAAGTAATCGAGTTTCGGCGCGAGCCAGAAGCTGGTGATGCGGTTTTTCTTGCTGTCTTTGCGGGAAACTTCGATGGTATCGAATGTTCCCGCCCCAGTGTCAACTCTGGCCTTTGCACCCTCTCGCAGGTCGTAGGTCTGCATCTCGGCATGATCCAGAACCGCAAAATCGTTGTTGAAACGGCCCTCCATTGCACTGAGCGAGATGCGCAATTGCGCGAGCATGACGTCACAGGTGCCGGGTTTCAGGGGCAAAGCCTGTTTGTCGTTGTTGCGATCGCTGTAAGCCAGGCCTTTGTTCCAGTCGAAGCGGATAAGCTCGGATTTGCCGCTGCTGCCCGTTTCCTGGTAGCTGTAGAACAAGGAGCGTGGCTGGCCGTTGGTCATAGTGAAGTGGCTGGTTTCGGTGATGACCGTGTGCAGGAACAGCGACAACAGTCCGGAGGCTTGGGTCACGGACTGGTAGGTGTAGGTGCCGTTGGCGTTGCGGGTCACGGCGAATTCCGCATTTCCAATATGCAGGTCATTGCGCTCGAGGGAATAGGTGGCGTGGTAAAGAGGAATCGCGGGTGCGGCGGCGTAGGTGGCAGCGCTGGCCGTCGCAAGCAGCAGAATCGTCATTCCCGCGAAGGCGGGAATCCAGTTGTTGAAATACCTGGACCCCCGCTTCCGCGAGGGCGACGAATCCCTGCCACTGCCAATGAAACAATCGTCGCTATCTACTGGAGGATTGGAGAAATCCCCCCTCGCCCCCCTTTTGCAAAGGGGGGATATACCTCGGTCGGCGTCGCAATTGGCGGAAGATTGTCCTCTCACCCCCCTTTGAAAAAGGGGGAAAGCGCTGCGCGCGGGGGGATTTTGTAATAAAGCGCTCATTCGACCGATGCTCACGCAATTTCCTCGTCGATTTCAAAAACCCGCGGACTGGCAAGTGGTTGACCATCGAATGATACGCGGTCTTCATTCAGTTTGACTCGGCCTTCGACCAGCCAGCGCACGACCAGCGGGTAGAGTGCATGTTCGCGCTGGCGCACGCGCGCGGCGAGCGTTTGTTCAGTGTCGCTGGTTTTCACCGCGACTTTCGCGCGTGCAATGATCGGGCCGCCGTCCAGCTCTTCGGTGACGAAATGCACGCTGCAGCCGTGTTCCTTTTCGCCCGCTTCCAGAACGCGCCGGTGGGTGTGCAGGCCACGAAATTTGGGCAACAAGGCCGGATGGATGTTGAGCAGCCGGCCGCGGAAGTGGCGCACGAATTCGTCGCTCAGCACGCGCATGAATCCGGCGAGCAGGACCAACTCGGGCGCGTGACGCTCGATGAGCATGCGCAGCGTCGCATCGTAATCTTCACGCGCGGTTCCACTGGCGGCAAGAATCGCGTGTATCGGCACCTGCGCGGTTGCGGCACGCCGCAGGCCACGTGCGCAAGCACGATTGCTGATTACCGTGGACACATCGGCGGGCAAGGTGCCGCTGGCACAGGCGTCGAGAAGCGCCTGAAGATTGCTGCCTTCGCCGGAAATCAGCACCGCAAGTTTCGTGCGCTGCACGGACTCGGTCGCGGCCATCAGCTGATAGCGACGCCTGTGCGGCCGGCACGCACTTCACCGATGCGCCAGGCCGGTTCGTCGGCGCGCTTCAGCCGGGCGAGGATGCGTTCCGCATCCGCGGGTGCAACACACAGCACCATGCCCAGCCCCATGTTGAAGGTGCGGTACATCTCGCGCTCGGCGATGTTGCCCTCGCGCGCCAGCCAATCGAAGATCGGCGGCCGCGGCCAGGATTTGGAATTCAGCTCCACGCCCAAGCCTGCGGGAAGCACGCGCGGAATGTTTTCCAGCAGGCCGCCGCCGGTGATGTGCGCGAGCGCGTGCAGCGGAATTTCCTTCATCAGGGCCAATAGGGTTTTCACGTAAATGCGCGTGGGCGCCAGCAACACCTCGATCAACGCGCGTCCATCAATGCGCTGCTCAAGTTTGGCGCCGCTCTGCTGCAGGACTTTGCGGATCAGCGAATAGCCGTTGGCATGCGGGCCGGAGGAGGCGAGGCCGATCACCGCATCACCGGCTTTGACCGCGCGGCCATCAAGGATGCGGCTTTTCTCCACTACGCCGACTGCGAAGCCCGCAAGGTCGTAATCTTTGCCTTGATACATGCCGGGCAGTTCCGCGGTTTCGCCGCCGACTAGCGCGCAGCCGGCCAGTTCGCAGCCGCGCGCGATGCCCGTAATCACGGATTGTGCAATATCCACGTCGAGCTTGCCGCTCGCGTAATAATCCAGGAAAAACAGCGGCTCGGCGCCCGCCACCACGATGTCGTTGACACACATCGCGACCAAGTCAATGCCGATGCCGTCATGGCGGCTGGATTCAACGGCGAGCTTGAGTTTGGTGCCGACGCCGTCGGTGCCCGACACCAGCACCGGATGGTGGTAACCGGCGGGGATTTCCACCAGCGCGCCGAAGCCGCCGATGCCACCCAGCACCTCGGGCCTGTGGGTGCGTGCCGCGGCCGGTGCGATGCGCTCCACCAGCGTGTCGCCGGCGTCGATGTCCACGCCCGCATCGCGGTAAGTCAGCGGCTTTTTTGACATCCCGGAAGCTTCCCGCTTGCTGGGGCGAGCGCGGCTCGCCGGACAATGGTGTAAGCCTGTATATTCTACACGTGGAAGGCCACTGCTCCGGGTGGGGCGGACGATTCCAAGATGGAGAAGCCGGTGCATCGCACGCTTGCGCGGATTAGCGCTTTGCTGATGGGAATGTTGTTGTGTGCAGGCATGAGCGCGCACGCGATGGTGGTCACGGGTTTGTATGAAGCGAGCGTGCCGGTGGCGGATCAGTCGGCGGCCGCGCGGCGTGTCGCATTGCAACAGGCGCTGGCTGCCGTGCTGGTCAAAGTCACCGGCGAACGCAGTGCGGGCGGTGTGCCGGCGCTGGCGAACCTGGTTCAGGATCCGTCACGTTTTTTGCAGCAATACCGTTATGACCAGGTGCCTGCTGCGAGTGGCGCCGCGGCACTGACCTATTACGATTTGACGCGCACCGGCATGCCGGCCATCCCGCCCACGGGTTTGCTGCTGTCCGCGCGCTTCGACCCCGAGGTGGTGGACCAGGCGGTGCGTGCCGCGCATGAACCGCTCTGGGGCCGGGAACGGCCGGCGACGCTGGTGTGGATTGCGCTGCAGGACGGCGCCAATGTAAGCATCGTGTCCGCGTCCAACAATCCCGCGATTGCACAGGCGATGAACAGCGCCGCGCAGCAGCGCGGCATGCCGCTGATTTTCCCCAGCATGGATGCAGTGGATCAGCAGGCCATCGGCATTCCCGACATCACCCAGGACAACAGCGCGCGCATCCAACAGGCATCGCTGCGCTATAAACCCGACGCCACGCTGGTCGGCAGCATTTACATGACCACGCCCGGCCAGTATGCGGCGCGCTGGCAGCTCACGGTCGGCGCTCAGGTGCAGAGCTGGACTACGCCGCCCGCCGACCTTGCCAGCGTGGCCGCTGACGGCGTGCAGACCGCCGCAGACGATTACATCAAATGGTTTGCACTGGCTCCGGATGCCGTGGGCGTGAACGGCGTGACGCTCAGTGTTACTGGCATCAGCGGCGTGGATGCCTACGCCAAGGTGCTGGCCTATCTCGGCCAGCTCACACCGGTGAAGTCGGTGCAGGTAACGCGCGTGGACAACCACACCGTGTATTTCAGTCTCGACACCCGCGGGAATCTTGCCAACCTGCAGCAAGCCGTGCTGCTCGGCGATTTGCTCAAGACTGCGGCGCCGGCTGCGGCCAGTGGCAATCCGCCGTCCGCGTCCCTGCTGCAATTCCAGTATGCGCCGTGAACGCCCGCTGGATACCCAATGCCATCAGTGTTACGCGCATGCTGCTGGTATTGCCCGCGGCCTGGAGCATCGTGCGTCGCCAGGATGAAGCCGCATTGACCTTGATCATTGTTGCCGGCGTGAGCGATGCGCTGGACGGTTTGCTGGCCAAACGCTTTGGCTGGGTGACGCGCGCCGGCGCGATTCTGGACCCGCTCGCCGACAAGCTGTTCGTGGCCGGGAGTTTCCTCGCCGCCACCTGGGCGGGGCTGGTGCCGGCGTGGATTACGGTGATCGTGATTGCGCGCGATGTCGTGATCGTCGCCGGTGCGATGTTGTATCGCTGGCAGGTGGGTGAATTCCGCCCGCAACCCAGCGTGCTCAGCAAGGTGAATACCTTTCTGCAGTTGCTGTTGGTGCTGACGGCGGTGATCCAGCATTTCCTGCACATCGTGCCACGCGGCATGTTGCCGGCGCTGGTGGTGGCGGTGGCCCTGAGCACGCTCACCAGCGGCGTGGATTATTTCTTCCGCTGGGGATCGCGCCTGACACGTGCCTCCGGCAGGAAAGCGGTATGAGCGCGGCGCAGAAACTCTGGACGCTGGCGATCCTTGTACTCGCAGGGGTGCTGTTGCACTTCCTGCGGCCGGTGCTGGTGCCGTTTTTCGCAAGTTTCATCCTCGCCTACCTCGGCTATCCGCTGGTGGACCGGTTGCAGCGCTGGAAACTCCCACGCAGCGTGGCCGTGCTCGCGGTGTTCCTGCTGACCTTCATCGTGCTCGGGCTGATCCTGGTGCTGGTGATTCCCATGGGCATCCGCGAAATCGCGGTGCTGTTTGCGCACGCACCGGAAGCCGTGGCCTGGTTCCAGGTGCACGCGCTGCCGTGGCTGACCGCGCATTTCGGCATCCAGCCCGGTGCGCTGCAACCCTCGAAGCTCATGGATCTGGTGAGTTCCAATTTCGAGTCCGCAGGAAAACTGGCCGGTCAGGTGCTGGTGACGGTGTCGAGCTCCGCGGCCGCGGTATTCGAATTCTTCATCAATCTGGTTCTGATTCCGGTGGTGACTTTTTATCTGCTGCGCGACTGGCACGTGCTCATGCAGCGCATCGTGGAACTGGCGCCGCAGAAGGCTGCGCCCACCGTGGTGCGGCTGGCGCGCGAGTGCGACAAGGTCCTCGGCGCGTTCCTGCGCGGCCAGTTGCTGGTGATGGTGGCGCTCGCGATTTTCTACAGCGTGGTGCTGTTCATCATCGGCCTCGACAATCCCATTGCCATCGGCGTGGTCGCCGGGTTGCTGAGTTTCGTGCCCTATCTGGGCGTCATCACCGGCGTCGGCCTGGCGCTGCTCACGGCGTTGCTGCAGGGCGGAGGCTGGCTGCTGCTCTCGGTGGTGGCGGTGTTCATTGCCGGGCAGTTGCTGTCCGATTTGGTGCTTACGCCGCGGCTGGTGGGTGAGCGCATCGGACTGCATCCGGCATTGGTGATTTTTGCCATCCTCGTGGGCGGGGCGCTGTTCGGATTTGCCGGCATCCTGCTGGCGCTGCCGGTGGCCGCCGCCGGCACGGTATTGGTCCGCTATGCCCGCGAACGCTATGTGCAGAGCCGCCTGTACCAGGGAAATGACGGCGACACGACATGATGGTTGAGAACTTTGGCAGCCAGTTGCCGTTGCCCATCAGCCTCGATGAGGGCGCCACATTCGAGAATTTCCACGCGGCGGGCAATCAGGCGGCGGTAGATGCGCTCAAGCAGTTGGCGCAATCCGGCGGACAACGCGCGCTGTTCATCTGGGGTGGCGATGGACGCGGCAAGTCACACCTGCTGCAGGCCGCCTGCCGGCTGGCGACCGCCAGCGGACGGCGTGCCATTTACCTGCCCATGGATCAGGCGGTGCTGCTCGATCCGCAGGTGACGGACAATCTGGACAGTTACGCGCTGGTGTGCGTGGACGACGTGCAGCGTGTCGCCGGCATCGAGCCCTGGCAACTGGCGCTGTTTGCCCTGTTCAATGCGCTTGCGGATCGGGGCGGCAGCTTCGTGGCGAGCGCGCGCACCGCTCCGAATGCCATCAAACGCCTGCTGCCGGACCTGGCTTCGCGGCTCGCCTGGGGACCGGTGTTCCAGCTGGAGCCCTTGAGTGACGAGGACAAGATTCGGGCGCTGCAGCAGCGCGCCGCACGCCGCGGCTTCGAGTTGCCGGACGATACCGCAAAATTCCTGCTCAAGCGCCAGCAGCGCGACATGCGCAGCCTGTGCGCGACGCTGGATGCCCTGGATACGGCTTCACTGATCGCGCAGCGCCGTCTGACGCTGGCATTCGTGAAATCCTTTCTCGACAAGCGCTGACTGAAGATTCGGCTGTGGGAGCGACTTCAGTCGCGATTTACTTTCCAATAACGGCTATGACTGCTCGTGCGCTTGCCTCCGGCGCGCACGCAAAGTGGCGCTCGCCGCCGTGAACAGCAACAGACTCAGGAAAATTTCCACTGCGCCGTAGATGGCATCGCTGCGGCTCGTGAGCGTGACGGTAATACCTTGGGCGAAATAGCCGAGCGATAAAAAGCCGCACCACACGAATCCGCTTTTGACGTCACGTACGACAAAAAATGACACGATGACCAGTGGCGCGAGCGCCAATATCAGCCAGAGCACGCGCTCGCTTGCAGTTGCGTGCGTCCGCCAGCCGAGCCACAGTACCAGCCAAATGCCAAGCGCAACCAATGCACCCAGCGTCAGGCCGCGCCCGGAAAAACGCAGATTCATTTTGCTTGCAGGCGTTTTGCCACGTCCGCGACGCGCGCGCCGAGCGCCTGGCAGAGCTGCTTTTCCGCGTCTGCAAGCTTGCGGTCGCTGTTGATGCCGGCATGGTGACTCGGTCCGTAAGGCGTGCCTCCCGCTGTGGTTTCCATCAGGCCGTGCTCGGTGTAGGGCAGGCCCACGATCAACATGCCGTGATGCAGCAACGGCAACATCATGGACCAGAGCGTGGTTTCCTGACCGCCGTGCAGCGAGCTGGTGGACGTGAACACGCCCGCGGGTTTGCCGGCCAGCACGCCCGACAGCCACAGGCCGCCGGTACCGTCGAAGAAATACTTGAGCGCTGCAGCCATGTTGCCAAAGCGCGTGGGACTGCCGAGCACCAGTCCGGCGCATTCCTTGAGATCCTCGTGCGTGGCGTAAGGCGGACCGGACGCGGGAATGTCGCTCTCGGTGGCTTCGACAAGCGTGGATACGGCCGGCACGGTGCGCAAGCGTGCGCTCATGCCGTGCACGCTCTCCACGCCGCGGCACACGTGGCGCGCCATCTCGGCGGTGGCGCCGTAACGGCTGTAGTACAGAACCAGGATGTCCATTCAGAGAATTTCCAGCACGCTTTCCGGGGGCCGGCCGATGCGTGCCTGACCGTTGGCGAACACTACCGGGCGCTGTATCAGGATGGGATGTGCGTGCATGGTTTCGATCAACTGTGCACGGCCAAGCGCCGGGTTGTCGAGTTGGTGCGTGCGGTATTCCGCTTCGTTGCTGCGCATCAGGGCGCGCGGCTGAATGCGCAAAAGCTCCAGGGCGTTCTGGATTTCCGCCGTGGACGGCGGGTGCTTGAGGTATTCGATTACCTGGATTTCATTGTCGCGCGCCTGCAACAACGCGAGCGTCTCGCGTGATTTCGTGCAGCGCGGGTTGTGCCAGATTGTGACTTTTGCCATACACCGGAACTCAAATCCGCGCACGAACAATGCGCCAAATATACCCCACGTGGCGTGCTTGACGGGTAAAGAGGCGGTTGGTAGCTTGGCGTCCCGCTGATTTTCCCTCGCGGAACCTGGCAAGTGCGCGTTCGTATTCCAATAGTCGGGCAATTTGCATTTTTGATGCTGGTGCTGGCGATGGTGGCCTGTGCCGGAGCGCCCGTGCAGGAAATGAGCAATGCCCGACAAGCGGTAGCGGCGGCCCGCCAAATGGGCGCAGCGCAATCTGCGACCAGGGAAATGTCCGAGGCGGAACGTCTTTTGCAAGCCGCTCAATCCGCGCTGGACCGAGGGGATTACGGTACAGCGCGCGCCAACGCCAATCGCGCCCGTGATCACGCCGTCAAGGCGCTGCGCATTGCCCAGCAACAAGGTCCCGGCGGACCTTCACCGCCTTGAATTTACACGGGATTCCGGACGTTATGGCGTTGGGATTGCTTGACCCCAAGCCGGCACCGCGCTACCCTTGTGCCACCTTTTTTTCCCAACCCGGCTAACGGGTTCCCCCGATTTTTTAAACCATTGTCAAAACAACAAGGTTGGAGACGATTGCCATGATGAAGAATTACGCCAAACAGCTCGCTATCGTGTTATTGACCGCCGGCATTGCCGTCGGTTGTGCGACCCACAAAGTGCAACCACAAGCGGCACCGCCGCCTCCGGGACCGAATGCAGCGACCACGCAGGCGATTGCTGACGCCCAGGCGGTGATCAACGGTGCGCAAGCGCCGTGCACCGACACTGGCGACGCATCGCAACTGCTGACGCAGGCGCAAGCGGCCGGTCAGGCCGGCGACAACGCCAAGGCCCAGCAGCTCGCTGCTCAAGCCAAGCAGGATGCGGAAACCGCAATCAACGGCTGCTATCTGAATCACGCCAAGGATCTGCTGACTCAGGCGCAGGGCTACACCAACCTGAATGCGGATGAGCAGAACAGCCTGAATCAGTGTCAGACCGACATCACCAACAACCAGGGCAAGCAGGCGTATGACACCTGCTCGGCGCTGGTGGCGCAGTTGCAGGCCGCCAAGAGCACCTACACCGTGGTGCGCGGCGACAGCCTGTGGCGCATTGCCGGCAAGTCCGATGTGTATGGCAATTCGATGGAATGGCCGCTGATCTTCAAGGCCAATTCGGATTCCATCAAGCATGCGGATCTGATCTATCCGAAGCAGAACCTCAATGTGGTCAGCAATCCGCTCAAGACCGATGCGGATTCCGCCACTTGGTATGCGCAGCACCGCGGTGCGTGGAAGAACCACCGGGCCGACAAGCGCGATCAGGAATGGCTGAACGGCACACTCACACCGCCGTCCGCCGCTCCGGCTGCCAGCCCCGCGCCCGCGCCCGCGCCTGCACCAGCACCGTCTTCCGCTCCGGCCGCTACCAGTGCGCCTGCAGCCACGACCCACTGAGTCGAGCGCAGCCGCTGTGGCTGAACAATAGTTCGGGTTTTATTTTTGAAGGGCCCTGCGGGGCCCTTTCCTTTTGGGCATGAGCAAAGGGTCTGTCACAGTCTGCAAGCATTGCTTTGTGTCCGGCCGCGTGCAGGGGGTGTTCTACCGTGCGAGCGCGGGGCAACGCGCCCGCGAACTCAAGGTCACGGGCTACGCCAGGAATCTGGCCGATGGCCGCGTGGAAGTGCTCGCCTGCGGCGCACCCGCGGCCGTGGATGCACTCTGCGATTGGCTGTGGCACGGGCCGCCGGCCGCGAAGGTAAGTGAGGTGGTGGTGCGGGAAGTGCAGTGCACGGAGATCCCGCGCGAATTTGCCACGCGATAATTTTTGTGCGGCTGTAACGCAGCCGCCACCTAGTCCCATTTCCCCCTTCGGGGGAAAAGCAGGATGAGGGGGCTTGTGTGCGCCCGCATGCTGTTCCCCGTTATTCCGGCGCACGCCGGAATCCAGATCTGAATAGTACGGCCTGCGGCCGCGCGCGTATTTTGGAGCGGGTACCCGCACCCGCGGGCGGGGCACTTTCGTTTCGGCGAAAGTGCCCAAAGCCATTCCCCCGGAGCGCGGGTCGCGGAAACCGCGACTGCCCTGCGCGCTTCCTTCGCTGTGGAGTCCCGCCGACAGGCCATCCCTGGCCTGACGGCGGGAGCGCGAACATCCTGTTCGTGCCCCTTCGGGCTAACCTTGCTCAGTCCAGTGCTCGGCTCGCGCTACGGGTACAAGAATCAACGCATCGACATCCAGTGCCTCTTGCTCTTCAGGCCCCCGTGGATTGCGCCGAGCGCGCAGCGCCCGCAGGGAAGAGCCTGCGAAGCAGGTCGGG
>DATEHU010000023.1 GCA_035279405.1 Gammaproteobacteria bacterium
CCGCCATCCGTGCTTTTATACACGCCGCGTTCGGAATTGGGTGCCCACACGTGACCCATGGCCGCGACATACACGATGTCGGGATTGTTCGGGTCCACCACGATACGGCTGATGACGTGGGTGTCAGCGAGGCCGATCTTGTTCCAGGTTTTTCCGGCATCGGCGGACTTGTACATGCCGTCGCCGGTGAGGAAGGTATTGCGGATGTCGGATTCGCCGGTGCCGACGTAAATGATCTTGGGACTGGAGGGTGCCACAGCGATCGCGCCGATGTTGTTGTTGTCAAAATACTTGTCGGAGATGTTTTCCCAGGTATGGCCGTAGTTGTTGCTCTGCCACACGCCGCCTCCGACCGCGCCCATGTAGTAGAGGTTGGGCTGCTGTGCCACGCCGGTGACCGCAATCACGCGCCCGCCCACAAACGGCCCGACACTGCGCCAGTGCAAGGCACTGGTGAGTTGTGCGGGAGTCAGGACCGCGGACTGTGCCACGGACAGGGCCAGCAGCAGGGCAGGGCTCAGAAGTGCGGGCAGGATGAACCCGCCAAGGATGGTTTTTCTGACAGTCACGATGATCTCCTCAAGACAAAAAGACGCCAGCGGCCAAGGCGGCCGCTGGCGGCATGTCTATGTCAGCGATGCAGCAGTGTATTGGCCCTGGACAGGTCAGCCTGCAGTCGTGCTTGGCCCTGTGTGGCTTGCTTCGACATGACGGCGAACACCTGCCGCTGCGCCGGCGTCACCGGCGTGAATGCCAGGCCGATATCGTTGGCGAGATACGCGAGATGGCTGCGCAGTTTCGGCTCATATACCAGCGAGCCTTCGTCCGACTGCATCTTGAGCTGCACCAGGTCGGCGATGTCGCGATCGAGCGCGGCGAGCGTATCGTCAGCGCGCGCGGCTGACAGGGTCTTGTCGGCCACGGCTTTCTGCAGCGCACTGCGCGCGTCAATCGCTTCATTGAGCCTGGTGTCGAGTACGTTCAGCGTATCGTGGATCTGCATCAGCAGGTCGAAGCGCTGCTGCAACTGCTGCGCGGTGGTGTCGAGCCGCGGATCGAGCTTGATCACGAACGGCTGACGCATGCTCGTGCCCTTGTACTCGAGCACCGCAGTATAGGTGCCCGGCACGACTTCGGGTCCGTCGAGCGTGTCGTTCTCGCCGCCCGCTGCGGCCGGCACGTAGAAGCCCTTGACCTCAGTGGCGTCCGGGTAGCGCAGGTTCCACTGAAAACGGTTCATGCCGGGATGCAGTTCCGGCTTTGTCTTCTCTTCTTTCTTGGCGGGCAGCGGCAGATCGAAGCTGTTGATGAGCTTGCCCTGCGCGTCCGTAAAACTCAACTTTACCCGGGTGTGGCCGTCATAATCGGCCGGCAAATGGAAAAACACCGTGGCGCCCTCCGGACGATTCTCGCCTTCGCCGGGCCGGTACTCGCCGTAGCGCGTCACCAGCCAGGTCTGCTGTGGCGCGAACAGATAGGCGGCATTGCTTGCCACCTGTGCCCGGCTCAGTTGTTCCAGGAACTGAAGATCGTCCAGCACCCAGAAGGCGCGGCCGTGCGTGGCCAGCACCACGCTGTGTTGTGCGGATTGAATGGCGATATCGCTGACGCGCACCGGTGGCAGGTTCAGGCCGAGCGGCATCCAGTGATCACCGCCATCAAGGCTCATGAACACGGTCTTGCTGGTGCCGAGGAATAGCAGGTTGGCATCATTCGGATCCTGGCGAACGGACTCGAGATACTGGTTATCCGGCAGCCCGGCAGTGAGTGCGGTCCAATGCTTGCCGTAATCCGTGGTGCGATAGACGTAGGGCTTGAAGTCGCCCCACTGGTAACGGCTGGCGGTGATGTAGGCCGTGCCGGGCTTGGCATGCGAGGCCTCGACGCAGGTGATCGTGGACCAGGTGGGCAGGTCCTGCGGCCGCACCGCATCCCAGTGGCCACCACCGTCGGTGGTGACGTACACCAAGCCGTCGTCGGAGCCAGTCCAGATGACGTTGTCATTCAGCGGCGACACCGACATGGCGGAAATGGTGTCGTAGGCTTCGGCGCCGGAGACGTCGGCGCTGATCGGGCCACCGGGCCGGCCCTGCTTGCTCTTGTCGTTGCGCGTCAGGTCGGGACTGATGACGCTCCAGGTGAAGCCGTAATCCAGGCTCTGCATCACGTATTGGGAGCCAATGAGCATTTCCTTGGGGTTGCCCGGGGCAAACAGGATGGGGTGATGAATCCAGGCAAAACGGTATTTGAGTTCCGAGGCGGCCGCGCCTTCCATGTATTCCGGCCAGGGACTGACACTCTGCATCACACCGGTGCGGCTGTTGCCTTTCCAGAACAGTGTGTAATAGCCCGCGCCGTAGGTGATCCACGGTGAGCCCGGTTGCGGCACCACCCAGGTGCTCTCGCCGCCGGGCACATCTTGCCAGGCATCGGTCGGAATGCCGCCGCCACGCGTGGCGCTCGGGCCTTCTGTTGAACCTTCGTCCTGTTGTGCGCCATACACGTGGAAGGGGAACTGGTCGTCGAGATTGACGTGGTAGAACTGGCCGGTGGGCTGGTTGTGCTCCTGGCTCCAGGTCTTGCCGCCGTCCAGCGTCACCGTCGCGCCGCCGTCGTTGCCCTCGATCATGATGTCGGGATTGCTGGGATTGATCCACAGCGCATGGTTGTCACCGTGCGGTGTACGCAGTTTCTTGAGGGTTTTACCGGCATCGTGCGATACCCACAGAGCGGAAACCTGCGGGAAGTACACCGTGTTCGGGTCCCGTGGATCCACGAACAGTGTCGAGTAATAGAACGCGCGCTGCGTCAGGCTCATATCGGTGTTCACCAGTTTCCAGCTGCGACCGGCATCGTCGGAGCGGAACACGCCGCCGTCCTTGCCTTCATATTTGGCCTGGATGATCGCGTACATGATGTTGGGGTCGCTGGGGGCAATCGCCAGCCCAACGCGACCGAAGATGCCGGTGGGCAGACCCTGATTGTGCGTGATGTTTGTCCAGGAACTGCCGCCGTCACGGGTCTCATAAATGCCGCTGCCGGGCCCGCCGCTGGAAAAGCCCCAGTGCGTCCGGTGGGCCTGCCACATCGCGGTGTACAGGATTTGTGGATCGCGCGGGTCCATCACCAGATCAATGGTGCCGGTCTCGTCGTTGACGTAAAGAATCTTTTTCCAGGTTTTGCCGCCATCCGTGCTTTTATACACGCCGCGTTCGGAATTGGGTGCCCACACGTGACCCATGGCCGCGACATACACGATGTCGGGATTG
>DATEHU010000024.1 GCA_035279405.1 Gammaproteobacteria bacterium
CTGATTAGATAACCGTGTCGGCTCCCGGCCGCCGAGTAAACTTGGAAGCGCTCAAGCAACCGAGGCTCGGAGGAAAGGAGCCGAGCACATGAAGATTGTAGGGTGTGATTTACATACGCGCTACCAACAAGTGGTGATGCTGGACGACGAAACGGGCGAGTTAGTGGAGCGCCGGTTGGAGCACGAAAGTGGCGAGGCGCGAGCGTTCTACTCCGCACTCACTTCGCCGGTACGAGTGGGGATCGAAGCCACTGGGCACACGCGCTGGTTCGAGCGCATGCTGGCCGAGCTGGGGCACGAGCTGTGGATCGGGGATGCGGCGCAGATACGGGCGGCGATGGTGCGCAAACAGAAGACGGATGCGCGCGACGCGGCCCACGTGCTGGAGATGTTGCTGAGCGGACGGTTTCCGCGCATCTGGCGGCCGACGATGGCGGAGCGCGATCTGCGGCAGTTGGTATGGCATCGGCAGAAGCTGGTGTGGATGCGAGTTGCGGTCAGCAACCAGTTACACGCCTTGGCCATGGGCGAAGGGGTGTGCCGAAAGAAGAAGTTGTTCACGAAGAAAGGGCGGGCGGAGTTGGAGAGCCTGGCGCTGGATCCGTGGGCGAGCCGTCGGCGGCAGGAATTGCTGAAAATGCTGGATCAGTTCGAGGCAACGCTGGATGAGTTAGACAGCGCTGTGGCCGAGCAAGCAGAACAGAATCCGGCGGCGGTGCTGCTGATGACGCATCCCGGTGTCGGGCCGGTGACTTCGCTAGCCTTCGTGCTGACGCTGGGTCCGGTGGGACGATTCGAGCGGAGCAAGCAAGTGGTGAGTTACCTGGGGCTGAATCCGCGCGAGCATTCTTCGGGCGGACGGCAACGGTTGGGATCGATCTCGAAGCAAGGCAATCCCATGATGCGCTCGTTGCTGGTGGAAGCCGGCCACTCGGCGGCGCGCCTGGATGGAGAACTCAAACAAGACTATCAGCGGCTGAAACTGCGCCGGGGCAGTGGCGTGGCCAAGGTCGCGATCGCCAGAAAGCTGGCGGTACGAATGTACTGGATGCTGCGCAGCCCGGTCAGTTACGCGCAGCTGGTTCGCATGCAAGGTAGCCCGTGGGCCACCCTGGTGAAGCAGTAAGTCATCGTTGGGCTGATTGGGCGTCTTGCCTCCCTGAAAGAGTCAGGGAGTCTGAACAACGAATCATGGTCGGAAGCGAGTGACCGAATAGATGGTTGGTGGAACCAAGCTTCCACCGCGGGATTCTGAAAGCGGGCCTAGGTCGCATGAGCAAAAGCAAGAGCAACACCAAAACCC
>DATEHU010000025.1 GCA_035279405.1 Gammaproteobacteria bacterium
GCGGAAAACCCTCACACTTTTGCCCACCGTGTGCTAGATTTCGCGGCGTGTTTCGCACCGCCATCCACAGGAGACCTAAATGGCTGCAATGAAAAAGGCTGCTTCCAAACCCAAGGCCAAAACCGTGGCCAAGGTCGTCAAGGCCCCGGCGATTTCGGCCGACAAGCCCTTGACCAAGTCGGAGACTTACGCGTACCTGGCCGCCACCACCGGGCTGGCCCGCAAACAGGTGGTCAGCGTATTTGAAAACCTGTCCGGCCTGATCGGCAAGTGCCTCGGCAAGAAAGGCCCGGGCGTGTACGTGGTGCCCGGTCTGATGAAAGTCCGCGTGGTGCGCAAGCCCGCCACCAAGGAACGCGAAGGTATCAATCCGTTCACCGGTCAGCCGACGATTTTCAAGGCCAAACCCGCACGCAATGTGGTGAAGATTCAGGCCCTCAAGGCCATGAAGGACATGGTGAGGTAAAAGTTGTGACCCGGGGCCGCGGACACGCGGCCCCGGTTGTTCCTCACCCGGATTCCGGCGCGATGCCGGCGGTTGGTTATTTTTCCTGCAACGCCAGATCCTTGGCGCGCATCAAATCCACGATCGGCACGTACATCAGTTCGGCGAGCTTGTGCATGAGCGCATCCTCGTACTTGTCAAGCTGCCCATCGGCGTACGCCAGACGCCACAGCATGACCAGCAGGCCGCGTTTCGCATCGGCGTCGAACTGCCGGTTGATGAGCTTCACGAAACGATAAAGCGACGCGGCGCGGTCCGATTCCGCCATGCCCGCTTTCAATAGCCCAGCGGCCTGTTCAGTGGTAAGCGCGAAGCGCTGCGCCAGCATCTTCTGGGCGCGCGCCAGCTCATTGGGATGCTCCTCCATGTCGGCGCGCGCCATCTCCACACACAACGTGGCGACTGCACGCTGCAGCTCATCGGCGGACACCGCGGCCTCACGGTTGCCGAGCTGCTGATCCAGGAACTTGACCAGTTGCGCGAACATAACCCTTCCCAAAACGCGACGGCCCGTGCGGGCCGTCTGATTTGACTGCGAGCTGAGCCATTAAATTCCCGCCGGGCCGCACTGCGCACCGGCAGCCAACCCATGCGGGAATCAGCGCCGCATCAGAAACCGAAGCCCAGTTTCACACTGTAGGTATTATTGCCCGCGGTGCGATTAAGTTCCAGCGCCAGATGCACGCCGAATTCAAACGCCAGGCCCACAAAACTTTCGTCCGCGGTGAAATTCTCTTCCTGCAGGCCGGTCGCTGCGTCCGGGTTGCTGTTGATCCACACGCGCCCGATGCCCGCGTAGGGAATGAACGGACCCAGGCTTTTGGACACCGACAGCGACAGACTCTTGGTCTGAAAGGACAATTGACTCACGCCCGTGAGCCGGCTGAATGCCGCGCGCAAGCCAACCGCCGGGGTAAGGACGCCATCGTCCACGAGCGCGTAGCGCACCTCCGCACCATAGTCCTTGATGTTGGAGTTGGTCGCACCGCTATAGAAGCCGCCGATGTCAAATCCAAAGGGCAGTCCCTTGCTGACACTGACGCGTGCCATCGGGATCGTGGTCACGCCGCTGCCGCTGGTCGCCGTGTTCCAGGCTGCGGCATGCGCCACATTGGTGCTGCTCAGATCCAGTCCCAGGTCGAAGCCGGTAATACCTTCGGCCTCCGCGGACTGCAACTGTTTGAATGACAGCACCGCACCCAGATCCGCCGACAAATCGTGGAACTGGCCCTGCGTCAAGGCCGGCAGATTGTTGATGTCGTTGCTGGCGAAGGCGCTGCCGGTCAAGCCGACAAGCATGATTGCCAAAAGAATGCGACGCATGATGAAACTCCCCGAGGTAACCGTGCCAAACCGGCAGTCAAAGTTTAACAAACCCGCGGAAAAGTCTATGGACCGCCGGAGAACGCCCCCACTACCGCTTGTCGCACTTCGTTGAGCCGCCCGTGGAAAAAATGCCCTGTGCCCTTGAACACCGCGAGTTGCGGCTTGACCGCCAAACCTGCCACCCAGTCAAACACCGCCGGTGGCGAAACCACCTGGTCCTCATCTCCCTGGATCAACAACCACGGCATGCGCGGAAGCTGGATCGGATCGGTAGAAAAACGCTCCACCGCCGGTGCCACAGTCACCAGGCGCTGGACCGGCCGTTCGCTCTGCGCACGCAGCGCCACATAGGCGCCGAAAGAAAACCCGCCGAGCCACAACGGCAAACCGGGATGTTGCGCAGCGAGCCAATCGAGCGCCGCGAGCGCGTCGGCGGTTTCGCCGACACCATTGTCAAACGTACCGGTGCTCTTGCCGACACCGCGGAAATTGAAACGCAGGCTGAGCGCACCGAGATCGTTAAAGGCGCGCGCCACAATATAGGTGACCTTGTTGGTCATGGCGCCCTGCTGCAACGGATGCGGATGACACACCACCGCCAGCGCGCGCGGGGCACCTGCCGGATGATCCAGCAAACCTTCGAGTGCTCCGGCTGCGCCCACGAAACTTATGGGCTCAGACGCGCTCATCAATCGGCTCCCGACGTTCCTGATTGCGACTGATTGCATTATGCCTTCGGGATCTTCCGTGAAGTAGTTCTCAAAGCCGCGGTTCCTGGAACCTATCTCAAAATCTTCGAACCGTTCGTGTTGAGCGTAGCGGAGCTGAGCTCCGCGAAGTCGAAACACGGGAAATCAGGGAGTAACAACCCTTCGACCCCGCACCTGCGGCGCTACGCTCAGAGCCTGCCCCGGACTTGATCCGGGGCGAACGATATTTTGAGACAGGTTCTAGCCATCTTCGTCTTGGCCGAAAACCAATCTGAAAGAATACGCCGCCGCGCCTCCTTGAATTGCGCAGCCGCACGTCGCCCCGCCAATTCTGCACCGGAAATCCGCCGTCATCAGCGCAATTTTTGTCGGCGCTCGGGCGCGCGAGTATCATATTGATGTACTAAACGCCGGCTCATGCCGCAATGAGCCGCAATTACTTCAAGAGTGATCACCATGAACAAGACCATTGAACTTGAAAACCGTTATGCCGCCAAAAATTACCTGCCGCTGCCCGTGGTGCTCACGCGCGGCGAAGGCGTGTATGTCTGGGACGACGCTGGCAACAAATACCTCGACATGATGAGCGCGTACTCGGCCGTGAGCCACGGCCATTCGCATCCGCGCCTCGTCAAGGCGCTCAAGGACCAGGCCGACAAGCTCGCCATCTGCTCACGCGCCTTCCACACCGACAAGCTCGGACCCTTCCTGAAGCGCGTGTGCGAACTGACCGGCATGGACATGGCCTTGCCTATGAACACCGGC
This sequence comes from Gammaproteobacteria bacterium, assembly GCA_035279405.1. NCBI lineage: Bacteria > Pseudomonadati > Pseudomonadota > Gammaproteobacteria > Gammaproteobacteria bacterium. The sequence continues at coordinate 3,307 of DATEHU010000025.1, forward strand.
GCCGAGGGCGTGGAAACCGCGCTCAAGGCCGCACGCAAATGGGGCTACAGAGTCAAAGGCATTCCCGCAGGCAAGGCGGAAATCATCGCCTGCGAAGGCAATTTTCACGGTCGCACCATCGCCATCGTCGGCATGTCGAGCGAAGACCAATACAAGGACGGCTTCGGTCCGTTCCCGGCCGGGTTCAAGGTGATTCCCTACGGCGATGCCGCGGCGCTCGAAAAAGCCATCACGCCGAACACGGCGGCGTTTCTCGTCGAGCCGATTCAGGGCGAAGCCGGCATCCGCGTGCCGCCCGCCGGTTATCTCAAAAAAGCCGCGGAACTCTGCAAACGCAACAACGTGCTGTTGATCTGCGACGAAATCCAGACCGGCCTCGGTCGCACCGGCAAGTTACTGGCCTGCCAGCATGAGAACGTGAAACCCGACGGGCTGATTCTCGGCAAGGCGCTGGGCGGCGGATTGTTGGCCGTATCCATGTTCCTCGCACACAAGGACGTCATGGCGGTATTCACGCCCGGCGACCACGGCAGCACCTTCGGCGGTAATCCATTGGCCACGGCGGTGGGACTGGAAGCCTTGAACGTGTTGATGGAAGAAAAACTCTCGGAACGCTCGGCTGAGATGGGCGCCTATCTCCTCGACAAACTGCACACACTCAAAAGTCCGTTAATCAAAGATCTACGTGGCAAAGGTCTGTTCATCGGCATCGAATTCGATCCGCGCAAAGTGAGCGCGCGTGCCGTGTGCGAGCAGCTCATGAGCCACGGCATCTTGAGCAAGGAAACCCACGAAACTGTGGTGCGCCTCGCGCCACCTCTGGTCATCACCCGCGAGCAGATTGATTGGGCCGTGGAGCGGATTGGTCTGGTATTGAAAGAAATGGGTAAAGTGCGCGCGACTGGTTAATTTTCCCCGCGTTGCGTTCTCAAGTAGGTAGATATGAAGACACTACCGAAAATCATCTTTGTATTTACATTGTCGATCTTACTCGCACATTTCGCATGGGGAGCAGAAACAAATAACAAGAAAACGCTCGATCCAGAAATGGAAAAGCTTATCGCCTCGGCAGAACAGGGCGATGCGAAGTCACAAGCATGTCTTGCCGAATTTTATTTAATGGGAATGAATGTTGATAGAAACCCTGCAAAAGCCAATGATTGGCTTCAGAAGGCGGCGAGTCAAGACAATTTACGTGCAAAATTGGTGCTTGCAGAACTAGAAACTCGGGATCCGGAGAAACATAGCAGCGCCATTAATAACATCCAAGAACTGGCTGACCAGCATTATGCAGCAGCTGAGGAGCAGGTAGGCCTGATGTATCTTCAGGGCGGCAGTGATAGCAAATATCCGCAAAATTTTACCGCAGCCTTAAATTGGTTCCACAAAGCAGCTAAACGGAATTTCCCATTTGCAGAAGCAGATCTCGGGTTGGCATATAGATACGGTTGGGGAGTAAAACCCGACTTAAATAGGGCAAGAGCTTGGGCAAAACAGGCAGCAAACAATCAAATAGATTGTGCTCCCGACGTTGTGCCTTTAATTCAGCGCCTGATTACGATTAATGCCATTTACCCCCAAAGCGTGCTTGATGGCTCACGGCAGGGGCGTGTCCTCGTAAAAATGTTCAATCACAATGGTAAATTTACCCACCCAATTTTGGAAAAGGCGAGTGGGCATAAAGACATTGACATGGCAGCACTCAAAACCATGGCTGTTACGCCATTGCCGAGCTGGACAGGTATGGGTGCGTCAGTAATTTTGCCAGTGAACCTTACGCAGGCAGGTATTGACCCAGTTCTCTATTCAAATTACGAAACCAAATTATATGCAACAATCCAGAAAGCCATGGTCATCCCGAGACATGTTCTGATCTACGGCTCCAAGGGACCTGACAAGGCAACTGCTTCCTTCAAATGTCTGAATGGACACGCAATGGATATCAAAATCGTAAAATCAAGTAATGATACTTATGAAGACGCTGCGGCGATTGCAGCCATCAAAAAAGCTCAGTGTCCACCCACCCCGCAGACATTTACCGGAATAACTATGCCATTTTCCTTCACTCTCAATTTTGCATTGCCCTGAACATTCACATGGCTTTCACGCCGGCATCGGCCTTTCTTCGGTGAGATTGATCAAACCGCGGACGTGGCGATAGATGTACCAGATCCACACGATCGCGAAGGCGATCCAGCCAATGACAAATCCCACCAACACCAGATAGCTCGCGCCGATCAGGATGCACCACAGGATGGCCCACCAGAAGCTGCGGATCATCCAGGAATGATGGCTGTCCATGACTACGCCGTCATCACCGCGCTTCACGTAGTTGATGATGAGCGCCACGATGCTCAGGATGCCGGTGATGGCGCCGAGCAGGTGCAGTATGTATGCCACGATGGTGATGCCGTGACCTTTTTCTGCTGTGTTCATTGGCTATCCTCCAGAAAAATATCTCGCTAAATCCGACACCATAAATATCTTGTGGGAGCGGCCGTACCGACCGCGATAACTTCGCAATCGCGGCGAATATCGCCGCTCCCACAAGACCGTCGCTCCCACAGCCATATTCTGGACCTGAACTTCCTCAGGCTGCATGGGGCGCGGCGGCCGGGAATTCAAGCCGCACGCGCCGGTTCTGGCGGCCTTTCTTCTCGATTTTGGTGATGCTGACCGCGCCGATCTCGCCGATATGCGCCAAATGCGTGCCGCCGCAGGGTTGGAGATCAATGCCCTCGATGTTCACCAGCCGGATGCGGCCCACGCCCCGTGGCGGCTGCACCGAGAGGGTTTTCACCAGCTCTGGGTGCGCATCCAGTTCCGCGTCCGTGATCCAGCGGAATGACACCGGCGCATCGCGTTTGATCAACGCGCCCAATTTTTCGTTGACTTCCGCGACATCCGGACTTTCTGGCAGGTCGAAATCCAGCCGGCCATAGCCGTCGCCCACCTGTCCGCCGGTAACCGGCGCCACGATCACGGCGCTCAACAGATGCAGACAGGTGTGCATACGCATCAACCGGTAACGCCGCTCCCAATCTATTTCAGCCGTAACCTGCATGCCGGCCTTAAGCCAATCCGCCGCCTTTGCCGGCAAATGCAGGATTTCGCCGGGCGCCTCGCCTTTATGGGTATCGGCAATGCGCAGTTCGCGGCCATCATCCAGCCGCAGCACGCCGATGTCTCCCGGCTGGCCGCCGCCCAGCGGATAAAACACGGTGCGATCGAGTTGCACACCGCGCTCGTCCACGGCGAGCACTATGGCTTCACAAGTGTGCGCGTAGGCATCGGCGCGGAAAAGCTCATCAGTTATCACTTACTCGATACTCCGTTCGCACTGAGCCTTCGTCAAGCTCAGAACAGGCGTAGCCGCACAGCGGTGGAGTCGAAGAGTGGTCTCTTGCCCACCAAATAACCGCAGTAAATTCCGTTCATGCTTCGACTGGCTCAGCACGAACAGAATTTTCAATTTCCCACATCCTTCTCATCGTGGGGCTCGAACTTGAGAGCCGCAGAATTGATGCAGTAGCGCAAACCCGCCGGCGGCGGGCCATCATTGAATACGTGGCCGAGGTGCGCGTCGCACTGCGCGCACACGACTTCGATGCGTTGCATGCCGTGACTTGAATCCGCGTTCTCTTCCAGGCTCGCATCAGCCGCCGGCTTGGTGAAGCTCGGCCAGCCGCAGTGAGATTCGAACTTGGTGTCCGAGGTAAACACCGGGTTGCCGCAGCACACGCAGCGGTAAATACCGGCCGCGTGGTTGCCCAGGTATTCACCGGTCCCGGGCCGCTCGGTGGCTTTCTGGCGCGTGACGGCGTACTGCTCGGGCGTGAGTGCCGCGCGCCATTGCTGTTCGGTTTTACGGATCTTTTCCATCGACTACACCCGAGTGCACGATTCAGACCGGCATGGTAGCGCGCTCCGCTCCCGACGACACCGGTGGCAAACCGCGGGCGGAAAATCCGCGTTCAATCTGGTACCCTATGCGCCGCCTCCGGTACTGTTTCCAACCCCTGTTGCACGGGAGATTTCCAATGCGGAGCCGCATTGCCGTCCTCATAGTGGCCTGCGCGGCGTTCGGCGCGAGTTTCGCGGCGCACGCGGCCGGCGACCCTGCCAAAGGCAAGGTCGAATCGCAGACCTGCCTCGGCTGCCACGGCATCACCGATTACACCAATGTGTACCCCAGCTACCGCGTGCCCAAGCTGGCCGGCCAGAATGCGGCTTACATCGTGCACGCGCTCGAGGAATACAAGAGCGGCGCCCGCAGCCACAAGACCATGCATGCGCAGGCCTCGTCGTTGACGCAGCAGCAGATGGAAGACATCGCCGCGTACTTCAGCAGCCTGGGCAAACCCTACAAACCCGGCCCCGGAGCCGCACCATGAAACCCCTGACCGCACTGGCAACTCTGCTCCTCGGCCTGGGCCTCGCCGCCGGCGCATCGCTGGCCGATGATGCGCCTGCCGCCGGCGCCGCAACCTCCGCGCCACCCGCCACTCTCGCCTGGGCCGCGCAGGAGTTCAAAAATACCTGCTCCGCCTGCCACGGTGCCGACGGCGCCCAACCGACGCCGCTGCCGGGCAATCCGCCGCCGATCATCGCGGGCCAGTACAGTGACTACCTGATCCAGGCGCTCACCGAGTACCGCGACGGCCAGCGCCAGAACATCATCATGGCGCCGCAGGCCAAAACCCTGAACAATGCGCAGATACGCGCGCTCGCGGCTTATATCTCACGCCTGCCCACACCCTTGCACAC
>DATEHU010000026.1:300000-579252 GCA_035279405.1 Gammaproteobacteria bacterium
CCGGCGAGCGCACTGGTATTTGCGCTGGCGGCCGTGACCGACTGGTTCGACGGCTGGCTGGCACGCCGCTGGAACGAGACTTCGGCCTTCGGCGCGTTCATGGATCCGGTAGCCGACAAGCTCATGGTGGTGGCGGCACTGGTGCTGATTCTGCAGGCCGATCCGCGCGTGGCCATGGCCATCCCGGTCATGATCATCATCGGACGCGAACTCACGATCTCGGCCTTGCGCGAATGGATGGCCGAACTCGGTTCGCGCAAGCGCGTGCCGGTGAGCTGGCTGGGCAAGATCAAGACCGCAGCGCAGATGGTAGCCATCGTGCTGCTGCTGTACCGCTTTCCAATTGGACGCGTGCCGATCTACGACATCGGTGTGGGTCTGCTGGTGATCGCCGCGGCGTTGACGCTGTGGTCCATGTCCCTGTATCTGCTCGCCGCCTGGCCGGAGTTGAAGAGGGACCGGAGCGCGCCTTGACAGGCCCGGGGGCGAGCCTGCAATATCGCGCCCCTGCGCGGGAATAGCTCAGTTGGTAGAGCGCAACCTTGCCAAGGTTGAGGTCGCGAGTTCGAGCCTCGTTTCCCGCTCCAGATTCAAACCTCGGTCGTTCCGGGGTTTTTTGTTGCTTTACCCGCATACCGGTCGCGCCTGCGCTGAAAGTGCAGGGCCGTGTATGGTAAATTTCTTCGGCTTTTCCGTTTCAGGAATGGCTAGGTGGCAGAGTGGTCATGCAGCGGCCTGCAAAGCCGTGTACGCCGGTTCAATTCCGACCCTAGCCTCGTTTTGATGTTTGACCTGCCCGCCCGGGTGGCGGAACTGGTAGACGCAAGGGACTTAAAATCCCTTGGCTGGCAACGGCCGTGCCGGTTCGAATCCGGCCCCGGGCACCAACTCGATCACGCGTCATATGGTGTGAAACCATCCCTGGTGCGAAGTCCAGCCCCGACATTCATGTCGGGGCGTTCGGGCCGATGCGAGCTGGGCTCGCATGCAAGCACGGCCCTCACCCGGCCCCGGGCACCAATTTGGCGATGCACGTCACGCGCAAAGAGCCATGCATGGCATGAAGTCCAGCCTCGACTGCAGTGCTGCGCAATCCTGCTTCGCGCGCGGTCCAGGGCGCACATCCCTGTGCGCCCGCTCGAAGCTTCGCTTCTCGCCCTATTGGCGCGTTCGGGCCGATGCGAACGATGCTCGCATGCAAGCGCGGCCTCCGTGCCCGGACCACCGCTACGACGGCCGCATTGCAGGCGTTGCACAGGTCAGTGCAAGGTTCCGCCTCCGGAGCTGTGGGAGCGTACGGCTTTCACGTCGTTGGCGGTGACCGGCTTGCCGTGATTACCCCACGACGTGCGTTCGTGATTGATGATGTCGGCGATTTGCGTGTCATTGAGCACGCTGGCGAAGGGTGGCATTGGAGTTGGATAAGTCCGACCGCCGATGTTACGACCGTGTGCACCACGCAGAATCGTTTTGATCTGCTCCTCCGGATCCGGGTTCAGCACGACGGGGTCGTCCTTGAGTGGCGGGAACGCCCCCGGCAAACCCATGCCGGTGGCTTGATGGCAGGCGGCACAGTTGGCTGAGTAGAGTGAAGCACCTTGGGTCGCATCGTATTTGTAGGGACCGGCAGGTTCGAGAGCGGCCGCGGGCGCGCTGGCGACGGTTTGTGGGGTAACGGGCGAGGCTACGCTCACCGGGGCTGGCAGCGGGGCGGCGCCGGGTGCATGCACTTCAAAAACACCTATTGCGCCAATCATGGCGTGCGCCATATCGTGGTCCACGAAGGCATACTTGCCCGGTTCCGGGATCACCAGATCGAAAACGGCGCCCGCGCCCGGCCCTACGCTGTAGGTGGACACGCCGCTCAAGGCGTGCGCGGCATCACCGTCTGGATAGATCTTGTCGAACATCGCGCCGATCACGTGGAATGAGCTCCACAAGTCTGGGCCGGCGTCCACGAAATAGATGCGCACGCGCTCACCCGCTGTGACTGGCAGCGGATGATCTTTATATTGAAACGCCGCGCCGTTGAACACCACTTCGTCGGGGCGTTCCTGCAGCATCTTCTCGTAATCCGGACCCATAAGGTGGCCGGAAACCTGCTGGGTGTACCACTCGCTCTGTACGATCACGTAACTTTCGGCAGCCGGTGGCAACGGCGTGGCCGGATCCACGACGATGGCGCCGTACATGCCACTGCCGATGTGCAACAACACGGGCGGTGTGCCGCAGTGGTACAGGAACACACCGGGGGTGTTCGCCACGAACGAGAACTTGATGCTTTTGCCCGGATCCACGTCCACGTAGTGCAGGCTGGGCGGCGTGATCGCGGCGTGAAAATCTATGGAGTGCGGCATCGTGCCATGGTTGGTGAAAGTCACGTCGACCGTCTGGCCCTGGCGCACGTGGATGACGGGGCCGGGAACAGTACCACCGTAAGTCCATGCCATATAGGCAACGCCGCTGGCAATGGCAACCTTGTCGTCGGTCGTCACCAAATCAACATTGACGCTGTCGCCGGTAGCGTAGAGCGATGGCAGGCGGGCATCGCGCGTGGTGGCAATCGGCGTGCTCGATGCGAGCGCCAGCGGTGAAACCGCCGCCGCAGCCGCCGCAGGCGAGGGCGACTTGACGTTGAACGCGCTATGCAATCCGAGAAGCAGGAGTACAAGCAGCACTACAATCCCGGCCATAGCCGGGACCTGCACACGCCACGGGAGTGCCATGCGCGCACGTGGGCGGGTCGTGTCACGGCTCCACTCGGTAACCAGTTGCCACTTTGGCCAGCGACGTTCGATAAGGTAATCGAGGCTATAGGGAATAAACCCCGCTCGGTAGTCGAGGCCAATTAAAGCCACGAAGATCAGTACGTAGCTGATCGCCGTACCCATGTTGGCCGCGCCTACTATGTAAGGGCCGCCAAATCCTTCGGCCGTGCTCCACACCGCCAAACTGAACAGCGCCCCCAGCACGTAAAGGGTTCGGCGCCCAAAACCGACCAGCAGCGCGAACGCCAGCAAAGTCTCGATGATGCGTGTGGCCCAAATAAACAAGCCTGCATTGGGCGTGACCACGGCAATCCACAGGTGGAACCAGCCGGCCGACCAGCCCGGCTGTCCCTGGGCTGCGTTGTGCAAGTAACCGACGTAGTGAAGTGCGAAGTCGGGCGACCAGGTGAGCGCTGCGCCCAATGCCCAAATGATGCCAAAGGCGACGCGCAGCGCCGTAGTGGCTATGGCCGGCCAGGTTGCGATGAAGCGGTCGTGAGGATCTGTATCCGACATGAAAAATCTCCGATTTGAAGCTGCGTAGTTTATCCGCGGTGACCGTGGTAAGGCATCTCCAGAGCCAAGCACCTACCGAGGCCGACTGGCGCCAGCGATACGGCATGCCCACCGCGGGTGCCAGTAAACAGCCGTGGGCCGAGTCGCGCTCGCGTGCGGAACCCCGCGCCTCCGCCGCGCGCATTGTTGACGGCATGGAGAATATCGTGATTCATGCGGCTGATGTTCCGGTTTTTGAAACCCCGGCGCGCTGATTTGGATCAATAAAAACGTCGGCTGATCCCCGGACCGGCGATGTCGTCCGTGCGCGCAGGAGCAAAGGCAGCGGTGGGCGGTGTTGGATCAGGTATCCGGACGTCGGCATGGTACGAAACCTCGGCGGCACCCGCAGCGGTTGGCATGAGCTTGATATAGATCAATGCGGTTCCCCGGCGCGACGCGGCAGACTCCCGATGCAAGGAGCGTTGAGATGGCCGATGTTGCGGTTGCCCTGGTTGTGCACGTGCTGTCCGTGGTGTGGTGGATTGGGAGCCTGGCGTTCATCACGGCGGTGTTTCTGCCTTTGCTGCACAAGGCCCAGCTTGGGGATGCACAGACGGCTTTTCACGTGGTCGAAGGCCGCTTCGAACCGCAGGCGCGCATTGCCGTGGTGTTGGTGGGCCTGTCCGGCATTTACCTGTTGTTCCGCCTGAATCTCTGGTCCATGTTCCTGCAGGCCCGATTCTGGTGGCTGGACGCCATGGCCCTGTACTGGCTGCTGTTCATGCTGCTGTTGTTCGTGCTTGGACCCACAGGCTTGCTGCGACACATCATGCGCCGTGGCGGCGATGACGTGGCGCGCTGGCGCCGCATGCAGCGCGTGCATCTGGGGTTGCTGGTGATCGCGCTGGTAATCATCGCCGGCGCGGTGTCCGGCAGTCACGGCTTCGGATGAGAGACATGCTGGATTTCGATCCCTTCAGCGCGTTGGTCGACGAGCACGAGATGCTCACCCAGCTGTTCGCGCGCCACCAGGTCGCGCTCATTGCGCGCGCGTGGGCACGCGCAGCACGCCTGCTGGATTCGCACCAGAAACGGCTGGCGCAGCATATCGAACTGGAAGAACGATACCTCTTGCCCTATTGCCCGCAGGACAAACTGCCGAATCAGTGGCCGGCACGGGTTTATTCCGTGGAACATCAGCGCATTCAGGAGCTGGCGAGCAAGCTGAATGCGCGCTTTGCCAAACTGCGCCGCCGCGGCGTCACCAGCGCAGCGCTGATTGCGCTGCTCGATGAGGAAAAGACTCTGAAACATATCCTCGAACATCATCACGCACGCGAGGAGATGGCATTGTTCGCGACCTTGCCTCAGATGCTGTCCGAGCCGCAGCGCGACGCGCTGGCGCATGCGCCCAGACAATTCCCCGGCTTGCAGGCCAACGGCGCCCGCTAGTGCACGTGCCGGCGTAATGCCTCGGTGTCCGGGATCGTGACACGATCCTCGGCAATTTCGATCAAGCCTTCGTCGTTGAGCGCACGCAGCGTGCGTGACAGGGTTTCCGGCGTGACCGCCACGTGCGCGGCGATCAGCATCTTGCGCGCCGGCAAGGTCACGCTGACGCGGCCGTGCTCGCCGCGCGGCACGAGGCCCAGCAGGTAATGCACCACGCGATACCGGCTGTTTTCGAGCGTCAAAGCCTCGATCTCGTCCCAATGCGCCTGGATACGCTGGGTCATCTGCGCCATCACCGCCCGGCAGGTGGCGAACGATTCCTGCAGGATGTCAAGAAAGGCAGCGCATTCGAACGCCACAAGTTCGCCGGCTTCGACGCCGGCGCCGTGCACCGGATAGCGCGGCGTGTCCATGAACATCACACTCTCGGCGAAAGTCTGCGGCGGGCGGATGAAACGCATGATTTTTTCGTGGCCGCCCGGTGACAGCCGGTAGAGCTTGACGCTGCCCTGGCGCAGCAAGAAGAAGCTCGCCGCTTCGTCGCCGTGGCTGAACAGCTGCTCGCCGGCCGCAAACGGACGCAGTGCGGCATGCGCAAGCACACGCGCACGCTGCACGTCGCTCAGCGCCGAGAACAGATAATGGTGGCGAAGTTCGCGCGCCAGTGTGTCATCGGATTGCATGCGATTCCCGCAGTAATTTCGTGTGCCGCCATGCCAGCCTTGATTTGCATCAAGGCGCACGTCCACCGCCAAGCGCAGCATTATCCGCGCTCCGGCGGAAACGGGGCAAGGAGGCAAGTCCATGACGCATGTAGTGACCGAACAGTGCATCAAGTGCAAGTACACCGATTGCGTGGAAGTCTGCCCGGTGGACTGCTTCCATGCCGGCCCCAACATGCTGGTCATCGATCCGGAAGAGTGCATTGACTGCACGCTGTGCGTGGCGGAATGCCCCGTCGAGGCAATCTTCGCGGACAGTGACGTACCCAATGGCCAGGAGCATTTCCTGGCGCTGAATGCCGAGTTGTCGCCGCAATGGCCGGTGCTGGATCACAAAGTGGATGCTCCGTCCGACGCCAAGCAGTGGGATGGCGTGCCGAACAAGCTTCCATTGCTTACGCGCTGAGCGCAAGATAACGCCATGGCGGCGCCGCAAATTCCCAATGCGCAAAAGATTTACCACGTGAGCTGGCAAGACCTGCCGTTGTCCTGCCCCATGCCCGCCATGAGCTTGTGGAATTCGCATCAGCGGGTGTATCTGGACATTCAGGAAGGCGGCGTGGCGCAGTGTCCCTACTGTGGTGCCGTGTACATCCTCGAGGAGCAGGCTGCGCCGAACGAAGAACTTGCGCAGCCGAATATCGAGATTGAAGGACTGCAACACCGGGCTCGTGAACATACGCGCCGGCACGCGAAGTGACCCCGCGGTATTTGAGCGGTGTATGGTTCAATCTTGCTTTGGCTGCGGATCCGGTGCCGCCTGCACCGCCATGCCGAATCGAGTCTTGTCAACATGCGCATGAAACCTCGTGTGCGCAGCTTGCAGTTAGCGAAAATCATTCCGTAAAACCTTGAACAGTCGGAGCCTGTCATGAACAGCAAAATTGCTTTGGGCATATTGCTGGCTACATCCCTGATCGCGGTCAACGCCCATGCCAAGGACTATACGGTGAAGGAATTGAACAACGGCGCGGACGGGACCTTCGTTTTTGAACCGGACTTCCTGCACCTCCAGCCGGGAGATTCCGTGCATTTCGTGGCCGCGGATGCCGGTCACGACAGCCAGTCCTACCTGGTGCCCAAGGGTGCTGCGGGCTGGAAGAGCGAGGTCAGCCAGGACATCAGCGTGAAATTCACGCATCCGGGTGTGTACCTTTACGAGTGTAACCCCCACCATTTGTTCGGCATGCTGGGCGTGATAGAGGTAGGCAAGGCGACCAACAAAGAGGCAGCCGAGAAGGTCGCCGCGGCCATGGAGGCGCAGCAACTGATGAACAAGGGCCGGCTTGAGAAGCTGATGAAAGACGTGAGATAAATTCGCGCATCCAACGGCACACCCGGGGAGCTGATATGCAAGCGATGGTCACGTCTTCGTCGTCGGGGCTGACGGCGGCGGATGAAGGGGCGCTGCGTACCGTTTTCAACGTGTACACCTTGTGCGCGGCGCTGTGGCTGGTGTTTGCCACTTTCATCGGCATCGTGCTGGCGTTCAAGTTCGTGTATCCGGAGTTCTGGGCGCACGCGGGCTGGCTTACCTTCGGGCGGCTGCGGCCGATTCACACCAATGACACGTTTTATGCCTGGGCGAGCATCGGGCTCGTGGGCCTGGCCTATTACATTGCGGCGCGCAGCTCGAGGGCGCGCCTGTACAGCGCCAAGCTCGCCTGGGTGGGACTCGCGCTGTTCAACATTGCCGCCATTGCCGGTACGGTGACGCTGGATCTGGGCATCAACGACGGCACGCTCGAATACCGCGAGTGGGTGTGGCCGATCCGCCTGGTGTTCCTGGCGGCGCTGGTGGTGACCGCGTGGAATCTCATCGCGACCGTGGCGCGACGCAATACCAAGGACATTTATCTTTCCAACTGGTACACCATCGGCGGGGTGCTGTGGACCTGCATCATTGCCATCGTGGTCATCATTCCCTGGTACCAGTACGGGCTCGGGCAGGTAGCGGTCTCCGGCTTTTTCATGCACAACGCCGTGGGCTTGTGGTTCACGCCCATGGCGCTCGGGGTTTTGTATTACGCCATTCCCAAGCTCTTCAGCCGCCCGATTTATTCCTACGCACTTGGAGTGTTCGCGTTCTGGACCAATCTGATTTTCTATCCGATCATCGGCTCGCATCATTTCCTGTTCAGCCCGCTGCCGTGGTGGTTGCAGACCATCGCCATCGTGTTCTCGGTGGCGATGCTGGTGCCGGTGTGGGCGGGCAGCGCGAATTACCTGCTCACCATGCGCGGGCGCCCGCAACGCCTGTACCGCTCGCCCGCGATGTTCGTGCTGGTGGGCGTGCTCGGCTATTTCATCGGCTCGAGTCAGGGCACGGCCGAGGCCTTCCGCTCGCTGCAGGAAGTCTGGCATCTCACCAACTTCACCGTCGGTCATTCGCACCTCACGATGTACGGGTTCATCACCTTCGTCATCTGGGGCGGGGTGTACGGGCTTCTGCCGCGCATCACCGGCAAGCAGGCCAACAACCTGCTCATGGGCATCCATTTCTGGTGGGCCACGATCGGCATGATCATCTATGTGCTGGCGCTCTCGATCGGAGGCACGATTCAGGGACTCGATTGGATACACGGCCTGCCGTTCATTGATTCGGTGGTGAACATGGGGCCGTACTGGATGTGGCGCGCCATCGGCGGCAGCATGATGTTTGCGAGCCATTTGCTGTTCCTGTGGAACGTCTGGGTCATGACCTATGGGAAGCGACAACCCAAGGCGTTCGCCGTGGCGACTACCGAGGCGGCTGCATGAAAGCGCTCATCCTGATCGCCGGCGGCTCGACGCTGGTGTACGCGATACTCGCGGTACTGATGGGCGTGCTGCCGGGCATCGAGCTGTCGAAGACTCCGCCTGGCCCGGGCGTGGAACCCCTGACCGCGCTCGAAGCCGAAGGCCGCGATGTGTATGTCGCCAACGGTTGCAGCTACTGTCACACGCAGCAGGTGCGGCCGCTGGCCGAGGACCGGGTGTTCGGCCGGCCGATCTCGGCCGGCGATTTGGCCTATCAGACGCCGGAGTTGCTCGGTTCGGAACGCAACGGTCCGGATCTTTCCAACATCGGCAACCGCCAGCCGAGCAAGGTCTGGCAGTACATGCATCTGTACGATCCGCGCTCGGTGCAGCCGCTGTCCATCATGCCGGATTTCAGTTTTCTGTTTCGCGTGGTGTCCGAGGCGCCATCCGGCGTCACCACGATCCCGGTGCCCAAGCCCTATGCTCCGGCGCAGGGCCTCGTGATTCCCACGCACAAGGCGGTCGCGCTGGTGGCCTATCTCCTGTCGCTCAAGCAGCCGCCGATTCCCGGTTATGTACCGCCGGCCGCACCGGCCGCGGGCGGTGCGCCGGCAGCCGCGCCAGCGTTTGATGCAACCGAAGGCGCGCAACTGTTCTCGCAAAACTGCGCGGTCTGCCATCAGGCGAACGGCGAGGGCATTGCCGGTGTGTTCCCGCCCCTCAAGGGTAACGCGGTGGTGCTGGCGGCCGATCCCACGCAGCAGATTCACGTGATTCTGGAAGGCCTGCAAGGCGCCAATGTGGGTGGCACCGTGTATCCGGGCCAGATGCCGTCCTTCAAATCAGTACTGAGTGACAGCCAGATCGCCAACATCATTGACCACGAACGTACTTCGTGGGGGAATAACGCACCGCTCGCCACGCCGACCGAAGTCGCGGCGCAGCGTGCCAAACTGAAACACTAGGAGCCGCGCATGGAACATCATCTGATGGGACCGCTGATCGGCAATATAATTATTCTGGCCGGGGGCGGGTTGATTACCCTGGGTTGTTACGTGTATGCCATCTGGCTCCTGATCCGCCCGGGCGAACGTGACAGTCATCACCCCAAGTACGGAGTACTCGACGATGACTGATGAACCATTACGCGAGCGCCGGCGCGCACAGGTCCAGATTTACGTGGACGACAATCCGGTGCCGATTGCCGAGCAGCCCTTGCCGACACGCGTGCGGCTCAACACCTATACACTGGTGGACGGCAATCATCGCATCACGGTCCGGGTCAGCGATGTCACCGGCAAAGTATCGGTGCGCGAGATTCCGTTCAAGGTGGACAACGGTCCGGGCCTTGCGGTGACCGGGCTGGCACCAAACAGCATCCATCACGGCATCATCGAACTCGGCGTGAATGCCTTCAGCGCCGACGAGCCCTTCGAGCCGGAGCGCGCCGAGACCCATTCCTCCATTCCCGTGTGGGTGTGGGTGATGCTGCTCATCATCGTGGGCTGGGCCGGGTGGTACGGTCAGCTCATGTGGCACCCGCCGGCGCAATTTGCCCAAAGCCCCACCTACCACGTTTACAGCGCAGCATCGGCCAGCAGCGGCCAGGCAGGCAATTGACCCCCTTGGGTCCGATGGCGGTCAGCCGTCGTCGCGCCATGTTCCCCAATCAGCCTGAAGCGCGTTTGAGCTTGCCGCAGTCAATCGGCAGGGTCACGTGTGCCGGAACGGCTCCGAGCGACGCCACCGTAGACGGTAGCCGGGTGTCGGCCGGCACGCCGTGCACGTACACCACTAGGCGATCGAGGTCCAGGCTGGCACCGTTGAATGACTTGGCAAACGCGGCCTGCAGGGCTTTCAGCGACAGCGTCTCCTTGTAGGTATAGGTGCCATGGGCCGACGCCTGCGGATATGTGTTGGCCGCGATGTCCATGGTCACTGGTTTGGCGTTGAGCGGCACCAGGGTGGTGCCTGAACCGGGCATGGTCTCGATGAGATCTATGATGCCGTCATGGTTGGTATCCACGTTTGCGAGCCCGGCCGGGCCTATCGGACAGCTCGCGGCACGACTGTCCGTGAACCCGTGCAAGTGTTGCCAGTGTTCGATGCGGGACGGCACACCCTGCAACACGATACGGATGGTGAGCTTGTCACCGCGGACCCTGAAATGTGCGATGCCGGTTGCGGCCGTACCGGCGATTTCACTGTTGAGTGTACGCAGTTGGGCGGCGTAAATCGTTTCCGACGGAGCTTCAGGCTCAGCGGCCGGTGCGCCGATGGGCATGATTGCCAGGCACGCGAGTGCGCCCGATGTGGCGATTACAAGCGCTGTGGTTTTCATGCTGACTCTCCATGTCATGCTCAGGTGGCAATCAGATAATAGGCTTCTCGCTGCAGCTTATCCACCGCGCAGGGACGGCGCGAAGGTCGCGGAGCGCCTAGTTCAGCCGCGGTGCGAACATCACCGGCAGAAAACGCAGGAAATAAATCGCAAAGGCCAATGCCCAGAGCACGCCCGCGATGGGTAACAGCCCGGGCGTGTTGATCAGGCGCAGTATCGCCGCCACGCTCACCAGCGCGAACGCCGTAGCCATGAACGGGCCGGCGGCCATTGCATGTCCGGTGTGGCCGAGCGCCACGCGCGTCATCATGCCGATGGAGAGCGAGCCGAGCGCGCCTACGGTGATGGCGTGCAACGCGGTGATTTCGGGAAGTGCGGAGGAGAGCAGTGCGACGCCGCGCAACGCAAGTCCCGCCGCCAGCCATAAATAACCCAGGTGAAGTACCCACAGCATCGGCTCGCGCCAGGTTTTCCACGGTTGCCACAGCCACCCGCGCAGCAATACCAGCAGTGCCATTGCCACCGATACTGCACCCAGCGTCATGGAAGCTGGCAGCAAAATATCGAGCAATACCAGTACCGCCGCGCCGGCATTCACGCTCCAGTCCAGCCAGCGGTAACGCCGCACCGTAGTGTTGCTCAAGCGCCGTGACGTGAAGAACGGAATCACGCGTCCACCGATGCTGAGCATCAATACCGTGAACAGGTCGATCACCCAGTACAGCACGCTGCGTTCCGCCACGTGGATCATGTCGGCGACGCTGAGATGAAACGTCACGTCCGCGAGCGTGAACGCCGACAGCAGCCCGATCACGAAATAATTGCGGCGGTTGCGGCTCTTGAGGATCGGTCGCGCCACCATGAGCAGCAGCAGGCCGAAGAACGCGCAGTCCAGGAATGCCGTGAGCGCGTAAGGTACGCGTGCGGGCAGCAGGAACAGCACGCGTGCCGCGATCCATACCGCTACCAGCAACAGCAGTGACTTGGGCGTGAACGTCGGCAGTTTGGTCCATTCGGCCACGGCCGTGAGCAGGAACCCCGCCACCAGCGCACCCGCGAAACCGAACAGCAATTCGTGACCGTGCCACGCGAGCGGCGGCAGGGAACTGGCCGGCAACCATCCGAGGTGCAGGAACAGCGCCCAGGTGAAAATGCCGAGCGAAGCCGCGAGCGCGGCACACAGGAACAGCGGCCGGAACGGTTGCTGCAGGATGGGCTTTGCGCTCACGCTGCGCGCGGCAGGGGCGGGGATACTCACGCGGCGAAAACCTTCCTGAGATAGGCAAGATAACCGGGGTCGGTGCACAGGGTCTTGGCGGGATCGTCGCTGATCTTGGCCACGGCCTGCCCGTTGCAGCGCGTCATTTTAATGATCATGTCGGGCGGCGCAAAGCCCATGTCATTGCTGAGGTGCGTGCCGATCCCGAAGCCCAGGCGCACGCGGGCGTGAAAACGTTCGAAGATGCGCAGTGCCTTGGCGAAGTCCAGCGCATCGGTGAATACCAACATCCTGGTCAACGGGTCAACGCGCATTGCGTGGTAATGCTCCAGCATCTTTTCACCCCACGCAAATGGGTCGCCGGAATCGTGACGCACACCGTCGAACAGCTCGCAGAAGTACAGGTCGAAGTCCCGCAGGAAAGCCGCCAGTCCGATGACGTCGCTGAGCGCGATGCCGAGATCTCCGCGGTACTCCTGCTCCCAGCTTTCGAGCGCGAAGCGCTTGCTGTCAACGAGCCGCGGTCCCAGCGCCTGGCAGGCCTGCAGGAACTCGTGGCCCATGGTACCAATGGGAGTCAGGCCCAGCTCTTTGGCCAGCAGCACGTTGCTGGTACCGGCGAGATTTACGGGCAGCGCGGCGGCCAGGCGCTGCACCACGCTGCGCTGCCAGTCGCGCGCGTAGCGCCGGCGGGTGCCGAACTCGCTGAAGCGGAATGCCGCATGCCCGGGATGAGCGCGCAGCAGCGCGATCTTCGCCTCCAGGCGGGCGCGGCCTTCCTCCAGGGTGTGCGCGTCACGCCGGGACTCGGCGTACACCTCGCTCAGGATCGCGAGCACCGGCACTTCGAACAGGATGGTGTGCAGCCACGGACCGCGGATCACGATTTCCAGAGCACCGTTCTCGATGCTCACGCTGACGTGGTCCTGCTGCAGCTGGAAGATGCGCAGGATGTCGACGAAATCCTTTTTCATGTAGCGCAGGTTGCGCAGGTAGGCGAGCTCCTGCGGCGTGAACCGCAGGCGACAGAGCGCGACGATCTCGTCACGGATGCGCGCCGCGTGTGCGGCGAGCTTGCCGGGTGCGTTGCGGCAGCGGAAGCGGTATTCGACTTCGGCGGCCGGAAAGCGGTGCAACACCGCCTGCATCATCGTGAGCTTGTAGAGATCGGTGTCGAGCAGCGATTCGATGATCATGCGTGCATAGTGCGGGGGAGAGCGGCTTGATGCAAATCAATGCGCACGGCGCTGCTGTGGCCTACAAGGAGCTTCCCACAGTTTGATGTGCCCCGGTGCGGGCAGGAGTCGGGCCGATGATGCGCTATCCCGAATTTTTCGATGCTGCGCCGGTAATCACGATGCGCGATCCGCTGGCCAAGTTCCTCGGCGCCATGCAGGGCGGTCTCATGGAATATCGTTACGCAAACGTGGTCGCGCTGGCCGGACATTCCTGCCCGACGGTCGCGGCGGCGTTCCTCATGACGCGCGCTGCGCTTAACGCACTCTATGCGGACGAGGTGCCGATGCGCGGTGACATCCGGGTTGCGGTCAGCGGCGCGCAGTACCAGGGCACGGTCGGCGTCACGGCCAACGTGGCCAGCCTGATTACCGGCGCGGCCGGAGATGGAGGATTCAAGGGCATCGGCGGCCGGTTCAAGCGCTGCGAGCTTCTGGCCTTCGATGCGGAACCGAACGCGGAAATGAGTTTCACGCGTGCCGACGGCGGTGCGTGCGTGGAGGTGTCCGCGGACCTGTCGCCGGTGCCCATGGATGCGCGCGTGCGGGAATTGCTGCCGCTGTGTCTGGGTGGAAGCGCTGATCCGTCGGAGATCGGCGAATTCCGCCGCCTGTGGCAGGAGCGCGTGCGTCGTCTGATGCTGGATCACAAGGATGATCCGGCGGTGATCCGCGTGCGCCTGCATTGAGACCGGCAACACCTTGTTGCAGCACGCGCGCGCTGGTGCATGCGCCGACGTGGCAAGCAGGCCGTGGCTGACCGCCGGCGTATCCCGCGCGGTGATCAGCTTTGTACGGCCGCAGGTCGGTTCATTCACGCCATCGTCCAGCATGGCGCTGGCCTCCTCGTGCAAACGTGCAACGCGCGCCAGCCTAGGCGCAGTGCGGGTTGTGAGCCTTGATGCACATCAAGGCAGGCGCGTGCAGCGGCGCTTAAAGTGCCTGGCAACCGCAGCACAGGAGGGGTTGGCATGTCACAGTGGATCGCGGCCGCGCAGCTCGGCGAAATTCCCGACCACAAATCCAAAGTCATCACGCTCAACGGTTCCGATGTCGCGGTGTTCAACCTGAGCGGCGAGTACTTTGCCATCGAAGACATCTGCACGCATGACGGCGGCGACATTTCGGGCGGCTGGGTGGAAGGCGAGCGTGCGGTGTGCCCGCGGCATCTCGCGGAATTCTCCATCCGTACCGGCGCGGCGCTCAAGGCGCCGGCCCACGAGGGCGTGCACAGCTTTCCGGTGCGCGTGCGCGGCGAAGTCATTGAAGTCTGCGATGACCGCGAGTGAGGCGTGCGGGGACGGCGAGTAATGATAAGCAACCGTCTGTCACGCTGGACACTGGTGTTCTTTGCCTGTGCATTGGTGAATTTCCTGGCCGCGCAGGGCGTGATTCTTTCCGGTGCAAGCTGGCCTATGCAGCCGGTATCCGCGCCCGGCACGCTGGTGGCGGTGCACTTGCTCACCATCGGCTGGCTGCTGCTGCTGATGTTGGGTGCGTTGTTCCAGTTCATCCCGGTAATTACATCGAATGTGTTGCCGAGCCAGCACCTGGAGCTGGCGACGCTGGGCGCCATCGAAGCCGGTTTGTTGCTCATGATCTGCGGATTCATCGGCATGGGTTTGGGTGCGGCGCCGATCGTCCGTTGCCTGCCGGTCGGCGGCGCTCTGGTCATCGCCGGCGTGCTGCTGGCCTGTTACGACCTCGGCGTGCCGCTCCTCAAGGCGCGACCGCTGACCTTGCCGGGCCGCATGGTACTCACCGGCCTGGTGTTTCTGCTTGCCACGATCACACTCGGGCTGCTGTTTGCGCTCGCCATCAGCGTTCCGGCGTTGTCGGGGCGCTTGGGCGTGCTGCTGGCTAATGGCGTCAGCTTGCATGCGCTCGCGGGCCTGGGTGGCTGGTTCACGCTCACGGCCATGGGGGTGACCTACAAGCTCGTGCCGATGTTCACGCTCGCACCCGAGGAGCGCGGCTTGGCCGGCGAACTGGTGCATGACCTCGCGGCCGTGGGGTTTGCCTTGGCGCTGATTTTCGGCCTGCTGCACATCTGGTTGCCATCGCGCGTACTGCAGGGCGTGGAATACGCCGGATACCTGCTGGTTGCAGCGGGCATCGGCATTTATCTCTGGGACATGGCGCGTATTTATCGCACGCGCCGGCGCACGGTGCTCGAGCTGCACAACAAGGCAGCAGTGGGCGCGTTCGCACTGCTCGGAGCCTGCGTGGTGATGGCGCTGGTGCTGGCCGGATTGGGGAGGTTGGCCAGCGATGCGGCGGTCTTCGTGTTCCTGGCGGTATTCGGCTGGCTGAGCGGACTGGGGCTCACGCAGCTTTACAAGATTGTGCCGTTTCTGGCCTGGCTTGGCCGCTTCGGCCAGAAGCTCGGGCGCGGGCCGGTGCCGCGCGTGCAGGATCTCGTGAACGAAGGCCGCGGCTATCCGTGGTTCATCATTTATTTCATCGGCATATCGCTGGCCGTACTCGCGGCCTTCAGCGGCGAGTTCTATGTTTTCCGCGCCGGTATCGGGCTGGGCGTGATCGCCACGCTCGGGCTGATGCTCGAGTACTGGCGCGCCTGGCGCGGCTATTACGCGGCGCGCAAGCCGCAGGTTGCGCCGAAGCTGCCGCCTTTCATGACCGGAATACCGGCGGTCGCCAATCCGCACGCGGCCAAAGGACCGGCCATGATCTCCCCCATTACAGACAAATATGGAGCCTCACACGATGAGCATCCTTGAACCTTTGTTGCTGGACGTACGCGACGAATTGTGCTGCGGCGGCGAGCCGCTGCCGCACATTCTCGAGGCCGTGGACAAGCTCAGCCCGGGACAGGCCTTGCGTCTGCTTGCGACCTTTGAGCCGTTGCCGCTGTACGCAGTGCTCGCGCGCAAAGGCTTCGGGCACAGCGCCAAGCGCCTGAGCGCGGGAGATTGGGAAATGCTGTTTACCCCGGGTGCCGCCAAACCCAAAACCAAGACGAATAAACCCAAATCCACCACCGCCGTCACCAGCACCGAAGGTTGGCCGGCACCGTGCACGCATCTCGACAACCGCGGTCTGCAACCGCCGGAGCCGCTGGTGCGCATACTCGACGCGCTCGAGCATCTGGCTCCGGGCGCCGTGTTGGAAGCCATCAACGAACGCGACCCGGTATTCCTGTATCCGGAACTTGAGGCGCGCGGCGCGCTGATCCACACGGACAAGCAGGCGGATTTTGTGCGCCTGCTGATCCGGCGTGCGGGTTGAAATGTGACCGACGAGCAAACGCCCGCAGGCCCGAGCCGCGAAAGCGTGCTCGATGCCATGCACGATGTCATTGACCCGGAACTCGGCTACAACATCGTGGACATCGGCCTGATTTACGGCCTGGAAGTGGTGGATCACAGCGTTCAGGTCACCATGACCATGACCACGCCGGGTTGTCCGGCACAGGATTACATCATGGCGGGCGTCAAAGACCGCGGTCAGCGCATTCCCGGCGTCGAGAACGTGGACATCACGCTCGTCTGGGAGCCGCCGTGGTCGCCGAAGAAAATGACGCCGGTCGCCAAGGCGTATTTCGAGATCGCGGACGACGGCGATGACTGATCCGGAGCCGGGCGATCATGCCGCGCTGCAGGCGCTCAATCGCCAGTTGCTGCGCGCGCTGCTGGCACTCGGCGAATGCGGCGTGCCGCAGCGCAACACGGCCTGCAATATTGCGGCGGCCGCGTGGTCAGTCCTGCGCCATACGCATGCGCGTGAAGCCGAACGCCTGAACGGCGTGTTGCACGCACTTACCCAATCCACTCACCCCAAAGTCAACGAGGAGACCACGATGTCCGAAGCCAAGATTCTCGATGTGCGCAGCCTGATTCCGATGGAGCGTCACCGCAAGATTTTCGAAACCTACGACCATCTCGGCACCGGCGACCGGTTCGTGCTGGTGAACGATCACGATCCCAAGCCCCTGTACTACCAGTTCGAAGCCGAACACACCGGCAAGTTCTCCTGGAAATACCTGGAGCAGGGCCCGACGGCCTGGCGCGTGGAAATCGGGCGTACCGCGGCCGAATAAGCCGCGCCCGTACTTCAGGCGTGAGCCGCCGCGTGGGCCATTTCGTCTATCGCCAGTGCCGAGTGTGCGTAGGCGGCTCCGGCGCGCATTTCGGATGCCACCCAGATGGCTTCCATGATCTCTTCTTGCGTGGCGCCCGTGCGCAGAGCGGCGCGCGTGTGTCCGTGGATGCAATAGGGGCACTGCGTGGTGTGGGCTACGGCCACGGCGATGAGCTGCTTGGTTTTCTCCGGCAACGCGCCGGCGGCAAACACCGCCTTGCTGAATGCGTGGAAAGCTTCCAACTGCTTTGGCGCGAGTGCCTTGCGTTTGGCAGCGATGTCGGGAGTGGATTCTGGGTACAGAGATTGGGACATAAGATTCTCCTTGCAATGAATTAACGGGCTCAACGCCCGAGGCGGCGCTTCAGGTAAATGGCCAGCACCACCGCCTGGTTGCATGCCTCGTCGTGCGCGCCGAACAGGATCGTGAAATTGGGATGCGCCTTGATCGCGTCCACGAGTTTTTGCGTGGCTTCACGGTTGGCGCCGATTTCTTTCAGGTAGCGG
The DNA here is from genome assembly GCA_035279405.1 of Gammaproteobacteria bacterium. Classification (NCBI taxonomy): domain Bacteria; kingdom Pseudomonadati; phylum Pseudomonadota; class Gammaproteobacteria; species Gammaproteobacteria bacterium. The sequence goes on from DATEHU010000026.1 coordinate 317,586, forward strand.
CGCTTGAATTCCGGCCATCTTTCGCGGTCGTGGCCGAACCACTTGCGCAGCGCGTCACTGGGCGCCACGTCGCGCAGCCATTCGTCCACCCTGGCTTTGGTCTTGGTGACGCCGCGTGGCCAGACGCGATCCACGAGAATGCGATAACCGTCGGTGCGCGCGGCCGGCAGGTACACGCGCTTGAGTTTGATATCTGGCATGGTCGGCCTCCTCCGGGCGGAGCCCGTGTTGCGTCAGTGCTCGCGTTCCACCATCAGCTTCTTGAGCTCCGCGATCGCGTGCCCTGGGTTCAAGCCCTTGGGGCAGGTGCGCGTGCAGTTCAGGATCGTGTGGCAACGGTAAAGCTTGAAAGGGTCCTGCAAATAATCGAGGCGTTCCCCGCTGGCTTCGTCGCGGCTGTCCACGAATGCACGGTAGGCCTGCAGCAGCACCGCCGGACCCATGAAGCGGTCGCCGTTCCACCACCAGCTCGGACAGCCGCCGGTGCAGCAGAAACACAGGATGCACTCGTAGTAGCCGTCGAGCCGCGCGCGCTCCTCGGGTGACTGCAGGCGTTCGCGATCCGGTGGCGGCGTGCTGGTCTTGAGCCAGGGTTCGATGGATTCGTACTGCGCGAAGGCGTGCGTCTGATCCGGCACCAGGTCCTTGATCACCGGCATGCTGTTCAGCGGGTAGATCTCCACCGCGTCCGGGATATCGCGGATCGCGCGCGTGCAGGCCAGCCAGTTGGTGCCGTGCATGTTCATGGCGCAGCTGCCGCACACGCCTTCGCGGCAGGAACGGCGGAAGGTGAGCGTGCTGTCGATTTCATTCTTGATCTTGATGAGCGCGTCGAGCACCATCGGCCCGCACTTGTCCAGGTCCACGAAATAGGTGTCGAGGCGCGGCGGTTCGCCGTTGTCCGGATCGTAGCGGTAGATGTGGAATTCCTTGACGTGCGTCGCGCCTTCGGGCCGGGGCCACACTTTCCCCGGGTGCACGCGCGAATTCGGATTCATGCCGAGGTTGCGCGGAATGACGTCGTTGATGTTCAAGTGTGGGCTCCTTCAGGTGAAATGCGCGGGCGTGACGGGCTTGGCGTCCGGCTGCATGAAATATTCGTTCAGGTATTTTTCGCCCTTGTCACAGAACAGCGTGACGACGGTCTTGAGTTCGGGGTATTGCTTGCGTACGCGTTTGGCGGCGAGCAGGTGCGCCCCCGAACTCGGTCCGCAGAACAGGCCGTGCTCGCAGGCCAGCTTGCGCATCGCGTCCACCGCCTCGCTGCTGGAAATGCTCAGCACTTCGTTCACGAGTTCGCGATGGCGCGCGAAGATGCCCGGCACGAAGCCGTCGGAAATGCCCTCGATCTGGTGTGCGCCGATCTCGCCGCACAGCAGGGTGCGCGATTCGGTCGGTTCCATGGCGAACAGCCGTACCTTGGGATTGACCGCGCGCAACGCCTGGCCGACGCCCACCAGCGTGCCGCCGGTGCCTACGCCCATGACCAGCGCATCCGGCACGGTGCCCTGGGGCAATTGGGCGAGAATCTCCGGACCCAGAAGCACGCGGTTTTCCTCCACGTTCCATTCCGATTCGAACTGGTGCGGGCAGAAATAGCCCGGCTGCTTCCCGAGTTCGCCAGCGCGTTTCAGGGCATCGTTCACGTGGAAATGGCCGCTGAACAGGATTTCGGCGCCATAGGCGCGCGAAATCGCCACGCGTTCGCTCGACATGCCTTCCGGCATGACCACGAGCATGCGATAGCCCTTGACCGCCGCCACCAGCGACAGGGCATTGCCGGTGTTGCCGCTGGTGGCCTCGACGATGGTGTCGCCCGGGTGCAGCAGACCGTCGCGCTCGGCTTTCTCGATCATGTACTTGGCGATGCGCGCCTTGATCGAGCCCGAGGGGTTCAGGAATTCAATCTTGCAGTAGATGCCGTCAATTTTGAGCAGCGGCGTGTCGCCAATCGCGTCGAGAATGTTGTCGGAGACCGAGGGAAAACGTGCGGACATGCTTGGTGTCTCAATGTGGCCGGTGGGTGCTGGCGACCGAGCCGCCGAGTGTCCAGGAGGGGGGATCGCTGGCGGGAAACGAGCCGGCCAGCTGCTCGTCAATCATGCGCTCGCATTCCTCGATGCTGGGTTTGCGCGTGGGCGGGATCGCCGGGGAGGAAGGCCGTGCCTTGGGTGTTCCGCCGCCGCGGCCCGGCAGCGCGGGACTGCGCAGATAATGCTTGTAGAACAGGTATGACACGATGAATGCCCTCCGGTACTGCGGGGTCGAGGCAAAGTGCCTCGGGTTCAGGACCGCACGGCGGTAAATCCTCAGCGTCTGCTGCGCATATTGGTGTGCGGCTTCCGGTCCGCGCCGCTCGATGAGCCCGCGGATGATGTCTTCATCCGTACTCATATTCTTCGTTGCACTTATTGTACGCCGTCAGTGCAGCGCCGGGAAATCGCAACGCCATGGTGGTATGACGCGCCCTTACGGATTGACCGTCGGACGGCAATCTGTTCCGGCCCGGTGCCCGAAGCCTTGATCTACATCAAGCCGAATTTTGGTAGCGGCGACGTGCCTGTGTGCCTGTTGCCCGTGACTGCATCAGACTAGCGAACCCGTCGTACGCCGGATTGGCAAGCAAGTCCGGCAGTCGCCGGGGTACAATTTCGACATCGGAAATAAAGCCCTGCCACCCGCATCCAATGTGGTTGTTCTCCAACAATGGCTTCCCAGAATGACGCGGGCAGCTCACGGGCTGCATTGGGTTACCGAAGGCGCGGGTGGACGCAACCTCCTGGCACAAATTGGCGGATTGGGACTGGCAAATTGAGCCATAATGAGCCCGCTCTCATTGACCCAAGTTGCTAATTCGCATGCAAATTGTTGACACGCTGGCGCCCGGGCGCCACTGAGTTCCCATGTCCGGACCGACGACCACACCGCTCACACTGTCGGCATGCGGCGTCGCCGTCTGGCGCGGCGATCGCTGTCTGTGCCGCGACCTGAGTTTCGAATTGCATGCCGGCGAGGCGCTGCACGTGCAGGGATCGAACGGTGCGGGCAAGACCAGTCTGATTCGCGTGCTCGCCGGTCTCGGCCGCTGTGACGCCGGCGAGGTGTTGTGGCAAGGCGAGCCCCTGCGTCGCAGCGGGGCGACCTACCGCGCGGCCATCGGCTATCTTGGGCACAGCAACGGCGTGAAACTGGGGCTGAGTCCACGCGAGAATCTGGCTGCGGCGTGCGCGCTGCGGCATGCACCGCCGAGTGCCGACATAGACAGCACGCTGGCGCAAGTGAATTTGCACGCCTGCGCGGACATGCCGTGTGGCGCACTGTCCATGGGGCAGCGGCGGCGCGCGGCGCTGGCGCGTCTGCTTTTGGCGCAAGTGCCTTTGTGGTTTCTGGATGAGCCGCTTGCCAGCCTGGACATCGCCGGCACGGGATTGTTGCATGCGATGCTCGACCGACATCTGTCCATGGGCGGCCTGGCGGTGTTTGCCACGCATCAGCCTCTGCAGCTGGCGCCGAGGCCTGTGCAGACCCTGACCTTGGACGGGTCGGCATGAATGTCGCAGCGCTGGTGCAGCGGGATCTGCGTCTGGCCTATCGGCGCCGCGGCGAACTCGCGACGCCGGCCATCTTCTTTATAATTGTCACCGCGCTGTTTCCGCTGGCAGTGGGATCCGAGCCGGCACTGCTGTGTCGCCTGGCACCCGGAGTGATCTGGGTGGCGGCATTGCTGGCGAGCCTGATTGGCCAGGATAGTTTGTTCAAGAACGATTACGAGGATAGCAGCCTTGAACAAACGCTGCTGAGTCCCGCCCCGCTCGAAGGACTGGTATTACTGCGCGTATTCACCCACTGGCTGGTCACCGGTCTGCCGCTGGTGATTTTGGCCGCGCTGCTGGCGCTCATGCTGGGCTATCCGACCGGCGCCCTGGGAACTCTGGTGCTGGGTTTATTGCTGGGCACACCGGTGCTGAGTTTTCTGGGTGCGATCGGCGCTGCACTCACGGTGGGCTTGCGGCGCAGCGGCATGCTGTTGCCGATTCTGGTGTTGCCGCTCACCGTGCCGGTGTTGATTTTTGGCGCCGCCGCCGGCGAGCGTGCGGCGCTGGGTGAACCGGCTGCCGCACCACTGTATTTTCTCGCCGCCATGCTGGTGCTGGCGGTGACACTGGCACCGTTTGCCATCGCCGGTGGATTGCGCATCAGTCTCGAATCCTGACCGGGAAATTTGCATGTTTGTCTGGTTTCACAAATTGGCGTCACCGCCGTACTTTTACCGTCTCGCCGGGCGCGTGGCGCCCTGGTGCGGCTGGCTGAGCCTGATCGTCATTCTCGCCGGACTCTACGGCGGATTGTGGCTGGCACCGCCGGATTACCAGCAGGGCGACGGCTTCCGCATCATGTACGTGCATGTGCCGAGTGCCTGGATGTCGCTATTCATATATATGGTGATGGCGGTGGCGGCGGCCATCGGTCTTGTCTGGCGCATGAAACTGGCGCACGCAGTGTCGGCAGCGGCTGCGCCGTTGGGCGTCTCATTCACGTTTCTCGCGCTCGTCACCGGCTCGCTGTGGGGCAAGCCCATGTGGGGCACCTACTGGGTGTGGGACGCGCGGCTAACGTCCGAGCTGGTTTTGCTGTTTCTGTATCTCGGCTATCTCGCGCTCAATCACGCTTTCGAGGATCAACGCACCGGCGACCGGGCGAGCGCCATCCTGGCGCTGGTCGGCATCGTCAATGTCCCGATCATTCATTATTCGGTAAAATGGTGGAACACCCTGCATCAAGGGCCCACGGTATTTTTCGGCGCGCGCGCCGACATCCCGCCCAGCATGTACATCCCGCTGTTCATCATGATTGTCGGTTTCATGTTGTACTTTGCCGCGTTCATCCTCAAGCGCCTGCAGGTGGAAGTGCTGCAGCGCGAGCGCCACACCGCATGGGTGCGCGAACTGGTGCAGCGGCCATGAGCTCCTGGCACGAGTTTCTCACCATGGGCGGTTACGCCGCCTACGTCTGGCCGGCATACGCCATCGTGCTGGTGGTGATGGTGATCAATGCGGTTCTGCCCGGCCGGCGGCAACGTGCGCTGCTCAAGCACTTGCGCCACCGCGCATCAAGCGGCGGAGAACCGCAATGACGCCGGCGCGCCGCAGGCGCCTGATTGTGGTCGCTGTGATCGTCGCGGGCGTAGCCATTGCGGTGACCCTGGGCCTGCAGGCCTTCCGCAAGAACCTGCTCTATTACTTCACCCCCGCGCAAGTCGCCGCCAGTAACGTACACGTGGGCCAGAGTTTTCGCATGGGCGGTTTGGTGGCCATGGGCAGCGTGCAACGTGTGCCCGGCAGCATGACCGTGCATTTCACGGTGACCGACATGCAAAAATCAATTCCGGTGGTCTATACCGGCATCCTGCCGGATCTGTTCCGGCAAGGGCAGGGCATTGTGGTATCCGGCACCCTGGGAAAGAACGGTGTATTTATCGCCGATCAGGTGCTCGCCAAGCACGATGCCAAATACATGCCGCCGGAGGTAGAGGCTGCCATCAAGAAAGCGCAGATTCAGCAACGGCAAACTGTGCGACTCGCCAAAGACCCGCCGTGATTCCCGAGATCGGCCATCTGGCGTTGATTATTGCCCTGTGCCTGGCGCTGGCGCAGGCATTTTTCGGTTTGGCCGGCGCACAGCGCGGCAATCGGGTATGGATGACCGCGGTGCGTCCGGCGGCGGTGGCACAATCCCTGTTTGTGGCGCTGGCCTTCGCTGCGCTCGCATACTGTTTCCTCGCCAACGATTTTTCGGTCGCCTACGTCGCGGAGAATTCCAATACGGCGCTGCCGTGGTGGTACCGATTTACAGCGGTGTGGGGCGCGCATGAGGGTTCATTGCTGTTGTGGGTATTCGTCCTCGCCATCTGGACGGTCGCAGTAGCGCGTTTCAGCCGGCACCTGCCGCAGGAATTCAGCAGCCGCGTGCTGGGCGTGTTGGGTGTCATCAGTATCGGCTTCCTGTTGTTCATGCTCTCAACCTCAGATCCGTTCACACGTCTGCTGCCGCCTGCAAGCATGGGGCGCGACCTCAATCCCATCCTGCAGGACCCGATGATGGTGTCGCATCCGCCTTTGCTGTACATGGGCTATGTCGGCATGTCCGTGGCCTTTGCATTTGCTATCGCCGCTCTCCTGGGTGGCAAGATGGACGGGGTGTGGGCGCGATGGTCGCGTCCCTGGACCATAGTCGCCTGGTTGTTTCTGACCATCGGCATCACCATCGGCAGTTATTGGGCCTATTACGAACTGGGCTGGGGCGGATTCTGGTTCTGGGACCCGGTGGAAAACGCCTCATTCATGCCCTGGCTGGTGGGCACCGCATTGATGCATTCGCTGGCGGTCACCGAGAAGCGCGGTGCGTTCAAGAGCTGGACGGCGCTGCTCGCGATTGCCGCGTTCTCGCTCAGCCTGCTCGGCACATTCCTGGTACGTTCCGGCGTATTGATCTCGGTGCACGCCTTCGCGGTTGATCCTAAGCGCGGCGTGTTCATTCTCGGCATGATTGGCATCTTCGTCGGCGCCGCGCTCGCCCTGTACGCCTGGCGCTCCCCGACTTTGTCCAGCGGCGGCGGCTTCAAGCCTTTTTCGCGGGAGTCTTTTTTGCTCATCAACAACATCTTCTTGGCCGTGGCTGCTGCCGCGGTATTGCTCGGCACGCTCTATCCGCTGTTCATGGACGCGTTGCATCTGGAACGCATCTCGGTCGGTCCGCCGTATTTCGATACGGTGTTTATCCCGCTCATGATTCCGTTCTTTATCGCCATCGGCATCGGGCCGTATGTGCGCTGGAAACGCGGTGAACTGGCCGACACCGGGCACAAGCTTTGGTGGTTGGCATTGCTGGCCATCGTGGCCGGCGTGGTAATCATTCTGGCACTGCACGCTCAGACCACGATGATCGCGGTTGCCGGTGTGTTTCTGGGCGTGTGGACGATAATTGCTACGCTGCGCGAGCCCGCCTATCGTTTATGGCAACGTTCCAGGGGTGCGCATCTGAGCTTGTCGCGCTCGGTACTCGGCATGACGGTAGCGCATGTGGGCGCAGGCCTGTTGATTATCGGCGTTACCGTCAACAGCACCCTGGGTGTCGTGAAGGACCGCGTGGTGCGGCCCGGATCCAGCGTGACGATTAACGGTTATCAATTCAATTATCAGGGTACGTCCGACGTTTCGGGGCCGAATTATCAAGGTACGCAGGCCACGTTTCTGGTCATGCACGATGGCAAGCCGTTCACCGTCATGCGGCCCGAAAAGCGGCAGTACACCGGCACGGTCACGACTGAGGCTGCCATCAACCCCGGTCTGTTCAGGGATCTGTACGTGGGCCTGGGCAATCCGTTGGGAAACAATACCTGGAGCGTGCGTTTCCAGTACAAGCCTTTGGTGCGCTTTATCTGGTTGGGCGGTCTGGTGATGATGCTGGGTGGAATGCTGGCGGTATCGGACCGCCGTTACCGCCGGCCGTTGCGTGTGGACTCCACGGTTGCCACTGCGCCACCGCCCACACCGTCGCCGTCGGCGCCGGTACCTGTGGCGCAGGAGGCCAAGGTGGAGGCGGGCGGATGAAACGTTCGCTGCTGTATCTGCTGCCGATCGTGGTGTTGGCGGGACTGATTGCGTTTTTCTGGCGCGGCCTGTATCTCAATCCACGCATTCTGCCATCCCCGCTGATCGGCAAATCCGTGCCGGTGTTCAGCCTGCCGAAACTACATCATCCCGAGGATCCCATCACCCAGCAGAGCCTGATGGGCCATGTTTCGCTGGTGAACGTATGGGGTACATGGTGCTATGCCTGCCGCGAGGAGCAGCAGACGCTCATGGCCTTCGCGCGACAGAACGTGGTGCCTATCTATGGCTGGGACTACAAGGACGATCGCCAGGCAGCGCTCGCCTGGCTGGCACAACGCGGGGATCCCTATGCTGCCATCGCGTTTGATGCCAGCGGCGATGCGGCCATCAATTGGGGCGTGTATGGTGCACCGGAAACCTTCCTCATAGATGCGCACGGCATCATTCGCTACAAGTACATCGGACCGCTCACCCCCGAAGTAATCCAGAAGGATCTGCTCCCGCGGATTCAGGCGCTGCGCCGCGAAGGCACATGAAGCGCTGGCTGATTTTTCCGCTGGCAGCGATACTGCTGTCCTGTCTGTGGCTGCCGCCGGCACATGCGGTGGACAGCGAGCCGCCGTTCAGCAATCTGCAATTGCAGCAGCGCTATGAGAACCTGATCCACGAATTCCGCTGCCTGGTGTGCTTCGACGAGAGCATCGCCAATTCCGATGCGGATTTGGCTGCGGATTTCCGCCGACAGGTGCACCAAATGGTGGCCCAAGGCAAAAGTGATCAGGAGATCAAGAATTTCATGGCCGATCGCTACGGGGATTTCGTGCTCTACCAGCCACCGGTCCAGCCCAACACCTGGTTATTGTGGGGCGGGCCGTTTCTGCTGCTGCTGATCGCGCTGGTGGTGTTCGCGTTTATCCTGCGGCGGCGTGCCCACATGGACGCAGTGGACGGGGAGGAGGGACCGTGATTTTCATTGCCGTGGCTGTGGTCATGATTCTGATCGCGGCGGCTTGCGTCGCCATACCGCTCTGGCGCACGCGGGCGCGCATGTCGCTCGCCACAGATGCCGCCAACCGCGCGGTGCATGCGGCGCGCGTCGAGGAACTGGAGCGTGATGTGGCGACCGGACGTTTGGCTTCCGAAGACTTTGGGGCTGCGCGCCGTGATCTGGACCGCGAGCTCGAGACCAGTTTGCGTGAAGCACAGCAGGTGCGGGCGCAGGCATCAACACCATCGGGTCATCGAGTCACCGCCATAGGCGTGGCCGCACTGTTGATCATCGCTTCGGGCATGCTCTACTGGCAGCTCGGGAACTGGCGTGCTGGCATCGAGGGCGTGCAACAGGCAAGTGTGGTGTCCGTGGAGCAGATGGTGGTGCAGCTCGCGCAGCGTTTGGCGACCACGGACAAGGATGACCTGCAGGGCTGGGAAGTTCTGGGTCACGCCTATCTGCTCATGGGCCGATACACCGACGCCGAAAATGCCTATAAGCAGGCGCGGCGGCTGTCCGGCGACGAGAACGCCGAAGTGCTTGCGGGCTACGGTGAAGCAGCGGCGCTTGCCGATCCGGATGAATTCATGAGCACGGCGATGCCGGCGTTCGAGAAAGCCCTGCAACTGGATCCACGCAATCCGCAGGCGCTGTGGTACGGCGGCTTGGGCGCACTGCAACAAGGCAATAAGGTTCTCGCAGTGAGCCGGTGGAACGCGCTGCTGACGCAAAATCCACCGGCGGAATACCGCGCCATAATTGAAAAGGCCATTGCCGCAGCCGGTGGTGCGGTTGCGCCGGCTGCGAACAGCGGGGCCGTGGCTCCGTCCGGCCGCAATATCCACGTACGCGTGACATTGGATGCGCGCCTGCGCAATCAGGTTTCGCCGGATGAAACCTTGTTCGTGTTCGCCGAGCCGGTGGGTGCGCGCGGAGGCCCGCCGCTGGCCGTGCGCCGTTTCCGGGTGAGCGATTTGCCGATTGAAGTGACCTTGGGCAATTCCGATGCCGTGATCGCCGGCCATGATCTGGCGAGCGTGGCGCGGGCCACCATCGTCGCGCGCATTGCAAGCCGGGGAACCGCGACACCGCAACCGGGCGATCTCGAAGGTCAGGCCGGATGGCAGTCCGACCATAGCGGGTCGGTCAATATACTGATTGATAAAGTCCTGCACTGAGCCCCTGGGGACTCAGGTCATCCGTCCGAGTCTGGTCTCACGGCCTAAAGATGGCTGTCTATGTAGTTTTCCAGGGTGCTGTAGGTGCCGGGCTCGAAGTCGGTGAACTGGATCCCCAGCCGGTATTCGTCGTCACCGTGCTGCCTTACGCCCACTACACGTCCATAGAGACCCAGTCGACTGTTACCTTTGCCAAAATCCGCCAAGGTCACCTGCACGTGGATGCGTATGCCATGTCCGGCATTGGTCTGCACCCCGTGCGGGGTGATGCGTGACATGGTAGGCCCGTCGCAAAGCACCTGCATCCCGGTCAGGGACACGTCCACGGCAATGGCGGAGAAGGTCGTGCCATCCGGTTCGAGAATGCGGATGGAATGATCTGCGGCAATGCGTCGGAAAGTGCGCTTTTCAATTTCCATATATGTTCTTGTACCCCGGGCGCGGATTGTACTCAAACCAGGCCTTGTTCACTGGATGCAGGGCCTAATCCTGGCAGAAGTATAGCAAATATAACCTTTTAATCCAGTCAGTTACACGCAAAACGTCGAGACTGTATCAAAAGCGGGACAGGGGGGCAGGCGTGGATACACTACGGAACCATTGTTGCGCGTAAGGCCGGACATGGGTCCGGTTGGAGAGCCGGGACTGTTTTTGCCAAAGGGAGGTTGAAAGGTTTTTGGCGTATAGGCTTCCATATGACGCGAGCACCGACGCCGTGCCTCGCCCATCCGGGCCCAGACTTGCGACGCATCAGGTCACCGGCGGTTGTCCCGCGTGCGGCGCGGAACGGGCGAGCGCGGCAAATTCTTCGTCCGTGAGCACCAGATCGGCGGCCGCCACGTTTTCGTCGAGATGCGCGACCCGGGAGGTGCCGGGTATGGGCAGCATGGCCGGACTGCGCTTGAGCAGCCAGGCAATGGCCACCTGACTTGGGGTCGCGCCATGGCGGCGCGCAAGCTGCTCAAACGGCGAGCCGGGATTCGCAAGACGACCCGCGGCCAGCGGCGCCCACGGAATAAAGCCGATGTGATGCGCCGTGCAGTATTCCAGTACCGGTTCGTAACGGCGGCTGTGCGCGTGATAGCGGTTCTGCACCGTGGCCACCGGAAAGATTTTCCGAGCCGCTTCGATTTCCTCGACGTTGACTTCGCTCAGCCCGGCATGGCGAATCAGCCCCTGGTCGAGGAATTCGCGAATCGTTCCGAACTGTTCAGCGCGTGGCACCTTGGGATCAATGCGGTGCAGTTGCCAGAGCGTGATCTGCTCGAGCCCGAGCCGGCGCAAACTCAGCTTGACCTGCTGCATCAGATATTCGGGGCGACCGAGCGGCACCCAGAGGTTCGGTCCGGGGCGCACCTGGCCACCTTTGGTTGCAATCACCAGTCCCTCGGGATATGGATGCAGCGCTTCCCGGATCATAGGCTCGGACACATCCGGGCCATAGGAATCCGCGGTATCGATGAAATTCACGCCGAGCTCCGGTACCCGGCGCAGCGTGCGCAATGCTTCCGCCCGATCGCGTGGCTCGCCCCATACGTCGGGCCCGGTGATGCGCATTGCGCCGAATCCGAGACGATGCACCGGCAATTTGCCGCCCAGCCGGAACTCGCCGGCGTGTGCAGCGTTGGCTTCAGCCATGCTGAGGATTCCCGCCAATTGCTACAGGGATTGCTGCATGCATTCCAAGTCTTGTCCGTGTGCTGCGTTTGCGCCACATCGTAGCTGTCGCGATTCAGGCCGGAGGCCGCGCAGAGCGATCTGCGATCCGGCCAGGTATGGCGCGTTATTTGGCGACTGGCACCGGCCGGCGGTTGGCGCCGACGCGCACGTAAGTCATCTGTGCGGTTGCCACCTTCACACAGGTTTCGCGTTCGCCGTCGCTGCGCTGCGAGAATACCGTGACGTCAATGGCTATCGAGGTGTGGCCGACGCGTGCCACGTCGGTGTAGAAGCTCACCACGTCGCCCACGTACACCGGGCCCACGAACACGAACTCGCTGACCGCGACAGTGACCACGCGTCCGCCCGCGCGGCGGAAGGCGAGAATTGCGCCGGCCATGTCGGCGTGCGACATGATCCAGCCGCCGAAGATATCGCCCAGGCCGTTGGTGTCCTTGGGCATGGCGAGTGTGCGCACCGCGGCGTCGCGATCCTTGGGCATGCTGTCGAATTTCATGCTTTGGGTTCCCTGAGCGTAGATGCGGTCCAGCCGGCATCGGGTTGGAAACGCTCGCCGTACTGGGCCGCGAGTTTACCCAGTCGGGCCTTGAGACTTTCCACACCCGCGGCGCGAATGTAATTGATCGGGCCGCCGCGAAACGGCGCGAAGCCGGTGCCGAAGATCACGCCGGCATCGAGCAGATCGGCGTCATCCACGATGCCGGCGCGCAACGCGGCGACGGATTCGTTGAGCATCGGCAGGATCAGCCGGTCTTGCAGGTCGGCGGGTTGCGGCTGCGCCCGGCGTCTGTCTTTCAGGGGTTTTCCGTCCTGATAGCGGTAAAAACCCTCACCGGTCTTGCGGCCGAATTTTTTCTCATCCACGAGTTTGGTGAGGCTCTGCGGGATGGGTTTGCGGAATACGCGAGCGAACTCTCGCGCCACGGACAGCGACACATCCAGGCCGACGGTGTCAGTGAGCTCGATCGGCCCCATGGGCATGCCGAAATCGAGCGCCGCCTGATCGATGGCCTCATAGGCAATGCCCTGGTCGGCGGCCAGCATGGCTTCCATGAGATAGGGCATGAGAATACGGTTAACGAGAAAGCCGGGGGAGCTTTTTACCGGTACCGCAAGCTTGTCTATCTGGCGGGTGAAGGACAGCGCTTTCTTGATTTCGTCCGGCGCGGTATCGGCCGCATGCACGACTTCGACCAGCGGCATCTGGGCAACCGGATTGAAAAAGTGCAGGCCCACCAGCCGTTGCGGGTTCTTGAGCACGGTGCGCAGCGTTTCCAGCGGAATGCTGGAAGTGTTGGTGGCCAGAATCGCGCCGGGTTTCATCCGGGCATCGAGCGTCTTGTAGAGCGTCTGCTTGGCTTCGACGTTTTCAAAAATCGCCTCAATGACGACATCGGCATCCGCTGCGCCCGCGCCCGACACGTCCATCTTGAGGCGATTAGTCGCATTTTGAACGTCAATGCCTTTAAGCCGCTTCGCGAATAGCTTGCGGCCGCGCAGCAGTGCGGGTTGCACGTATTTCTCCTCGCGGTCCTGTAGCGTCACTTCAAAACCGCGCAGCGCGCACCATGCCGCGATGTCGCCGCCCATGGTGCCGGCGCCCACCACGTGCACGTGCTTGAGCGCGAGGTCGGATTTTTTGCCCAGGGACTTCAACCGGTCTTGCAGCAAAAATACGCGCACCAGATTGCGTGCGGTGTCGTTGACCATGAGCCGCGCGATGGAGTGCGCCTCCTGCACGTACATTTCATCCGTGCCGGCATATTTCTTCCACAGATCGATGATGGCGTAGGGCGCGGGGTAATGGTCGCGGCGTACCTTGGCCGCGACTTTCTTCACCAGCATGTTGGCGACCAGCGGCCGGAGCGGCGCAAACGCCAGCAATTTCTGGATTAAAGGCGGGCTGCTGTGCGTCGGCGCGCGCTGCACCATTTCACGCGCCGCTTGCCGGGCTGCGTCCGGTTTCACGAGGCGATCCAGCAATCCGATGTGCATGGCTTCGCCGCCGTGCACGTTGCGCCCGTTGAGCATGAAGCTCATCGCCGGCAACACGCCCACCAGACGCGTGGAGCGTACCGTGCCGCCGAAGCCCGGATGGATGCCGAGTTTCACCTCCGGCAGGCCGAGACTCAGGCGTCCATCGTCGATGCCGACCCGATAGCGGCAGGCGAGCGCGAGTTCCAGCCCGCCGCCGAGTGCGAAGCCGTTGATCAGCGCCACGGTGGGGCAGGGCAGTTTCTCCAGTTGTTCGAGCACCAGTTGGCCGCGACGGATCATTTGAAAGGCGTCGTCCGGTGTCTTGAGTGCGGTGAATTCCTTGATGTCGGCGCCGGCGATGAAACCGCTGGTCTTCGCGGAATGAATCACCACGCCTCTGGGTGGCTTGGCGGCGAGTGTCTTGAGGTGTTCGCCGAGTTCCACCAGCACCTGACCGGACAGCACATTGGTGCCGCTGCCCGCCTTGTCGAAACACAGCCAGGCAATATCGTCGTGGTCAAGCTCGATGCGCCAATTGGGCGCCGGGGAGGGCGTGGGCATGATGGACTCCGAGTTATCCGGCTGCAGAGTGCAGTCGTGGACCTGCATGGTCCTGATTGGATGCTCCATGATAGAAAGGCGCGCGTCGCATCGCAACGTTCAGGCGGTTAAACCGCCGGCTTTTCCGAATCCGGGGAAGTGCGTGCCCGCGGGCACTTGCAACAGACGTGCCCGGATTTCGCTGTCCTTGAGCGTCATGGCCTGAAACCGCGCGTCATCGCCGGCATTGCGCGTGCCACCCAGGACGCGCTCGATGTAATTGCGCGTATTGCGCTGCCGCAGGTGCGCGGCCCGGGTATACACGTCGAACCAGTCGCCGTCCGCGCGATCGCCGAAACGCCGGTGCGCATACTCGCGCAACACTTCCATGCGCAGGGCGTTGGCCGCCAAGTAAGCTCGAGCCTCCGCATCATTCTGCAGCACGCTATCCTGCTGCTGGCGCAGGCGCGCGCGCAACTCCTCCGGCAGGTTGAGGATCTCGCTGTTCAGCACCTGGCGGTCGAGACTGTCCATGAGTTCGCAGCGCAAGGCTTGCAAGGGCTGCGCACCGGCGTGCAAGCGGCCTTCAATCTCGATGAGATTGGCATGTACCGCCTGCAGCGCAGTCGCATCCAGCTTGCTCGCGGCAGCCAGCGGGTCCCAGACCGACTGCAGTGTCACCTTGCGGCGCCGGTCGCGGCGCAGACCGAGCCAGTCGCGCCACATCAAGCCGCTGTCTCCAGCTCGAAATCAAACACTAACGGCAGGTGATCGGAGAGTTGCACGTTGGGGATGTCGAAGGCCAGCTTGCGTACTCCCTGACTGTAGAGAATGAAGTCCAGTTGCCGGTACGGGTGCGAACTCGGCCAGGACGACTGGTTGCGCACGTTGGCGCTGTGCAATCCGGCGGCCGCGGCAAACAAGTCGATCTCCTCGCTGCCGGACAAGGTGTTGAAGTCACCGGCCACGATTACCGGTTTGCGCGAGCTGCGCACCAGGGAGACCAGATGGTGCATCTGATGCTGGCGATGCCGGTATCTGAGTGACAGATGCACCAGGAACAGACACAGCCCGGTCATTTCCAGCTCGATGATCAACCGCTTGATGCCGAGATCGAAGTAGTGAAAGCGCTGGATGGCGTCGGTCTGGCGCGTAAGGAAAGCATTGCCCTGCTTGCGCACGATCGGAAGATACTGGTTGATCGAGCCGCGTGCGTATTTGTTGTGATACGCGGGCACCAGGCCGGTGGCATTGGCAATGACCTCGGCCTGATTGTGGGTGGCGGCGCGCACCGAGCCCATGTCCACTTCGATCAATCCGGCGATGTCCGGGTGCGTGGACTCGATGAATTCGACGATGCGTCCGAGATTACGGCCGGTAGCGCGCACGTAGCCGCCGATTCCGGGCAGCGGAAAATTGAACGCCGGACCATGACCGGCGCCGTAGCGGAGGTTATACAGCAGCAGACGCACGCAAGTGTCAGACTTGAACCGTGACCGGTCGGCGACCGGACTGGCATACTTGCAACACTATAACAGCCTGATGATGCGGCGGGGAAATGCAGAAGCACACTCTGGAACGGCCGCTGGCGCCCGGCGTCGCAGTTCCACCGTTGCGCCTGTTCATTGAAGGCGACGAGCTCTACGCGGCGATGCTCGCAGCCATCGGGCGTGCGCGCCATTCCATCAAGCTGGAAAGTTACATCTTTGCGGACGACGAAATCGGCCGGCAATTTGCCGCCGCACTTGGTGCGCGCGCCCGCGCGGGCTTGCAGGTGCTGCTGCACATAGACGCCGCCGGCTCGCTGTTCTGGGGCTCGCACCGGCTGGCCAAAGCGTTGCGTCGCGACGGAGTGCACGTGCGCTGGTTTCATCGCTGGAGCTGGCGCCACCCATCCCGCTACAATCGCCGCAATCACCGCAAGCTTCTAGTGGTGGACGGGCGCAGCGGTTTTCTCGGCGGATTCAATATCCATCGCGAGAATTCGCGCACGCTGTACGGCGAGCGCCGCTGGCGCGACACGCACGTGGAAGTGCAGGGTGCCGCGGCGCATAACCTGCAAATCATGTTCGACGCGTTCTGGCGCGGCCAGCGATTGCGCTCGCCCGTGCTGCGTGCGCCGCAGGCGACGCTCATCACCAACCGTGCGCACCATGGCCGACGGGTGCTGCGCGCGCTGTACGCCCTGCGCGCCGACCTTGCGCTGCGGCGCGTGTGGCTCAGCACTCCCTACTTCGTGCCCGATCGGCGTACCCAGCGTGCGTTGTGCAATGCCGCGCACCGTGGCGTGGATGTATGCGTGCTGGTGCCGCGCAAGAGCGATGTACGCATAGCACAATGGGCCGCGCGTGCCGCGTATGCGGGACTGCTGAATGCAGGTGTGAAAATCTACAAATATCAGCCGCGCATGCTGCATGCCAAGACCGTGGTCGTGGACGGCCAGTGGGGGAGTGTGGGCACCGCCAACATCGATTACCGCAGTTTCTTTCTGAACTATGAATTAGTCCTGACCGCGCGCCAGCCGCCGTTTGTGGCGGAGCTTGAGGCTCAATTTCTGGACGATTTGGCGCAGGCGGAAGCGGTGTATCCGGGGCGCTGGGCCCAACGCGGCTGGCTCGGGCGGGTGCTGGAATTGATTGGCTGGCTTGCCCGCCGGTGGCTGTGAAACCGCGCGCGTGTCCTGTGTGCGTGTCACATGAACGTGTGTGCTGTGTCCCACGGTTAGCGATTCTCTACGAGCAGTCGCATGTCCAATTGCGGCCGTCGACACACCGCTAAGGAATTAATCTGATGCTTTATGAGCCAATTGCAAGACATTGATATAGCGCATGCTTTACAGCACAGAAATTCTGTATCTGATTGGATGTGAGGTTCAGGCTCTGCGGCGACCGGTGTGGCGCGTGGTACAGTGAACATCGACTCGCAATTTGTCTTTCCGCTGTTCCAAACACAGGCACAGCACTCGCAGGAATAATTATGTCGAATACTACCGATTCCGGGCCGGACTTTACGGCGGGCGTGTCCATTGCCGAAATTCCAGAAGGCCGATCGCTCCTGGGTCATGTCGGCAAAGATGCCGTGATTTTGACGCGCCAAGGCAGCGAGATTTTCGCGACTGGCGCTGTGTGCACGCATTATCACGGACCCCTGGCCAAGGGGCTGGTGGTGGGCGATACGGTGCACTGCCCCTGGCATCACGCGTGTTTCAGCCTGCGGAACGGCGAAGTCCTGTCACCGCCCGGACTCAACCCCATCCCGTGCTGGCGCGTCGAACAGAGCGACGGCAAGGTGTTCGTGCGCGACAAGCAGCCGCTGGCGCAACGCACACGCCGGCCGAAGCCGGGTAAGCCCGTAAATCCCGATTCCGTGGTGATTGTCGGCGGCGGGGCCGCAGGTGAAGCCGCGGCCACCACGCTGCGGTTCTGCGGTTACGACCGGCCGATTACCATCCTGAGTGCCGAGGACGGCCTGCCGCCGGACCGGCCGAATCTGTCCAAGGATTACCTCGCGGGCACGGCGCCGGAAGCCTGGGTGCCGGTGCGCGGGGAAAACCATTACCGCGACCACGACATCCGTCTGCTCAACCAGACCCAGGTCACGGCGCTCGATCCCAAGCGTAAAACCCTGCGCACGCAGGATGGTCGTGAGTTCAACTATGGCGCACTGCTGCTCGCTACCGGCGCCGAGCCTATCCGCCTGAAAATTCCCGGCGCCGACTCGCCACGGCTGCACTATGTACGCAGCGTGGCCGACAGCCGCGGCATCATTCGTGCGGTGGAGCAGGGCGCGCGGCGTGCGCTGGTGATCGGCGCGAGCTTCATCGGCCTGGAAGTTGCAGCATCGCTGCGCGCCCGCAAGCTCGAGGTGCACGTGGTGGCGCCGGAGCTGCACCTCATGGAGCGCGTATTCGGCACCGCGCTGGGCGATTTCATTCTGGGTCTGCACGAATCCAAGGGCGTGGTGTTCCATCTAGGCCGCACGGTCTCCGCCATCGGTGAGCACGGGGTAACACTCAGCACTGGCGAAATTCTGGAAACCGATCTGATCGTGGCCGGCATCGGCGTACGGCCGGTGACTGCGTTGGCGGAACAGGCCGGTCTCAAGATTGAACGCGGCGTGGTGGTGGATGAATACCTGCGCACCCATGCGCCCGAGGTGTTCGCCGCGGGCGACATCGCGCGCTGGCCAGATCCGCACAGTCAGCAGAGCATCCGCGTGGAGCATTGGGCGGTAGCCCAGCACCAGGGGCAGGTGGCGGCGCGCAACATGCTCGGTTATGCAGAACGCTACACGGCCGTACCGTTTTTCTGGAGCCAGCACTACGACGTGAGCTTCAACTACGTGGGGCACGCAGAGAGCTGGGATCGCATCGAGCTGGAGGGCAATCTGGCCAAATTCGATTGCGCCGTGACCTACTTTCAGGGCACGCGCACGCTGGCACTCGCCACCTTGTGGCGCGACCGCCAGAGTCTCGAGTGGGAAGCCCGCATGCAAGCGGGCGTTGCCAGCTGATATCCATGCGGGTAGCGGGTACACGCGTGACGCGCTAACATTTGACGCGCAAAAATATCCGTGAATTTCCGCTGCCATCCCCGTTTGGAGAAACCCATGCTTCGTTCACTGCCAAAGATGCTCGGAGTGCCATGCGTCGCCGCGCTGCTCGCGTTTGTCTGTGTCGGCACATACGCCCAGCCGGCGGCACAGAACTTCAGCATGGAACAGGTGCTGGGCTATCCGTATCCCGGCAACCTGGTGTCTTCTCCCAACGGCAACGTGATTGCCTGGGTGCTGGACCAGCGGGGGGTGCGCAACATCTGGGCCGCGTTTGGTCCGAACTACCAGCCGAAGCTGGTGACGCACTACGAAAACGATGACGGCCAGGAACTCAGCAACTTGAGCATTTCCACTGACGGCCAATACCTGGTGTATGTGCGCGGCGGAGATCACGACGCCAACTGGCCGGAATTTCCGCCACCCGATCCAGCCTCGAGCCCGGTGGAGCCGAAGATGCAGGTGTGGTCCGTGTCCCTGACCACCGGGGAGCCACGAGTGCTGGCCGAGGGCGATGCGCCGGCGATTTCGCCCGACGGCAAACGCGTGGCCTTCATCCACCAGCCGGACAACAGCGTGTGGTGGGTACCGATTGACGCCAGCCAGAAGGCCCAGCCGCTGTTCTTCGATCGCGGCAAGGATTCCGATCTGCAATGGTCACCCGACGGTAGCGCGTTGGCATTTGTCTCCGATCGCGGCGATCACGGTTTCATCGGCGTGTACCGCAACGACGACACGCCCATCGAATATCTGGCACCTGCGACGGCCAACGATCTGGAACCGCGTTGGTCGCCGGATGGCACGCGTGTCGCGTTTCTGCGTACGCCCGGCACTGGCGGTGCGCCGCAGTCCATTCTCGAATGGCATCCCGTGCCATGGTCCATCTGGGTGGCCAGCGTGCAGAGCGGGCAGGGGCGCGCCGTGTGGGACAGCCCGGATACGCTGCGCGCATCATTTCCGCAGGAAGGCGGTGATCCGGATCTGCACTGGGTGGCCGGCAACCAACTGGCGTTCCTCTGCGAAGCCGACAACTGGCCGCATCTTTACGTGGTGTCGGCTAACGGCGGCAATGCGCGCCTGCTCACCGCCGGCAAATTCATGATCGAGGATCTGGCGGTGGCGCCCGACGGCAAATTTCTGGTGTATTCCGCCAACAGCGGCAGCACGCCGGGCGATAACGACCGCCGGCACCTGTTTCGCATCGCGGTGAGCGGCGGCGTTCCGCAAGCCGTAACCACCGGCACTCACAGTCAATGGAGCCCGGTGCTGACGAATGCCGGCAAGTCGCTCGCATTTGTGGACGCCGGCGCGCGCCAGCCGCCGCTGGTCATGGCGGGTGCGGTTGACGCGCATCGCTGGCTTACGCTGGATCGCAACCAGATACCCGATGATTTTCCCGCCGACCAGTTGATCGCGCCCCAACCGGTGAGCTTCCGGTCGGCCGACGGTTGGCAGGTGCAGGGCCAGTTGTTTGAAAAACCGGGTGGTGCGGCCAGGAAACCGGCGATCATTTTCGTGCACGGCGGGCCACCGCGGCAGATGCTGCTCACCTGGCACAACATGGACTATTACAGCAACAGCTATGCCGTGAACCAATACCTGGCCAACCACGGCTTCATCGTGCTGTCGGTGAATTACCGTCTGAGCATCGGCTACGGTCATGATTTCCATTACCCGGCGCATTGGGGACCCACCGGCGCGTCCGAGTACCAGGACGTGCTGGCGGGCGCACGCTTTCTGCAGCGCGATGCACGCGTGGACGCGCGGCGCATCGGCATCTGGGGCGGATCCTACGGCGGTTATCTCACCGCGCTCGCCCTGGCGCGCAACTCCGACATCTTCAAGGCCGGCGTGGACTTTCACGGCGTGCATGATTGGTCGATGTTTGCCGACGACTGGTTCGGCAAACCCATGCAGCGCTACCAGATGCCGGACATGAAAGCGCTGATGAAAACCTTCTGGGAATCTTCACCGGATGCCGAAATTGCCAAATGGAAATCACCGGTGCTGCTGATCCAGGGCGACGACGACCGCAACGTGCACTTCCACCAGATGGTGGATCTGGTGCGCCGCCTGCAATTGCAGCGTGTGCCGTATCAGGAAATCGTGATCCCCAATGAAATTCATGGCTTTCTGCGCTATCACTCCTGGCTCGAAGCTGACCAAGCCACGGCGGATTTTTTCGCACAGCAGTTTGCCGGCACCCACGGTAGCTGATGAAGCGCTCGGCCGTCGTCATCGGCGCCGGGCTGCTCGGCACCACGACCGCGTGGTTTCTCGCGCAACGGGACTTCGACGTCACCGTGATCGAGCGCCGTGCCGGCCCGGGGCTGGAAACCAGTTTTGCCAATGGCGGCTTGCTGACGCCCAGTGAGGCCGATCCCTGGAATGCGCCCGGCACCTTCGGTCGCATGCTGCGCTGGTTGGGGCGCGAGAATTCACCCTTGCTGTTGCGACCGCGCGCCCTGCCCGGGATGCTGCGCTGGGGTTGGCGTTTTCTGCGCGCGTCCCGGCCGCAGCCGCATCTGCGCTCCACCGAGGCGACATTGCGGCTGGCGCTGTACAGCCTGGCCACGCTTGACGCACTCGACCAGCAGCTCGCGCTCGATTATCAGCACCTCCACCGCGGCACCCTGAAGGTTTTCCGTGAGCGCCGCGGTCTGCTGGAAACCCAGCGACTGGCCGAACGGCTGCGGCCGCTGGGCCTGGACTCACGCGTGCTGGATCGGGACGCGGCCGTTGCACTGGAGCCCTTGCTTGCAGATGCTGCACAGGATCTGGTCGGCGCCATTCATTATCCGCACGACGGCAGTGGCGATGCTTACCTGTTCACCGCGGCCATGCAACGGCACGCGGCCACGGCGGGCGTGCGCTTCCAGTTCGACACCGAGATTTCCAGCGTACAGGCTGGCGCCCGGTCCATTCGGGTCCTGCATAGCAACCGCGGCGACATCCAGGCTGATGTGTATGTGCTGGCGGCCGGCAGCTACAGCCCGCAGCTCACGCGCCCGCTACACCTGTCGTTGCCCATCTATCCGGTCAAAGGCTACTCACTGACACTGCAGGCCGCGTCCGGGCGGCAACTGCAGGTTCCGGTGGTGGACTTCGAGCAGAAAATCGTGATCGCGCCGCTAGGCGAGCGGATCCGCATCGCGGGTACGGCCGAATTCAACGGCTACGACACCGCAGTCAACTTGGCGCGCAGCAGCGCGTGCCTGCAGCAGGCGCTCGCACTGCTCCCGAAGCTTGCCGAGGATGCCGCAGGGGAGGGCAAGGTGACGCACTGGACCGGGCTGCGCCCCATGACCTGTGATGGCCCGCCGATCCTGGGCGCCACACCTTACGAAAATCTTTACTTGAATACCGGCCATGGCCCGCTGGGCTGGACGCTGTGCGCAGGCTCGGCGCAGCTGGTGGCGGACCTCGTAGCGGGCCGGCCGCCCGAGCTTGATTCGCGGGATTACAGCCTCGAGCGATTCAAGCGCTGACGCGCAGTAGTCCGAGCCGGGTGATTGGCATTAGATGAAATGTGTGCGTGTAAAGAGCGGGTTTGCGGAGGTGCTTTAAGTCGTAAGTGGACCTGAAGAATGCGCATAATGTATAGCGCGACGCACACCGAAGCGCTGCAGGCACGGTGATACTCACACAAGAGGTCTGCAGGGGGGTGGCGAGCAGCAGACACGCGAACGGCACCCACACCGCCCACAGCTTCGTTGCACGGTGTTGCGAGAGCTGCGATCGTCCCTGACCCAAGAACGGCGTACGTCCCTGTACGCCTTCGCTCACGTGCGGGCGCGGAGGAGTGTACCGCGTGACGGGATACGGGCTGCGGACGGTGTGAGTGACGTAACTCATGCGGCCCCCTGCAATTGCGCGAGGACCCTGTGAACGGACTCCGGTGCGTGACTGCTGGCGAGCTGCCAAATCAGCACGTAGGCTTCCAGTTGCGCGCGGGTGAACGGCTCACCGGCCGGATTAAATAACCTTTCCCCCACGATTTGCCAACCCGACCACGTCGGGCCCAGCACCTGATGGTGGGCGTTCAACTGGAACAACTTGAGAATGCGCGGGGTGGGGCGCGCACGACCGGACTTCAGCCGGTGAGCATGACGAAGGGAAACGAGGCACCACTCGGCGATGAGTACGGCGGGGTAGCCGCTGAACACGCCGGCGAATTGCAGAACGGTACTAGTCCACACCTCCCCCTGCGTTAAAACGGGACTGCAGGTACGCTTCAGCATACCGCACCCCGAAGCTCGATGTCATCCGGTTGCCAACCGACCCACTGCAGCACGGGCCCACATCGGTCAAATCCGGTCACCCACCACGGCGAGCGATACCACCAGCCGGTCGTCATGTTCCACCATCCCCCGTCACAACGACGGATGGCACAGACTCTTCCGGGGGGTGCGAACCGTTTGAGCCAGTCGGGCGCGTAATACCAGCAACGTCGAAGCCGCTGGCTGGCCGTGAGTCCCCCGGATCCCCAAATGCGGGCACCCTTGGGGTAGCTCTGGCCAGACAGACCCTTGCTCAGGTACTTGACCATGTAGCCGATGGGCGAGCGGACCCACTTCGCCTGTGACATCCCGTGCTTCCACCAGCCCTGCTTATCGGGCAGCGGCGGCGTGTACCCGACCGGGAGCCACAGGACGATGTGGTAATGCGGGACCCCGGCCTGCGTGAGTTCCATCACCCAGACGTACAGCAACCGGAACCCGCGACGACGGGCCCACTCGGCGTAACAAGCGAGGGTCTGGGTGACGTGTTCCGGAGCCCACGCGACACCGGGGCGGTAAGTGAGGGTGATGAACGCCTTACGGACCTGCATCCCGACTTCGGCGATGTTTTCCTCAATGGCCCGGGCGGTAAACAGCACCCCACGACGCATGCGCCGATAGCGGATTTCCTCGGGAGAAACGGGTAGCGAGGTGTTTCGTGTGGGGGTTGTATCTAAGTAAGACAAGCCCAGTGCTTCGGACGACGATGAGGACGCCGGGGCCGAACTCGCTACGCTCGCGGCAACCGGCTGTACGACGACCGGCAGGGGTGACAACGGAGACGGGGCGCTCATGGGCGAGCCCCGATTGCCGGGCCTAGCCTCGGCTCAATTGCGCATAATGTATATTATGAAAAGAAAGTCAAGAACTAAATACATTGACAAATCAAAGAGTTGCGGCATGCTGCGGATCCACGGAGATTCAGCATGCGAAAAAAGACACTAAATCGCTTCGATGGCTACAGTAGTGAGCTACTCTCAGAGTGGCTAGGGATCACGTCGAAGTACGCAAAAAGGCTGAAAACAGGCCACGGAAAGCCCTCGAGGCACCTCCAAGCACTATTTGAAATCCAGAGGAAACAGCAAAAGCTAGGCAAAGAATGGGAAGGCTGGCGGTTCGTGGGTAAGAGCCTGTGGACGCCAGAGGACAAAGAAATCACTCAGGGTGATATCCGAGCGCTGCCCTACCTTAAAGCACTACAGGCAAGCCTCACAAGAGGTCTACGGGGTGAACATCATGAAAGCAACAATACTCGCGGCGTCGTTCTTAATTTTAGGCTTGCTCATCGGCTGGCAACTAAAGAACCAGAGCACCCGTACATCCCTGTACCAAGAAAACCAAACGAACAGCAGTGAAAAACAGCGCTCGGCGAACACGAACGTAGTGCCCGGCTCCGCTACGCTGCGCCGGGCTCAAACGACGGAAAGGAACTTCGATGGAAAAGAAGAAAAGTGCATACAGAACGCAGACCAACAAAAAAAGAACACAGGAAATTGTTTGATCGACGGCCAATGGCTGAGAACAAGAAACATACCGAAACCGCCAAAGCATTGAATCAGTGATGCACAATAGCAGGCGGAGTAGCAACAGGTACAGCAGTAGGTTCAATTAAAGTCGGAACAGGAACAACAGTATCAACAGCACGAGCAACACCAGTCCAATCAGTGACCATCTTCCCGTCAACTTCACACATCCACGAGAGTTCAGACTTAATCGGATGACAGAAAGAAAGAGAAATAAAACGTTCGGTTCCATCTGTGTACGTCACAATTGCCTCACCAGAGCCGTCAGCGCGAACCAGAACACCACCAAGACGCCAGAGGTTGCTGTACTCGATTAACGGCGAAGACTGAACAGCGTTAGATGAATGCACAGCAACAACAGGAAGCGCCGCAGTAGAAGTACGAGCACCCACAGTAGCAGCAACGACGTGCTTAGACCTCACCAAGGAAGCTTTCCCAGAAAACAATCCATATATTTTCCAACCACCGAAAGCAAAAGTACCAATCACAAACAAAACACCAAACAAGAAAAAAGGTGACTTCCAAATAACACCGTGACGATCCACTTTAGTTTCGTCACCGGCAAGACCCGCTTCCGACAAAGTGTGTGACCTATAGTACCGATAGATTTTCTTTGAACAAGAAAAATAAGAACTGGTAATCAGACGAGCTTTCGGACCCAAAGAACCTGTGACAGCGCCAGAATACGTATCAATCCGGGACTTAATCTTAGAACCAAGAGCAGAAAGCTTCGTAACGATGCACGTTTGCTCAACAAGCGCACGGACAAAAGATGGCATCTGAGAAAGGTCTTGAGTCAATAGTACAATTTCGAGTGCCTTGCCCTTCTTGTCAACACGGTGCCGATGTTTCGAGAGGAACTCTTTCTGCTCGAGCGGAGCATCACTCATCCTCAACCCTGAGCCCCACATAGACCATGCTTCATCACATACAAAAAGACAGCCAGAAGGAACAGAGGGAAAAAAAGCGGGATCAGCGAGAGCTTCAGGAACAGAAAAGGAACGAACATCAGCATTCGGGTAATCATGTTTCACCACATCAATATAGAGCGGTAGATTCGTTACAACAGTGCGGCCGGCTTTCAACGCCGGCAAAATGACACGTGCGACCGCGATATAAGATTTCCCGGCTCCCGGTAGACCAACGAAGGCAGTGATAGACATTAAAAGACGATAGAGAAGCGACGAATTACGAAACGCGTAACGTAGGCCGACGCAATGACGGACAAGCCGAATTGAAGGTCAGAAATATTCGCAAAGAAAAGAATAGCAGGACTGACACCACCGAACAGATTACTAGACGTCGCCAAGAAAGCAGGCACCGCGAGATATTGAAGAAAGAAATAAATCGCAACAGCTGCAATAGCAGCAAAAAGAACCTGAACCAGAAAGGTCGCAAAACCAACAAGAAGGGCTACAAGAAAAGCAACCATGCTAGGCACTCAGAATAATCAGCGCACCGAAAACCACCCACATGGCTGCGAAAACAGCCATGAGGGTACCAGAGTAGTTATTCGCCAGCGTGCACACGCCGGCAGGACCGTTCGAAAAATCAAAGCTAGTGTGAAACAGCGTGCTATTCCAAATCCAACTTGGACAGGAGCCTGCAGGAACGCTTTGCGCAATCGCACCAGAAGCAGCAACAACGAGAGGAGAATTCTGTATGGCGTTAGCAGCTCCGGCAATCGAAGCATTGGGCGAAGTACCGGCGGGAAAAGCAGGACTCGGCCACGTAGCAGTTGAAGCTGAGGCAGAAGTGGTGGCAGAAGTCGTACAGGTTTGCGTACCGTTGGTAGTAGTACAAGTTGTCGAAGTTGATTTGCCAGTAGAGCTCGAACCTGCACCGGGACCGTAATTAGTGCTCAATGCAACTGTACCGGGACCATACAAATTATATGAAGGACCGGGAGCAACATTCGTTGCAGAAGAAGGTGCAGCAGTGGTGATCGTAACATCCGGGGTAGCAGGAGACGGGGGCGAAGCGCCGTTGTTCGGTTGGACAGCGCCAACAGCACAGAAATACGCACCAGAAGCAGTAGTCACACAAGAATTGTCGGGAATCGAACCGGGAATTTGTACGTTGGAATTTCCGACTGTAAGTTGAGATGAAGGCGCTCCGGGTACAGGCGCATTACCAGAGTTCGGAGGTCCAGATTGGCAAACCTGCGTGGCACCCGACGAAGCGCATGCAGTACCGCCTGAACTCTCAGAACCTGCTGGTTCCACAGAACCAGCATAAAGGTCACCAGTTACCCAACCAAACCACCAAGCGTTGCCGGCTTTGTCAAATGCCATCGGCTGTCCGGTAGCCTCAAGAGAGCAGTAAGACACGCCATCGGACCCGTGTACATCGCTTGGCTGAATTGCATTGCTGTTTGCCGTACCGGAACCTGCAGGTGTGTAAATCATCGTAGGCCCGTGCTGATTCTCAGAGAGCATCGACAAGCAGTTAGGGTCTGGAGCTCCATTAGACGGTGGCGGTGGCGGCTGGCCATTGACAATACACCAGCCCGGATACGTAGTACCAAGACTTCCGCCATTGCTGCAAGTAAATGAAAGCTTCGTCGTGTTGCTGCTGGTGTTAGAAGTCGGCCACGTAAAAGTAAAATTCCACCAAGCTTGTGCTGCACTCGGATACGACCATGAACCCGAGGACACTGTGTAGGTGTCGCCATTGGTATAGGAAACCCCAACTCCGCAATTCGCCAAGATCGGTGCCTTGGCCGCACTGAAACTAGTCCAATTCGCACCAGTGATACAAGCACGGTTCGAAATCGCACCAGCTTGACTCACAAACACGGAAGCCTGATAGCTTACCGAAGATGATGCCCACGCAGAATTAACACCCAGGCCAACAACCACGGCGATAAGAAACCCAACCAAAAACCAAAGTGCACGACGAACCATAAAGTCACCAGTCCTTGAAAACGAGATAGCCGATCAGCACACCCGTCACGAAAAGAGCCAAGTACCAAAGCTGAGCCATACAAAAACCTCCTCAAAAAAGTGAGGGCCGGCGACAGCCACCGGCCCAACACATCAGCGACCGCGCAGGAAGCTCAGAATGATCCGAGCACCTTTGATGGCCACATACACCGCTGCGAGCAACGCAGCAACGGCAACGACATCGGTCGTTACGTTGCTGAAATTGACCGCACTGATCAGGCTAGCAAAAGGATCCGTCAATCACCTCATTAAGCCAAGACTGCACACGGCCGGGGCAGCCTTCCGGATAAACAACTAATCATCGTAATACGTAAGAAGAAAATGCAAAATCAATCTCGACCCGCGAGCTGCTATAAATGCACCAGCAAGTGCACTCGCGACAACAATCAAATCCTGAATCAAGTCATGGAAATCAACAGACGAAAGCAATGGAGCGAATATATCCGTCAATCACCTCATTGAACAATCAAAAAATGGTTGCGGGTCCGAGGATTCGAACCCCGGTGCATCCTACAGACGAAGTAGGTCTCGCTCCAAGCTGAGTCACCCGCACAGAAATCAACCATGTCGCACCATATCCAGTAGAACCTTGCATGCTTTGCCAATAGCCCAGAACATACCAACGAGAACAAATCCTGCAGCAAGCGCTTGAGCAACCAACACCGGATCGAGTTGCGACACATCGAAAGAAGTGACGTCTGTCCAGCTCATCCAAACCTGATTAGCAGCTGGACAGACGCCGTTGGTAGGCTGAACGTTGCAGACCATTAGATAGAGCGTGCTCGTCAAGTTCTCCTACCGAAATAGTCCGAGTGAGAATAGTTCCGTTACGTCCCTGTAACGCAACACCCTGAGCAAGCACCCACTCGGTAGCTCAGCGTTTCAAAACCATCGTTACTTCTGCCCCGCTACCACTGGCGTCAACACCAGATTTGCCTTGAGAGTCAGTGCACCGTAGTTGTCAACACGGATGCTCTTTTCAGCATCGAGTGCATAGGTGCCCGGCTTGATGCAATCGTCGGCGCGGGAATGAGAAAGTCTCACATTACGAACCTCATCACCAAGGTAAGCAGTAGCCTTCTGTTCAAAGAACGTATAGGTCTGACCATTGCGTCGGCCAATAACTTCACGCTTCTGCGGTGTCTCATTGTGAACAATCAAACGGATCATGTTTAAGCTCCTAAGCTAAATTACAGGTATAACTATCCCGTCAAGCAACGCAACCTGCGCTGCTGATTCGGCGTCCGATGGTGCGGCTAACGCCGGCCACCGATGTACCGAATACGAACTGCTGGTGTGCACAGCAACTTCCAGCCGGTGTTCACAGGTCCCCGCCCTGCCCTCGTACTTAATCAGGTTGCGTAAAACCTTCCGAGGGAACCGCCGAGTTCGATCTCACCGCCTTTGACAACATACTTGCTGACATAGGCAGAAACCGCACAGCGGTTGTTGGCACGGAAAATGCGAGCAATCCCGGGGCCTTTGGCTGATGAAAAACCAGCCTCCCCGTTGTCGCCATTTCCTGCGCAGCCACTTTTACCGAGTCCAAACCACAAATCCATAAACTTGAGACGATTCGCTGCGTTGTTGAGATCACGCAGAGGATGGCCGATGAGCGCGTGCATGTGCAGTGCACCAGATCGGTGTCTTTCAAACGCAAGACACCAATAAACGGACTTACGTTGTTTCCACCAGTGAACACCGAAGACACTGCGATTAAGGCATGACAGCCAAACACCGTAATACTTACGTGCGGCTTCAGGATGCGTTGGCGTCCGGAAGGTGAACGTGCAAAACCAATCCCATGTGTATCGAGAAAGAAAGGAGGCGTATGCTTCGCGGACAGAAGAAAAAACTGGCTCAGGAGAGTCAGACGCGATTCTAAATCGCTGTTGTTCAAGCACGCGTTAGCAACAGTAACCATAGAGAATCCTGCAACTCAGGCAACAGCCATCACGCCACGCCTCTAGTTCTATATCGTCCAGAGGCGGATAACCGCAAAGGCGGCAAGTCACATAGGGGAAAAAATCCGGGAAAAGAAAAAAATCACCTTCCTTCGAGGAAGGGTGATCCACACATGGGTATGAAATATTTTGCAACACAACCCATCGAGAATTAGAAACGGGCAAGGCCCAATGGGTTGCAAGTTTTGTATATTATGGTTAATACTAGCTGTAGCTTTGCAGCTGGTACGGCTCCAATGAATTAGCCCCTCTTCTGATATGCGGATTCGGCGCGCGATGGTTGTCTGTCCACAGGATCTAGTCTTCGCGATCTTGCCTACCGGAGACGCGGCCCAGACGGCCGAGTTCTTCCACCACGATGCGCATGGCCTCGCGTTCCAGCTCGGTGAGATACGGGTTCCAGATATCGAAAATCAGCACCACGCGCGTACGCGCGCTCTTGTTCCAGGCTTCGTGCTCGAAGGTATCGTCGAATACGATGCACTCGCCTTCCTTCCAGCCGCGGGTCTCGGTGCCGACGCGGATGCCGCAATCCGGAGGGATGATCAGCGCCAGATGCGCGACCAGGCGGATGTTGATCACGCCGGTATGCGGCGGGATGTGCGCGCCCGGTTTGAGCACTGAAAACAGCGTTTCCGGAGAATGATCGGCCACCCGGTTCAGCGGCAGCGTATCCAGCAGTCCCGCGGTGACCGGGCAGCGCGTGCAATTGGCATCATAGCGGTGGCCGTCGCGGTAGAAGAAAAACGCGTTCCAGTTGGGCGAGTAATTGAGCGCGTCCCAGTACTTCGCGCCCGGCTGATTGCGGCG
The DNA here is from genome assembly GCA_035279405.1 of Gammaproteobacteria bacterium. NCBI lineage: Bacteria > Pseudomonadati > Pseudomonadota > Gammaproteobacteria > Gammaproteobacteria bacterium. Next base: position 347,638 of record DATEHU010000026.1, read on the forward strand.
CATCTCGATGAACGGCCGGAAGCCCTCATCGGCGCGCAAGACTTCGAGCAGCTCGGAGCGGATCTCATCGGTATGTTTTTCAATTTTCGCAAACCAGGGAAATTGTTCACGTTGGAACCATGCCTGCGACGGCACGCCGGGGAACGTCATGAAGGTGCAGCGCTGCAGCGGATTGCCAGCCGGGAGCGCTTCCTGTCCTAAATAAGCACGCAAACATTGGTCGACGCGCACGAAGTCCGCTGCCGGATGACCGGCGCGCAGGGGCGCGAGCGCCTGCGCGAGTCTCACTTCACGTGCCTGCTGCACCACGTCCATGGCGTGCTGCAGGGCCTGGCGCAACCCCGCCGGCAGGCGCTCGGGTTGCACCATCAAGCCGAGATCGCCGGCTTGCATGAGTCCGGCAAGAAAACTGTTCAACGCGTCATCACTGCGCCCCAGCTGTTCCAGCACCGCACCTTTATGTAGGTGGGCTACGGGAAATTCCGGCTGCAGGCGCAAGGCCGTGTCCAGCGCCGCGACGGCTTCGGGCAGCGCCCCGCGCGCACGCTGCACCAGTCCGAGGTTCTTGAAGAGCGCGGCATCTCCGGGGTAGGCCGTAACCGCACGCTCAAAAAATGCCAGACTCTGGCCAAGGTTTCCGGCCGCCAGTGCCTGCATGCCCAAAAAGCTCAGCGCTTCGGGATGCGCGGGATCGCGCTGCAGCAACTGTTTATATAAATCGATCGCGGCGGGTAGCTGATTGGATGCGGCGCTACGGCGTGCAGCCTCGGCCAGGCTGGCCGTCTCGCGTGCATCGGCGGCTGCGGTGTTCGACAGATCGGCGGATGTCACATGGTATGCGTGGCCCGATCGGCACGCAGCGCCGTGCCCAGCAGGTCTTCGATTTTGCGTTGGGTGTTGCCGCCATCCTGCAGACTGAATTGCACGCCGATGCCGGTGGCACGTGTGCGGTTGATGCTGCGCGGGGTGATCCACACCACTTTGGCGGCCACCGGCAGGCGCTCGGTAGATTCCATGAGCTGCAACAGCACGAACACTTCATCACCCAGTTGATAGGGCTTGTCCGTGGGGATGAAAATGCCGCCGTTTTTCACGAACGGCATGTAGGCGCTGTACAAGGCACTCTTGTCCTTGATCGCCACGGTATGAATCGCCTGTTGGCGTGGTTCACTCATGAATTCAGCCTCCGGCAGCCGCGAGCGCCGCGGTGTTCAAGCTTCCCAGCCCTTCGGACCATTGCAGCAGCAGATCCTCCAGCAGCAACTGGGCGTTCACCGTAGTCGCCGCGAGAGCCGCGGCCTGGTTGAGCCGTCCCAAATATGCGTGCAGTGCGCGCAAGTTTAATCCCACGAGGGCGCTTTGCAACAGCACACGGGCATCGGCATTGATCAGCTCGGGCGGGGCCGTAAAGGCCGCGCTCCCGAGGCGTACGAGATCCATGGTCCAGGTCTGCAGCAAGCGCAGCACCAGTGGCAACGGTTCACGGGAAAGCGCGCCCGCACACTGCAAGGGATTGAGCTTGTTGGAACGCAGATCCACCAGCATCTGGAACATTCCCAGACGTTCGCGCATCAGGGGTACCCCCGCCAGCTGCATAGCAAGCAACGGTCCCCCGCCAGCGATGCCGATGAGTGCCGGCCAATCGGAGCGGGACTCGGTGCCGTCAAGCCAGTCGAGTGCGGCCTGCGTGGCGGGCGCGGCCATGCTGAGCAACTGACATCTACTGCGAACGGTGGCCGGCAGCCGCGCGGGCTGCGCCGTCACCAGAATCAGCAGCGTGCCGGGCGCCGGTTCTTCCAGGGTCTTGAGCAGACTGTTGGCGGCGCTGCCGTTCATGGCATCGGCGGGCCACAGCACCGCGAGCTTGCGTCCGCCGTGCAGACTCGTGAGCGCCAGCGTTGCGCACAATTCCCGGATCTGATCCACGAGGATTGCGTTCTTCTCCTCGGCGAGTGTGACGCAGTGATAATCAGGGTGAGCACCCGCGGCAAATTGCCGACAGGAATGGCAATGGCCGCAGGCGCGGCCGTTCTCCGGCTGCCGACACAAGGCCAGGGCTGCAAACGCGCTGGCAAACAATTGCTTACCGCTCCCCTCCACGCCCGTAAGCATCAGTGCGTGCGGCAGCCGATCACTCTGCAGCCAGGCGCCGGCGCGTTGCCAAAGCGACACTTGCCATGGCAGCGGAACCGCCTGCCACTCCGGAAATGCATGCGTAGCGTTCACAGCCATGTTGTCACGCGCTGTTCAAGTACGCGCAGGACATGCCGGCGCACGGTTGGCAGACCGGCATCCGCGCGGATGATGCGGATGCGTTGCGCTTCCAGTTTTGCGCGTTGCAGGTACGCGCGCCGCACGCGCTCGAAGAACGCATATTGTTCCAGTTCGAAGCGATCGCGCCGGCCGCGCCGGCGTACGCGCAGCATGCCGACGCGCACTGAAGCGACCAGCAGCAAGGTCAAGTCGGGTTTGAGTCCGCGCGTGACCATGCGCTCCAGCGCGGCAATCTCGCGCATTGGTATGCGCCGCCCGCCTCCCTGATAGGCATAGCTCGCGTCCGTGAACCGGTCGCACAGCACCCAGCAACCGGAGTTCAGCGCCGGCCGGATGACCTGCTCCACGTGGCTGGCGCGTGCCGCGAACATGAGCAGCAGCTCCGTCATCGGCGTTAGCCGTTGTGCGCGTGGCGTGAGCAGCAGCTTGCGGATCTTGTCGGCCAGCACCGTGCCTCCGGGCTCACGTGTGATCAGCAGCTTGATGCCGCGCGCGCGCAACCAGCGGGCAACGAATTTCAACTGCGTGGACTTGCCGACGCCTTCAATGCCTTCGAAGGTGATAAAGCGTGCGCGCGGCGTTTTGCCGGATCGCGTCATGGCCGGTGGCGCCTGATCTGGTATTTCTGCACCGCCGCGTTCTGCTCGGCCAGAGTCGCCGAAAACTGGTGGGTGCCGTCGCCGCGCGCCACGAAATACAGCGCGTCACCGGGGGCGGGATGCAAGGCCGCTTCAATCGACGCCAGACTGGGTAGACAAATCGGCGTGGGTGGCAACCCGTTGCGTGTATAGGTGTTGTACGGCGTGTTCGTGCGCAAGTCTTTGTAGGTGATTTTTCCGTTGTAGGCATTACCCAGGCCATAGATCACCGTGGGGTCGGATTGCAGGCGCATGTCTTTCGCCAGGCGGCGCACGAACACACCGGCAATTTCGCCGCGCTCGGTCGGCTGGGCGGTTTCCTTCTCGACAACGGACGCCAGGATGAGCGCGTCGTAGGACGTCTGGTACGGCAAGCCGGGTGCGCGCTGCTGCCAGGCGCTTTCCAGGTGTGACTGCATGTCGCGGTACGCGCGCTGCAGGAAAGCCACGTCGCTGGTGCCCTTGGGGAACTGGTAGGTGTCCGGATAGAACCGGCCTTCGGGTGCTTCACCGGGATGGCCGAGCGCCGCCATGATGGCGTTGGAATTCATGCCGGCCAGCGTGTGCCTGAGAGCGGGATTGCTGTCCACGGCCTGCATCACCTGCTTGAAGGTCCAGCCGTCCACCAGCGTGAGCGCATGCAGCACCACCTTGCCGCTTTTGAGCAGATCGAGCAGGCCGGCGACGCTGGTGCCGGGCGGCACCAGATATTCACCGGCGCGCAGCGAGTGCGTGTCGCCGCGCAGGCGCGCCAGCCACACGAGATCGAGCGGCTGCGGCAACACGCCCTGGGCGTGCAGTTCGGCCGCCACCTGGCGCAGCGGCGCGCCCGGTGTCACTTCCACATCCACGGCGCGCGTGCCGGTGACCACCGGCGCCAGAAATCCGCGCCAGTACGCAGTGCCGGCCAGCACCAGCAACACCACCAGTGCCAGCAGTGCGAAGAGTTTGCGCACCATGCCCGGTCTCAATTTGTTCCAATCCCGGTTTCCCGCGCCCAAAGTTGCATGCGGCGCGTCCACGCGCCTGGCGCGTAATCCCTATCATCAAGCCGGCGTACCGGCCAAATGCCAATCAATGAGTTGCACACCAACACTTCACTTGACTCCTGCAATTCCCGCAGCGATAGATTGACTTCATGCACCGGGTCGCCTGCCCGGACTGCGCGCTCCAGCAGGTGGCGGCGCATCACGCCCGCCACGCCGCAGCGGCTCAATTCGGGCGTGACTTGGCGGTCGTCCGCCAAACGTGCAAACACATTGGTCATTGTACCTTCGATGACAGCGCCCTCCTCGTCCAGCATCAGTCCCTCCTGCCATGGATCGCGTTCCGACCACTCTGCACGCGCCAGCACCTGCTCGAGACGGTTGAGATGCTTGAGACCCGCGAGCCGGGAATTGTGGCCAAGTCGCGTACTGCAAACACGCAGTTGTATGCCGACTTCACTCCATGCGGGTGGATGATCCGGCCAGGGATGGCGCATGAGAATGCGCGTGCTTTCCGCACCCGGCGGCAGCCGATAACCGCGGCCGCCCCCGCCGCGCGTAATGAGCAGTTTGAGCACGGCACGTTGTTCGCCGCGTGCTGCATTCAGCAATTCGGCTTGCAGTTTGTCACGCGCGGGCGCGGTAATCGCCAATCGCTCACAGCCTGCGTACAACCTGTCCAGGTGATAGGTGAGCAGAGAGATCTGTCCGTGTACGGTCGGCAATGTCTCGAACAGTCCGTCGCCATATTGCAGGCCGCGGTCGGACACCGACACCTGATCCTGCAATTTGCCGTTCACCCAACAGCCACCGGTCATGCATCTGCTCCCAGAGCACGCGCCAGACCACGGGCTTTGGCGCGCGTTTCCTCCAGTTCGCGTTCCGGCACCGAATCGGCCACGATGCCGGCACCGGCGCGAAACTGTAATTGCGGGCCGTTTTTCACCAGTGTGCGGATCAGAATATTCAGGTCCAGGTCGCCGTCGCGGTTGAGATAGCCCAGAGAACCGGTGTAGGCGCCGCGTGCGGCCGCTTCCAGTTCGGCAATGATCTGCATGCAGCGCACTTTCGGGCAGCCAGTGATGGTACCGCCGGGAAATATCGCACGCAGCACCTGTCCCGGCGTCACGTCCGCGCGCAGCTCGCCGCTCACGTTGGAAACAATATGATGCACGTGCGCGTAGGATTCGATTGCCATCAACTCGTCCACGCGCACGCTGCCGGTGCGACACACACGCCCCAGATCGTTGCGCTCCAGATCCAGCAGCATTACGTGCTCGGCGCGTTCCTTGGGATTGGCCAGCAGCTCGTGAATCAGCGCCGCATCGAGTTCCGGGTCGGAGTCACGCGGTCGGGTGCCGGCAATGGGACGGGTTTCCGCGCGCCCGCCGTGCACGCGCACCAGTCGCTCCGGCGAGGAGCTGATGATTGCGCTGTCGCCGTGCAATGCCAGTGCTGCAAACGGCGCCGGATTGGCGCGGCACAGCCTGCGGTATATTTCCGCGGCCGAAGCCTCGGGGCGCAGCGGCGCCTGCCACTGGCGTGAGAGATTCGCCTGAAAGATGTCACCGTCACGGATATAGCTCCGCGCGCGCGCCACGGCGTGCAGGTAGCGCCGCGGGTCCTCCTCCGTCAGCGGCGCTGCCAACAGCGGCCGTGCGTCGGCGGGGGGCGGTGCCAGTGCACGCAAATCGGTGTGCATTTGTTCCATCTGCTCCGCGTGCCCCGATTCGGCCAGCAATGTCGTGGTGCCTCGCGCATGGTCACAGATGACGGCGGCGGGAATGCGCGTGGCCCAGGCGAGCGGCAGGATTTGGTCCGGTTGCAGATGCAGCACCGGCTCGATCTCGACGGCCAGTTCGTAGGCCAAAAACAAAAACCAGCCGCCGCGAAACGGTACGTGCCGCAGCGTGCTATTCGGCGGTGGAACGCACTTGCGCTGCCACCATCCATCCAGCGCATCCAGGAAGCCGTTCCCTACAACCGCTCCAGGCGCCACGCCGCTAAGACGGCCGTCCGCGTGCAGGGTGAGCGCGGCGCCGGGAAAGGCCATGAGTATGTCGTAACGACCGGGTGCCGCGCCGCGTGCGACAGTTTGCAATAAATAAGGATAGCGCTCGGACTGGTGACGTTGCAGCTCCGGCAAATTCACTACGCCGCGCAGCACGCGGGTCGTGGAATCCGCTGCAGCCGCTTTCGGCATGCGATGTGCGGCGCGCGCGGAACTCAGTGGAGACGGCAGAACACGAGGGTGCCGTTGGTGCCGCCAAAACCGAAGGAATTGGAGAGCACGGCATCCATCTGCATCTTGCGCGCGGTGTGTGGCACGTAATCCAGATTGCAGCCCTCATCGGGATGGTCGAGATTGATGGTGGGCGGGGCTACCTGGTCGCGCAGCGCCAGAATGCTGAAGATGGCTTCCACACCGCCGGCGGCGCCCAGCAAGTGACCAGTCATGGACTTGGTGGAGCTGACTGCGACAGTCTTGGCATGCGCACCGAAGGTGCGCTCGATAGCGGCGCTTTCACCCTTGTCGCCCACCTGGGTCGAAGTACCATGCGCGTTGATGTACTGTACCTGCGCGGGTTGTAAGCCGGCATCGTGCAGCGCATTGACCATACACAGGCGTGCACCCTCCCCGTCTTCCGGTGGCGCGGTCATGTGGTAGGCATCGCCACTCATCCCGAATCCGACAAGCTCGGCATAAATCCTGGCACCACGCTTTTTGGCATGTTCGTACTCCTCCAGGACGATGATGCCGGCACCTTCACCCAGCACGAAGCCGTCGCGGTCCCGATCCCAGGGACGGCTGGCTTTTTCCGGAGCATCGTTGCGTGTGGACAGCGCGCGTGCCGCACAGAAGCCACCGATGCCCAGCGGGGTGACGGTCATCTCGGCACCGCCGGCAATCATGACATCCGCGTCGCCATACTGGATGCAACGCATGGCGATGCCGATATTGTGGTTGGCGGTGGTACAGGCGGTCACGACTGCCAGGTTCGGACCCTTGAAACCGTAGATGATGGACAGATGGCCGGCGATCATGTTGATGATGCTGGAGGGCACGAAGAACGGCGACACGCGCTTTGGGCCGTTGTTCTCCAAAATCGACGCGTGCGCCTTCTCGATGTTGGTGAGCCCGCCGATGCCGGCACCGATCGCCGCACCCACGCGTGCACAGTTGGCGGCATCCACTTTCAATCCTGAATCCTTGAAGGCCTGCATCCCCGCCGCCACACCGTAGTGCACGAACGGATCCATTTTCTTGATGTCCTTGGGCTCGATGTACTGCGCCGGGTCGAAGCCTTTCACCTCCGCTGCAATGCGCGTCGGATAATTGGCGACATCGAAATGCGTGATGGGCCCCACGCCGCTTTGGCCGGCGACGATGGCCTGCCAGGCCTGCTCCACGCTGTTGCCGACCGGGGAAATGATACCCAGACCGGTTACCACCACACGCCGCTTGGACACCGCCTTAATCCTCTTGTACGCCGGTTTGGAGAGTATAAGAAAAGACAAGGCCGCTGCCACCTTCCGGCAACAACGGCGCGTTTGTCGGGGAACGGGGCAGTTCAGGCGTTGGGCAGGTGCGCCTTGATGTAGTCAACCGCCTGGCCCACGGTGGTGATTTTTTCGGCTTCCTCGTCAGGGATTTCGCACTCGAATTCCTCTTCCAGAGCCATAACCAGTTCCACGGTGTCCAGGGAGTCAGCACCCAGATCGTCCACGAACGAGGCCTGCGGAGTCACTTGTTCCTCTTTGACACCCAGCTGTTCCACGACGATCTTCTTGACGCGTTCTTCGATGCTACTCATGACTTTTGGAACCTCCCGAAGTGACAACAACAGCGTTGGCCGGGGTGGCCGGCCAAACTGGGGGCGGTATTGTAGTGAAATCCGCCCCCCCATGCCAGCGCGGCCGCATCGCTAGGCCATATACATGCCGCCATTCACGTGCAGAGTTTCGCCGGTGATATAAGCGGCTGCAGGCGAGGCCAGGAACAGTACGGCTTGTGCAACATCTTCCGGCAAGCCAAGCCGCCCCAGTGGAATTTGATTCAACAAGGTCGCGCGCTGCGCTGCGCTGAGCGCGCGGGTCATGTCGGTATCAATGAAACCTGGTGCCACAGTGTTGACGGTGACATTGCGTGAAGCGATTTCGCGCGCCAGCGATTTGGTGAAGCCGAGCATGCCGGCCTTGGCGGCTGAGTAGTTGGCTTGCCCGGGATTGCCCGTGGCACCCACGACCGAGGAGATATTGATGATGCGGCCGCGGCGTGCTTTGAGCATGCCGCGCATGCAGGCTTTCGACAGGCGGAACACGGAACCGAGATCCGTATTGATCACCGTTTGCCAGTCCTCTTCCTGCATGCGCATCAGCAGCGTATCGCGGGTGATGCCGGCGTTGTTCACCAAGATGGTGGGACTGCCGAATTCCTTGGTGATGGCTTGCACCACCTGTTCCACGGCCTCGGGACTGGCGACGTCCAGTACCGCGCCCCGACCGGCAAGATGCTCCGCGGCCAGGTAGCCGCTGATGGTGGCTGCGCCCTCGGCCGTAGTCGCCGTACCGATAACCGTCGCGCCGGCTTTCGCGAGCGTGAGCGCAATCGTCCGCCCGATGCCGCGGGTGGCGCCGGTTACCAGCACAATCTCCTCATGCAGCAGGCTCATGGCTTGCCCACGGCGGCCAGAGCGGCCTGCAGGGTTTGTGGATCGTAAACGGGATAGGCTTCCACGGATTTATTGATACGCTTGGTCAACCCGCTGAGTACCCGGCCTGGTCCGAATTCCACGAGCTTGGTGATGCCCCGGCTGGCCAGTAATTGGACGGTTTCTGCCCAACGCACTGGACTATACAGCTGCTCCTTGAGGGCCTGCCGGATAGCTGCGACGTCGGCATGAGCCGCTACATCCACGTTGTGGATGACCGGAATCTGCGGCGGCTTCAACAGCAGGTCGGCAAGTCTGGCAGCCAGTTTGTCTGCGGCAGGCCGCATCAGGGCGCAATGCGAGGGTACGCTGACCGGCAGGAGCACGGCGCGCTTGGCGCCCTTGGCACTGCAGGATGCCATGGCACGCTCCACGGCAGGCTTTTCCCCGGCAATTACGACCTGGCCCGGGGAGTTGAAGTTCACGGCCTCGACCACCTGGCCTTGGGCTGCTTCAGTACAGGCGAGGCGCACGGCATCGTCATCCAGGCCCAGAATAGCCGCCATGGCCCCTACCCCCGGTGGCGCGGCCTGCTGCATGACTTGGCCTCGGAACGCGACCAGTTTGACGGCAGCCTTGAAATCCATGGCTCCCGAGCAAACTAGTGCGGTGTATTCGCCCAGGCTGTGTCCCGCCATGCAGGCAGGCTTGGGTCCGTTACTGACTTGCCACAGCCTCCACAGAGCGACTCCGGCTGCCAGCAGTGCGGGCTGGGTACGCTCCGTTGCATTCAAACGCTCATCGGGTCCGGTCTGAATCAACTCCCAAAGGTCATAATCTAAAACATCGGAGGCTTCTGTAAATACCTGTTTAATCTCATGATAGTCGGGCAGAAAGCTCGCCAGCATGCCAATTGATTGTGAGCCCTGGCCGGGAAAAACGGCGGCAAAACTCATGTGCAGGTCCTTTTGGGGAGGCCCGGATTATACCTGCCTGTCCGCTCTGTCTCGTGTATTACGCCAGCGCGACCAAAGGAGAACCGCTGCTCCCAGTACCGCACCGCTCAAGGCTCCCCAGAGGTGGGCATCTACGACGACGGGTCCACCCGTCGTGGCTGCGGACCACGGAAGCGGACCCAGCAGCTGCTCGTAGACGAGCTTCAATACCAGGAACAGCGCGAGCACCCAGCCCAGCCAGTCGCGTCGCGCCATGAGCAACATGGCGCCTGCAATCCAGAGTGTGTTCAACGCGCCTGAGATGCCCACATACCATCGCAAAGCGGGGTCGCCGAGCAGCAGGCCGAAACCCACGCCCAGCGATCCCAGGACCACCAGTATGGGGCAGCGCCACCCAGGCATTTCCCGCTCGAACAATAGCCACAGCAGCACATACCCGGCCATATCCTCACCGAGATGCCCCCACCCCAGATGAACCCAGTTGCCGGTGAAAATGCGCCAGATCTGCCCATCCAATATGGCAACCCGGTCAAATTGCAGGAAGCTGCGTGCGGCATTGCCGGCAAGCGCCAGCAGCACACACGGCACCACGATGACCAGCATGGGCCACAGGCGCTTGACGCTCAGCGGGGAATCAGGAATTGCGCGTGCGGTCATCGTCAACTGAGCCAAGCCGTTGCGGTATGATGGTTTTCGGACTTCAGCCGCACTTTAACCCGCTCGCCCCAGCAAAACCGCCATGCGCACCCGCCAGCAGTCATCCGGATTCACTCTCATCGAAGTCATGGTGGTGGTGGTCATTCTCGGGATTTTAGCCTCGATTATCGTGCCCAAGATCATGAACAAGCCGGACGAGGCCCGCGTCGTCAAGGCCAAGCAGGATATTCGTGCCATCCAGTCCGCACTTGAAATGTACAAGCTGGACAATTTCGTCTACCCGACCACCGATCAGGGCCTGCAGGCGCTGGTGACCAAGCCCACGACCGACCCGGTGCCGCCGCATTGGAAGCAGTACCTGGATCGTCTGCCGATAGACCCGTGGGATTACCCCTATCAGTATCTGAACCCGGGTGTCCATGGCCCGATCGACATCTGGTCCTACGGGCCCAAGGGCCCTTCCTCGGGCACCACCGATGCCGGCGTGATCGGCAACTGGAACCTGGAAGGCAGTAACGCGGGCAACGGCGCCGGCATCAGCGGTCACTGAGGCCGCGTGCTGCGAGTGCGGCATGCCGACAAAACCCATCCGTGGTTTCACCCTGGTCGAGCTGTTGGTGGTGCTGGTCATCATCAGCATCGTGACCGCCGTCGGAATACTGTCGCTGGCATCTCTCGGGGCCAATCCGGCTGCAGAAAATGCCGCGCAGAAACTCGCCGCGATTACCGATCTGGTTGCCCAGCAGGCGGTAATGCGTGGACAGCAATACGGCCTGCGCGTTTCACCGCATGCCTACGAGTTCCTGGCCTATGACGGAAGCAAATGGTCTCCGGTCAGCGATGACGAGTTGCTGCGTCGCCGGCAGTTGGACAGCGGCCTGGTGCTGTCATTGCAACTGCAGGGAACCCCCATTCAATTGCCTGCCAGTAAACCCATGAGTGACGATGGGCTGACGGACAACAAGGCCGCTGATCAAACTGAAATCAAGCCGCAGATACTGCTGCTTTCCAGCGGCGAACTTACGCCGTTCACTATCACCGTGCGTGGCGCCGATGACAACGACGGCTACCGCGTGACTGGCGACCTGCAGCACGGTATCCGCTATGTCCCCTCGGACAAGAATGATGCTGGCTGACGCACGCGCAGCGGCAAATCAGCGCGCCCACGGGTTCACGTTGATCGAAGTGCTGATTGCGTTGGCGTTTCTGGCGCTCGCCATGAGTGCCATCATCGCCACGGTGGGAGTCAGCATTCGTAACGCAGCCGGGTTGCAGGACAAGACCTTCGCACACTGGGTGGCGATGAACGAATTGACCACGCTGCGCTTGGCCCCTGCGTGGCCGGACATCGGCACGCAGAAAGGCGATGCCGAAATGGCTGGTCAGAAGTGGAATTGGCAGGCCGTGGTGAGCGCCACCCAGGATCCGGACCTGTTGCGCGTGGAGGTTGACGTCAGCAACGCGCTGTCGCCCGCCACGGTGAGCGCCAGCCTCGTGGGCTTCATTGGTCGGCCATTGCCGCAGGTGTCTGGCAGCAATCCGGCGCTACGCGCTGCTCAGGGCGGAACGCCGGCACCATGAAACAGCGCGCGTACGGTTTCACACTGATTGAAATCCTGGTGGCCATGGTCATCGTGGCCGTGATTGGGGTGCTTGCCTATGGCGGCCTGCACGGGCTGATTCGCGAACGCGAGCAGACCGCAACCAGCATGCAGCGCCTGCGCCTGGTGCAGCAGGCACTGGTCATCATGACGCGCGATTTCAGCCAGCTCGTGGCGCGCCCGGTACGCGACCCGCTGGGTGGCACGCGTCTGGCCGCTTTCCTGAGCACGCCGCAGAACCAGCCGCCACTGATATTTACACGTGGCGGATGGAGTAATCCGCTCGCCGATGTGCGTAGCACCGAGGAGCGCGTGGCGTACCAGATGGATAACGACCAGTTGCTGCGCTTGTCATGGCCGGAACTGGATGTGCCTGCGCAAACCGAACCTGCGCGACAGGTGTTGCTCACCGGCGTCACGCAGTTTGATCTGCGTTTCTTGGACAGCAGCGGCACGTGGCAGACTCAATGGCCGCCGCTGAATGTGAACAGTGAGGCTTACCTCGCACAGTTGCCGCGGGCGGTGGAAATCGACGTTACGCTCAAGAATCTGGGCCGCATCACGCGTATTGTCGAGGTGGCCGCACCGTGAGCAATCGGGCGCAGGCATCGGCAAAACAGCGCGGGGTGGCGCTGCTCATTGCCCTGGTGGTGGTGGCGATTGCCGCGACGCTGTCTACCGGCATGATCTGGACCCGTGAGCTGGACATCCGTCGCACCGCCAACATCACCCAAGGCGATCAGGCGATGGAATACGCACTCGGCGCCGAAGCCTGGGCGGAGCAGATTCTGCGTCGCGATTACCAGTCCAGCCCCAACAATACCAATCTTACCCAGGACTGGGCCTTGCAACTTCCTCCGCTGCCGGTTCAGGGCGGATCGGTCAGCGGACATCTGCAGGATCTGCAAGGCCTGTTCAACGTCAACAATCTGGCCAGCAGCAATGCTGCTCAGGCCGCGGCGGCAACTGCACAGTTCCAGCGCCTGCTCGTGGCCCTCAATCTGGATCCGGAAATCGCCGATGCGCTATTCAACTGGGTGAACGGCGGCAGTCAGCCGCATTTTCCCGGCGGCGCCAAGGATAATTACTACTCGCGCCTCAGCCCCCCCTACCTGACCGCGGAACAACCGATGACCAGCATCAGCGAATTGCTGCTGGTCAAAGGTGTCACGCCGCAGGTTTACGCAGCATTGCTGCCCTACGTTTGTGCCCTGCCCCTGCAGGCTCCGGGCACCCTGTCGGGAACGCCGTTGACGCCGGTCGCCATTAACATCAACACCGCGCCCGCACCGGTGTTGATGACGCTGACCGCCGGCATCAGCAGTGATCTTGCAGCTGGCGCGGTACAGGCACGCGCTCAGCAGCCGTTCCAGAGTGCGACGCAACTCACGCAATTGTTAGGGAACATTGCAATACCGGCAGGTGTGCCCGCACCCCAGACGTTCAGCAACTGGTTCCGGCTGTCCACGCGGGTGACCATTGGCAGTGCACAGTTGACCATGTACAGTTTGCTGTACCGCACCGGAACCGGCGCGACCATTGCCGTGCGGCGCAGCTTCGGAACTTTATGAGCGAAACCCTGGTATTGCGGATGCCGGAAGCCGGACGCTCCGCCACGTGGCTGGTAATGGATGCGTTTGGCAACCGCATGGGTCAGCCAGGCAGCGGTTCCCTGGCCGAGGCCGCGGAGATCGCCGACGGCAGGCGAGTGCGCGTATGTGTGCCCGGAGCACAGACGCTGTTTTTGCACGCCGACCTGCCCACGCGCAACAGCCACAAGATCCAGCAAGGCCTGCCGTTCGCGCTGGAAGACCGGCTCGCCGAGGATATTGAAAGCCTGCACTTCGCCGTAGGTGCGCGCGACGCGCGCGGCTACCCGACCATCGTGGTCACTCGAGCGCACATGCAAGCGTGGCTCGACGAACTCACAGCGGCCGGCCTGACGCCTGCCGAGATGGTCGTGGATGTGCTCGCCTTGCCGGTGCGCGAGCACAGCCTGGTCACGGTGCCTGACGGCGAACAGGTGCTGGTGCGTTTCCCGGACGGCAGCGGCATCGTTGCGGACCGGACGCTCGCCCCGCTGTTGATTCAGCGGCAGCTTGCCAAGCTGCCGGAAGCACAGCAGTGCACGCATGCCCTGGTGTATGCGGCCGACGAGTCCGCGCAACAGGAAACCACAGCTTTGCTTGCGGGTCTGAACCTCGAGATTGCCTACAGCCACCTGGGTTCAGGGGCGATTGGGCTGATGGGCGGAGGTTCACGTGCGCCGCAGGTCATCAATCTGTTGCAGGCCACGTTCGCGCGTCGCGACGGCGCGGCGGGATATTGGCCACGCTGGCGCGTCGCGGTCGTGTTGCTCGCGGCGCTGGTCGCGATCCTGATTGTGCAGCAGGGTGTGAGTGAATTCAGATTACGGCGCCAGTCCGCGGCGCAGCAGGAGCAGATCGCGGCGCTCTTTCATCGTGCGCTACCCGATGTCACGCGCATGGTGGAGCCGCGCGTGCAGATGGAGCGGCGCTTGAGTCAGCTTACCGGAGGCAGCGGCTCCGCAACCGGCCTGCTGCCGATGCTGGCGAATGTCGGCGCGGCAATGCAAGCGCAATCCGGCCTGCAATTGCAGGGAATCAGTTATCACGGAAATGTCCTGCAACTGCAAGTCCAGGCTGGCAGCATGGATGCGTTGCATGGCCTGCAATCGGCATTGGCAAGCAACGCTGCACTCGAGGTGCAGATGGATTCAGTCAGTAGTGCGGCCGGCCAGACTACGGCACGTTTGACACTGCACGGGCGCAGCCCATGAATGCCCTGCAGCAGTTGCGCCAATGGTTCATGTCGCTGGAAAAGCGCGAACGCGGGGTATTGGGAAGCGGCGTGGTAATTCTGGCGGTGTTTATTCTGTACGCGGCACTGGTTTCTCCCTATATCCGCCACCGGCGTGCATTGACCGCGGAAGTACAGGCCCAGAGTGTGTTGCTTGCCTGGATGCGGCCCGTGGCCAGTCGCATTGAAGCGTCGCAGGGCAGGCAGCCGGCAGCGCTTCCCGGGGGCTCCTTGCTCGGCGCAGTCAATGCAAGTATCGCAAGTGCCGGCGTGGCCGGAGCCTTGCAGCAGGCGCAGCAGTCCGACGATGGTTCGGTGAGGGCACAATTCAAGAGCGTGGATTTTGACAGCCTGGTGAACTGGCTGGCGGGATTGCAGCGCACCTACGGTGTGGTCGCCAGCGATGTTACCGTAACTCGCGCATCCGGGCCGGGCCAGGTGGATGCCAGCATCAGGCTTCAGGGCTCGGCACCGTGAGCTGGCGCGTCGGGCGCTGGTGGCTGGCAGGCATCGTTGCGTATCTTGTATTTCTACTGGCCACCTTGCCTGCAAGCTATGCTGCCGGGTGGGCGCAAAAACGTGTGCCGGATCTGCAGCTTACGGGCGTACATGGCAGCATGTGGGCGGGATCCGCGCAGGATATCGCGTGGCAAGGTGAATCCTGGGGCCAGTTACACTGGCGCTTTGACTGGGCCGCATTGTTTAGCGGCCGTTTGGGCTGTTATATCTTTCTCGGCGCTCCCGACTTGGCTTTGCAGGCCCGGTTGGCGGGCAACGGCAGCAGAGTGGTGCTCGAGGATGTAACGGGTCACTTCCCCGTCAGCCGGTTGGCGCACTGGTTGCCGCTACCTGCGGGCAGCGTTGCAGGCCAAATCTCCATAACCATGCAGCGAATCGTTCTGGACAACGCCCGACCCACAGCGGCAAGCGGCAGCGTCAACTTCACCGGTGTCAGTTTGACCTGGCCGCAGTCTGCAAACCTGGGGGATTATCAGCTGAAGGTGCAAACCCAGGCGGACGGCATCCACGGAAGCCTGCTGGATACCTCCGGGCCCCTGATGCTGCAGGGTAGCCTGCGTGTAACACCGAACGGCCGCTATGACGTTTCGGGTGTAGTGGCATTGCGTGATCCGGCTGATGCTGCACTTGGCAATCTGCTGCGGTATCTACCCAGCAACCAGGACGGAAAACAGGCCTTCAATTTCAGCGGAAAATGGTAGAGACGGACACGCAATTCGTATAAGTATCAGCATCTTATAGATATATACGAGATAAAAGCTGATATTATTGGAATGCCATAAGGTGGAGCCGTTGGACGGTATGGTCCGGTTCGCGCTGGGAGCCCCCGATCCATGAGACCCGAAAATGCCATGCACCCGCTCCCCGCCAGCGCAGTTCACGCGCTGACCGAGCAATTGGCGGGCCTCACGGGCGAGGATTTCATTCGCGACGTCACCCGGCGTTTGGCATATGCACTGGATGTCGAATATGCCTTCGTGAGCGTGCGCCAGACCCCAGACAATCCCAAATTGCGGATCATCTCCGCCTGGCATGTGAATCGCGCGGTGTCGGGCAGCGAGTTGGCCATCGAGGGGACGCCGGCTGCACGCACGCTGGCCGAATCCGAGGTATGGCACGCAGATGAGGTTGTCAGCCTCTATCCCAAAGACCGGTGGCTGCGCAAACACGGTGTGCGCGCCTTTTGTGCTGTGGCCATTCGTGATGTGGACGGCCGCGCGATCGGGCACCTCGGCGTCATGTCGCGCCAGCCGCTGCAGGCCGACGCGCAGTTGCTCTCGACATTGCGCGCCCTGGCAACGCGCGCTGCCGCTGAATTGCGCCGGCAGCGCCTGGACGAAATTCAACGCCTGACGACCGCAAAACTCGCCAACCTATTCCGCATGACGTCGGACATTATTGGTGCAGCCACATTCGAGAATTTGCAGATTACCGACATCAGCCCCTCCGTCGAGCAACTTCTCGGACTCAGCCCCGCTACATTGATAGGCCAGAGCCTGTCAAACTCGGAGCTGTTCGAAAGTTCGCAACTGGGAACCGAGTTCATGCAGGAGTTAAAGGCGGGTGGCCACATCGTAAATCGCAAAGTTGCCCTGCGTGCCAGCAACGGCATGGTGCGGCACGCACGGTTGTCGGCAGAAGCCCGCGAATATGGCGGTTCGCGCCACATCCTTTTCAGCCTTGTGGACGTTACGGATTCTCAGGCGGCCTTGGGCCACGTACAGAACCTCAATGCTACCGTCGATGCATTGTTCAGTACGGCGCAGGATGCCATCTTTATCTGTGCCTGTCCGTCGTCAAACCCTGCCGACTGGACATTTTCACAAGTCAACGATATTGCCTGCGAGTGGCTGGGCTACGCACGCAACGAGCTGCAACAGTCGGCCTGCACCAAGGTGCTGGATGCCGGTGATCTGACCAAACTCCAAACGGAATCAGCGCACCAGCGGTCTGATTCCTGGCCGATGCATTTCCGCAGCAAAGGCGGAAACGCACTTCCCTGCGAAGTGCAGACCAAACTTATTGGTGAAGGCAGTCAACGCGTACTGCTGCTGCGCTGCCAGCACAGATTGCAGGACGCCCAATCCGTCGGCGCACAGCGGGACCGCGAACACAAGTACCAGGACTATTTTGACAACGCCAGCGATGGTATCTATCGAGCTACGCCTGATGGTCTGATTGTCAGCGCCAATCCGGCACTGGCGCGGATACTAGGCTACGAGAATCCCAAGGAAATCGTCGCGGACAAATTGAACATTGCCTCGCGCATCTATGTGCGCAGCGAACAGCGCGCGGAACTGTTGCGCCGTCTCGAGGAGCACGGGCAATATTCCGCTCAGGAATTTCAGATCTTCCGGAAAGATGGCACCACGATTTGGGTGTGTGACAATTCGCGCGCAGTCAAGGACGCGCGTGGGCACATTCTGTATTTCGAGGGTACGCTGCAGGATATCACCGGCCGCAAGCGCGCCGAAGAGGCACTGCTGCGTTCAGAGGAAAAATACCGCTTGCTGGTGGACATGAGCCAGGACGGCGTATTTCTCAGTCAGGCCGGGAAACTGATCTACGTGAATCGTGCCTTTGCGCAGATGCTTGGGCATCGCTCCGAAGACATGCACGGTATGCCGCTCAGCGAGGTGATAGTCTCAGCCAACGATGGATTGGCGGAAAAAATTGCCGCGGATGCGGTTGATGAGCACTATCTGGATCCGCATGAAATGCACTTGCGGGGCAAGCCCGGCATGCCGCGCATCACCGCATCTGTTGCCGTGAGCCGGATTTTCTGGCGCGGCCGCCCCGCCGTCATGGGCACCGCACGCGACGTCACCGAGCGCAAGAAAGTCGAGCAGGATTTGGTGCACAGTGCCTATCACGATGCGCTTACCGGCCTGCCAAACCGCAGCTTTTTCATGGATCGGCTGCGTCAGGCCGTGGCCTCGAATAATTCTGCTGGTACGGCTCCATTTGCCCTTTTGTTTCTCGATCTCGATCGCTTCAAGCTGATCAACGACAGCTTAGGCCACAGCTTCGGAGATCGGCTGTTGACGGCTATTACCAAACGCCTGCACACCTGTCTGCGCCCTGCGGATCTCATGGCGCGCTACGGCGGTGACGAATTCACCATCCTTCTGGAGCATATACAGGCTCTGGACGAAGCCACTGCCGTGGCGGAACGCATTCATGAGGAGCTGGCACGTGCCTTTACTGTCGGCGGCCGCGACGTATTTTCCACCGCCAGCATCGGCATCGTCACCAGTGCGCCTCACTATCAGCATCCGGATGAATTGCTACGGGATGCGGACACTGCCATGTATCGCGCCAAAGCTGCCGGCAAGGCGGGTTACGTGGTTTTTGATGACGCCATGCACCAGCATGTCAAAGCCAACCTGAAACTGGAGACTGAGCTGCGCCACGCGCTGCAGCGCAACGAGTTCCGCGTCTATTTTCAACCGATTCTCGATCTCGCCAGCGGGCGCCTCACCGGTTTCGAGGCCTTGGTGCGTTGGGCACATCCTGAACGCGGTTTGGTAACGCCCGATCAATTCCTGGCGGTTGCCGAAGAAACCGGACTGATTATTCCGCTGGGCTGGTGGGTGATTGAAACCGCGTGCGCGCATTTGTCCCAGTGGCGCAAGCGTCACAAGCACCTGGGTGACAAAATCACGGTGAGCGTAAACATAGCGAATCGCCAGTTTGCCCACTGGTTGCTGCCGCAGCGCGTTGCCCGGGTGCTGGACATGACCGACATCCCCGCCGGCAGCCTGTGCCTGGAAATCACCGAGACGGTGTTCATGGATAATCCGGAGTTGGCGGCCGAGACCATCAGTCGCTTGCGCGCCATCGGAGTGAATCTGCAAATGGACGATTTCGGCACCGGCTATTCTTCGCTCAGTGCTTTGCGCACATTCAAGCTGGATACGTTAAAGATCGACCGTTCATTTATCGCCGGCATAGAAAAAAACCGCAGTGACCGGTCAATTGTCCGCACCATCACGGTCCTGGCGGCGGACTTGGGGATGGACGTGGTTGCCGAGGGTATCGAAACCGCCCGCCAACTTGAACTCCTGCGTGCGCTGGGTTGCCGCCGTGGGCAAGGCTATTATTTTTCGAAGCCGTTGGCCGTGAATGAAGTGGACCGTTACCTGGCGGCATTGAAACCACTCGACGCTTGAGCGGCGCGCAATCCCTGCGCACACGCCTTGATTGTGAGTTGATCGGGTGGAGCCGACTTTCTTGTAATCGTGATGTTTACAAAACAGCCGCTATGGCCAGCAGCCATTTAGGCCAATGTACTCCGGCGATGCCCATTGCGATAAGCACTATTACTATCACCAATGCAAGGCTGAATAATACCTGCGTAATACGCAGGGAGTTGATTCTGGTGTTTGGGTGGGGGGCGGATTTCACATGATGCAAGGACGTGCCGGACAGGGCAACACGATCCGTTGAGCTGGGTGGACGAATATTCCGTGTTCCATGATAGACCCATTTCGCGAGATTGGCCCTGGAGACGTGCTGAGACGGCACCTTCAACGGCCAGGACGGTGGCAGTTCAATCCGGCGGTGCGCCCCCAGCGTAATTCGGAATTTGGTCGGGGCGAGAGGATTTGAACCTCCGACCACTTGCACCCCATGCAAGTGCGCTACCAGACTGCGCTACGCCCCGTTCGATTGAACAACATCAAGAATTGCGCGACCGCGTCATGATAACCGATACGCACGGCAAGCGCCTGGCAGGTTTATTGACGATTCAGCGTTTGAGCAACTGCAGCAGCTCTTCCAGCTCGGTGCGCAACTGATGGACAATCTGCTGGCTTTGCGACACGTCTTGACGTGCTGTGTCGCTGGAAAGCTGTTGGCGGGCGCCGCCGATGGTAAAGCCTTGATCGTATAGCAGGCTGCGTATCTGGCGGATGACCAACACGTCGTGGCGTTGGTAGTAACGCCGGTTGCCGCGGCGCTTGACCGGTTTGAGCTGCGGAAATTCCTGCTCCCAATAGCGCAATACGTGCGGCTTCACGCCGCAAAGATCGCTGACTTCACCGATGGTGAAGTAACGCTTGCCGGGGATGGCCGGCAGTTCGTTATTGTTCCCGGCTTCCAGCATAGGTTTCGACTCGCGCCTTGAGTTTCTGTCCGGGCCTGAAAGTCACCACGCGGCGTGCGCTGATGGGGATCTCCTCACCGGTCTTGGGGTTCCGACCGGGACGCTGGTTTTTGCTGCGCAGGTCGAAATTGCCGAAGCCCGACAGCTTTACCTGTCTTCCCCGCGCCAAGGCCTGGCGGACTTCCTCGAAAAACAGGTCCACCAGCTCCTTCGCCTCCCGCTTGTTGAGCCCCAGCTCTTCAAACAAGGCCTCGGCCATCTCCGCCTTGGTCAGCGCCATGCTTAGTCTCTTATTGTTGCACCCAGTTTATCTTGCAGCTGCCGGACTACTTGCTTGACAGTCGCATCCGCAGCCTCGTCCGTTAGAGTGCGCGAAGAGTCTTGTAAAATCAAGCTCAAAGCCACACTTTTTCGTCCAGAATCTATGCCTGGTCCATGATATATGTCAAATATGTTAACTTCAATAGGTTGGGGCGCGACGGCCTCCCGCACCAGCCCCAAAATCGTGGCGGCGGGCACCCTTTCATCCACCACCACCGCCAAGTCCCGCGACAACGAAGGAAATGGGGATATGGGCGCGAGCTTCGGCAGACGCCCACTCAGCAATGGCCCTAGGCGCAGCTCAAACAGGAATACCGGCTGATCCAGCGTCAGTTCACGGAGCAGGATGGGATGTAACGCGCCCATCCAGCCCAGATCAACTCCGTTCAAGTGGAGCTTTGCCGACTGGCCGGGATGCAACGCCGGATGCAGTGCTGCACTGGCCCCCAGCCGCTCCGCGGCTTCGCTCGCCGCCAGCAGGGTCTCCACATCGCCCCGGAGGTCGGAAAGGTCGGCCGCGCGCTGCGGTAGTCCCCATTGGGCTGGATATTGGGAACCAGTTATCAATCCAGATAAGACATTTTCCTGTGTTATTTCATTATGTTGTTCGATAAATCTCATTCCACACTCGAAAACACGCACGCGCTCTTGTTGACGATTCAGGTTGTAACGCAGCGTCTGAACCAAGCCCGGCCACAGGCTGCAACGCATCTCAGTCATATCGGTGGTGATGGGATTGGCCAGTGCAATTCCCGGGCCGCCCGTAAGCCGTTGCTGCAGCAGTCCATCTACGAAGCTGTAGGTGATGACCTCCTGGTATCCGCGTCCGGTCAGTATGCCCCGCAGCCGGGCCAACGGCAGTTGCTCCTCCGGCAAGGGCAGCATGCGCTGGGTGGACGGGTAGGCAATGGCAGGTATGTGCTCATACCCGAACACCCGCCCCACCTCTTCCACCAAGTCTTCTTCCCTTTCAAGGTCGAAGCGGTGACTGGGCGCCCTCACCTCCCAAGTGCGCGCGCGCTTGCGTGTCCGGAATCCCAGGCGGCTCAGAATACGGCCCACTTCGCGATCGGGAACCTTGATACCCAGCAACTGCCTCAATTTCAGTTGCCGCAAAACCAGTTTGGCCGCCGCATTTGGCCTCCCCGTAACCCTGTTCACGGGGCCCGGCTCTCCACTCGCAATGTTCAAAAGCAGTCGCGTCGCACGCTCCAGCGCACGCGTCTGGCCCGTCGGATCCACACCGCGCGCAAAACGGTAGGCCGCATCGGTTTGCACACCCAGTTTGCGTTCACGACTGCTGATGATCTGGGGCGCGAAAAACGCGGCTTCCAGATAAATATCTCTGGTATCCGCCTGTACGCTCGACGCCGCGCCTCCCATGATCCCGCCCACGCCCAACGGGCGCGTGCTGTCGGCGACGACCAACATATCCGGCTCCAGAGTGTGCGTGTTCCCATCCAGAAGCTGCAGTGACTCGCCGGTCCTGGCCATGCGCACAACTATGCTTCCGGACACACGCTTCAAATCGTAGACATGCATGGGCTGACCCAGTTCCAGCATGACGTACTGGGTGACGTCCACCACGGGGTGCACACAGCGTAATCCGGCGCGGCGCAGTCGCTCGCGCATCCACAACGGGGTCACGGCATCGGTACGCAAACCACGAATGATCCGCCCGGAAAATACCGGACAAGCTTCCGGTGCTGCGAGGGTCACTGGCAGCGTGTCCTTGATCGTCGGCTTGACCGGCGCGCACTGCGGTAGATGCAAGTCCAGATCGAAGAGTGCGCCCAGCTCGCGCGCGATGCCAAGCACGCTCAGGCAGTCACCACGATTCGGCGTGATTTCCACTTCCAGAACTTTGTCGGCACCGCCCAGCACCTGGATCAACGGCTTCCCGACCGTCGAATCCACGGGTAATTCCACAAGGCCTGAATGATCATCCCCAATGCCCAGCTCGCGTGCGGAACACAGCATGCCCTGGGATTCCATTCCCCTCAGCCGGCTCACGTGAATCTCGGTGCCGTCCGGCAAGCGGGCACCGGGCAGAGCCACGGCGGCTTTCATGCCTGCGTGAACATTAGGCGCGCCGCAAACGATTTGCAGTTGTTTCCTGGCGCTGATGCGGACATCGCAAATGCTGAGTTTGTCCGCCTGAGGATGACGCGCGACCTTCAGCACCTCACCGACCACCACCTTGTCAATCGGCGGCAGCGCATCGGTGACGGACGAGATTTCAATTCCGGCCAACGTCAGACGCTCGGCAATCTCACCTGCCGTGGCCCGCGGGTTCACGAATTCACGCAGCCATTGTTCGCTGAGTTTCATGGCTGCGCCTCAGCGGAACTGGCGCAGGAAGCGCAGATCGTTTTCATAGTTCATGCGGATATCATTGATGCCGTAGCGCAGCATGCCCAGCCGTTCAATGCCCACGCCGAAGGCCCAACCGCTGTAGCGCCGGGTGTCGACGCGACAGGTTTCCAGCACGTTGGGGTGCACCAGCCCGCAGCCCAGCACCTCCAGCCAGCCGGTTTGCTTGCAGACGCGGCAGCCGGTGCCGTCGCAGAAAATACAGCTTATGTCGACTTCGGCTCCCGGCTCCACGAAAGGAAAATACGAGGGACGGAACCGCAACTTGAGATCATCCATTTCAAAGAAGCGTTGCAGGAAATCGGTGAGCGTGCCGCGCAGGTGCGCCATGCTCACGCCCTCGTCCACCAGCAGACCTTCGACCTGGTGGAACATGGGCGTATGCGTCACGTCGTAGTCGTGGCGGAACGTACGCCCGGGCGCGATCACGCGTAGCGGCGCGCCGTATTTGAGCAGCGCGCGGACCTGCACGGGTGAGGTGTGCGTGCGCAGCAGCAAAGGCCGGTCGCGCAGATAGAAGGTGTCCATCTCGGCGCGTGCCGGGTGCGCCGGCTTGAAATTCAACGCGTCGAAATTGTGGAATTCGTCCTCGATTTCCGGCCCTTCTTCCACGCGGAAGCCGAGGCTGGTAAAAAGCGCCTGCACGCGCTCCAGGATGCGGGTCACGGGATGCAGACCGCCGGGTGCCTGACCGCGCCCGGGCAGCGTCACATCCACGGCATGCGTGGTCAGTTCTGCCTCCAGGGCGCTTGCTTGCAGATCACCGCGGCGCGTCTCCAGAAGCTCGGCAATTGCCTGCTTGACCCGATTGACATGCTGACCCGCAGCCGGACGTTCCCCGGGCGGCAGGCGCCCCAGGGCTTTTAGCTGCTCGGTGATGACGCCCTTTTTTCCGAGGTAGTGCACGCGCACTTCGTCCAGCGCCGCAAGCGACCCGCTCGCGGCGGCGCGTGCGTGTGCTTCCTGGATCAGCTGATCGAGTTCAAGCACGGTTCTCGGTTCCCTGGTTCACAAACAACAGAGGGGAAAAACCTCGCGGCCTTTCCCCTCGCTGGTTCACCGGCGGCCGCTGCAGGCGGCGAACATGTCAGGCCAGACTTGCTTTGGCCTTTTCCACAAGCTTCGCAAAGCCCGCCTGATCACTGACGGCAATGTCCGCCAGCAATTTGCGATCGAGGCTGACCTGCGCACGCTTCAGTCCATGCATGAAGCGGCTGTAGGACAGGCCGTGGAGCCGTGCGGCGGCATTTATGCGCGCCACCCACAAAGCGCGAAATTCCCGTTTGCGCACGCGCCGGTCTCGGAAGGCGTATTGGCCCGCCTTCATGACCGCCTGTTTGGCGGCCCTGACAGTTTTGCGGCGTGCGTTGTAATAGCCCTTGGCGCGGCCCAGGGTTTTCTTGTGCTTGGCGCGGCTGGTGACCGAACGTTTTACGCGAGCCATGGCGATATTCCTCCTTTATGACCAGGGCAACATTTGCCGCACACGCCCGTGGTCCTGCGGCACCACGGCTGTACCGCCGCGCAACTGACGTTTGCGCTTCGGGCTCTTCTTGGTGAGGATGTGTCGCTTGTGCGAGTGTCCGCGCTTGTATTGGCCGCTGGCATTGGCGCGGAAGCGCTTGGCCGCGGCACGAACGGTCTTCAACTTTGGCATTGTCTGAACTCCTGAGTTTCACTTTATTAAGGTCTGGCCCCGCTGGCGCGGCGTTTGTGTTGCCAGACGGCGAGGCCACAATGGCCCCGCTTTTGCTTCAGTCTCTGACGAGACTTATTTCTTCTTGGGCGACAGCACCATAACCAGTTGCCGTCCCTCGAGTCTTGGATGTTGCTCTACCTGCGCGGCCTCGGTGAGATCACCGCGGATGCGCTCGATCAGGCCGGTGCCCAGCTCCTGGTGCAGCATTTCGCGGCCGCGGAACCGGATCGTGACCTTGGCCTTGTCGCCCTCCGCCAGGAAGCGCGTCAGATTTCGCAATTTGATCCGGTAATCGCCCTCGTCCGTCGTCGGCCGGAATTTAACTTCCTTGACCTGAATCTGCTTCTGCTTCTTGCGCGCGGTTTGCTGCTTCTTGTTGAGCTCAAAGAGGTATTTGCCAAAGTCCATCACCCGGCACACCGGGGGCTCAACCGCGGGCGACACCTCCACGAGATCCAATCCGGCCTGCTCCGCGTACTGTACGGCCTCGCGAGTGAGCATGATGCCGATCTGCTGGTTATCCGGGCCGATGACCCGGACCTTGGGTGCCGTGATCTCCCCGTTGCGCCGGGCGCGTTTTTCCGAACTGATTAGCCGACCCTCCAAAAATAAACCTGAACCCGCCTCATGTTGCTCCTGGGGCGGCGTTCAGGCCGACACTCCGCGGCTGGTGACCTCGCCGGCAAGCCGCCGGGCAAATTCCTCGATTTTGAGGCTGCCCAAGTCGTTGCCGGCGCGGGTGCGTACCGCCACGGAACCTGATTCCTGCTCCCGGTCGCCCGCCACCAGAAGGTAGGGGACGCGCTGGAGCGTGTGTTCGCGAATTTTAAGGCCGATCTTCTCGTTTCTCAAGTCGGCATCCACCCGAAGCCCCTGATTTTTCAGGATTTCGACGACGCGATGGACATATTCGTCCTGCCGGCTGGTGATGGTCAGTGCCACCGCCTGGACGGGGGCCAGCCAGGCCGGAAAACGCCCGGCATGATGCTCGATGAGAATGCCCAGGAAACGCTCCATGGAACCCACGATGGCGCGGTGCAGCATCACCGGCACGTGTCGGGCGCCGTCCTCGCCCACGTACTCGGCCCCGAGCCGTCCCGGCATGGAGAAGTCCACCTGCATGGTGCCCACCTGCCAGGAGCGGCCGATGGAATCCTTCATGTGATACTCGATTTTCGGTCCGTAGAAGGCCCCTTCGCCCGGCAATTCCTGCCACTCTACCTTGCAGACGTGCAGCGCCTGCCGGAGTGCCGCCTCGGCCTTGTCCCAGACCGCATCGGAACCGATGCGCTGGTTGGCGCCGGGACGCAGGGCGAGTTTCACCCCGATAGCGGCAAAACCGAAGTCGCCGTAAACGCGCATCGCCTGGCGGTGGAACGCCACCACTTCGCTCTCAATCTGGTCCTCGGCACAGAAGATGTGGCCATCGTCCTGCACGAAGCCGCGCACCCGCATCAATCCATGCAGCGCGCCGGAGGGCTCATTGCGGATGCAGGAGCCGAACTCGCCGTAGCGAATCGGCAATTCGCGGTAGCTGTGCAGCCCGTGTTTGTACACCAGCACGTGACCGGGACAATTCATCGGCTTGAGGGCGTAGTCGCGGTTTTCCGACGCGGTCACGAACATGCTCTCGCGGTAATTCTGCCAGTGGCCGGTCTTCTCCCACAGGTTCTTGTCGAGAATCTGCGGGCAACGGATTTCCTGGTAACCGCTGTCGCGGTACACAACGCGCAGATACTGCTCTACCACCTGCCAAATCGCCCAACCCTTGGCGTGCCAGAACACCATGCCGGGCGCTTCTTCCTGAGTGTGGAACAGATCCAGTTCGCGGCCGAGCCGCCGATGATCGCGTTTCTCGGCTTCCTCCAGCCGCGTGAGGTATTCCTGCAGCGATTTCTTGTCAGCCCAGGCGGTGCCATAAATACGTTGCAGCATTTCGTTCTTCGAATCGCCGCGCCAATAGGCGCCCGCGACTTTGGTCAGATGAAACGCCTTGAGGTGTCCGGTGGACGGCACATGCGGACCACGGCACAGGTCAATGAAATCACCCTGCCGATACAACGAAATTTCCTCGTTGACCGGAATGCTCGCGATAATTTCCGCCTTGTATTTTTCTCCCAGGCCGCGGAAGAATTTGACGGCCTCATCGCGTGGCATGGTACTGCGCTTTACCGGCTGATCCTGCGTGACCAGTTCCTGCATGCGTTTCTCGATGGCGGAGAGATCTTCTTCGGTGAATGGTCGCTCATAGGCGAAGTCGTAATAAAAACCGTCCTCGATCACCGGCCCGATGGTGACCTGGGCTTGCGGAAACAGCTGCTTCACCGCTTGCGCCAACAGATGTGCCGTGGAATGGCGGATGACTTCGAGCCCTTCCGGGTCGCGGTCGGTCACGATATTGAGCTTGGCGTCACGGCTGATGAGGTACGAGGTATCCACCAGCCTGCCGTCGACTTTGCCGGCGAGCGCCGCCTTGGCCAGACCTGGGCCGATGCTCGCGGCCACTTCAGCCACGCTCGCCGGATGATCGAACTTCTTTTGGGAACCGTCGGGGAGAGTAATAGCGGGCATTGTCGTCTTCCTTACAGTGGCGGCCGGTACCAAAGGCCGCGTGTTTCGGGTTGTATAAACTTTACAGTCTGGTATCTGGTAGGCGCGATTGGACTCGAACCAACGACCCCCACCATGTCAAGGTGGTGCTCTAACCAGCTGAGCTACGCGCCTGCAGGGCGCAAACGATACCGGAATGAGCTTGAACCGGCAAGATTTCAGCCGGTTTTGACCTCGGGCAGGCCCATGTCAATTTCCTGGATTTTGCGGATTTCATCCCGCAGGCGCGCCGCCTCCTCGAATTCCAGGTCGCGCGCGTGCTTGTGCATCTCCTGTTCAAGCTGTTTGATGAGCTTCAGGCGCTTCTCGGGCGTCATGACTTCATACTTGGCGCGATCTTCGGCAACCTTGAGGTAGGTCACCTTGCCGCCACGCGGTGCGGTGCTGCGTGCGCCTTCCATGATGTCCGCCACCGCCTTGCGGATTCCCTGGGGCGTGATGCCGTGCTGCTGGTTGTAGGCCATCTGCCTGTCGCGACGCCGGTTGGTTTCATCCATGGCGCGCTGCATGGAACCGGTGACCCGATCGGCATACAGGATCGCCTTGCCGTGCACGTTGCGCGCGGCGCGTCCGATGGTCTGGATCAGCGAACCTTCGGAACGCAGGAAGCCTTCCTTGTCCGCATCCAGAATCGCCACCAGCGACACTTCCGGGAGGTCCAGACCTTCGCGCAGCAGGTTGATTCCGACCAGCACGTCGAATACGCCAAGTCTCAAGTCGCGGATGATCTCGGTGCGCTCCACGGTTTCGATGTCCGAATGCAGATAGCGCACGCGCACTGCGTGTTCGGCAAAGTACTCGGTCAAATCTTCCGCCATGCGCTTGGTGAGGGTGGTCACGAGCACGCGCTCGTTCTGTGTGGCGCGCGCGCACACCTCGGAGAGCAGGTCATCTACCTGGGTGCGCGCGGCGCGCACTTCCACTTCCGGGTCCACCAATCCGGTGGGACGTACCACCTGCTCTACCGTTTGGTCGGAATGCTGCTTTTCGTAGGGACCGGGCGTGGCGGAGACAAAAATAATCTGCGGCGCGCGCGTTTCCCATTCCTCGAAGCGCAGCGGCCGGTTGTCGAGCGCCGAAGGCAGGCGGAATCCGTATTCCACCAGGGTTTCCTTGCGCGAACGATCGCCGCGATACATGCCGCCCAGCTGCGGGATGGTCACGTGGCTCTCGTCCACCACCAGCAGCGCGTCGGGCGGCAGGTAATCGAACAGCGTGGGTGGCGGTTCGCCGGGCTGCCGGCCCGAGAGATGCCGTGAATAGTTCTCGATGCCGCTGCAGTAACCCACCTCGGCCATCATCTCCAGATCGAAACGCGTGCGCTGTTCGAGCCGCTGCGCCTCGACCAGTTTGTTGAGCTGCCGCAGTTCAGCCAGCCGGATAGCCAATTCTTTCTTGATGTTCTCCACCGCATCCAGCACCTTGTTGCGCGGCGTGACATAGTGGCTCGAAGGATAGACCGTGTAACGCGGCAGGCTGTGGCTCAGGGCGCCGGTCAGCGGATCGAACATCCGCAGTGACTCGACTTCGTCGTCCAGCAGCTCGACGCGCAGCGCCTCACGCTCGGATTCCGCCGGGAAGATGTCAATGACTTCACCGCGCACGCGGTAGGTTCCGGGATTCAGCTCCAGCTCGTTGCGCGTGTATTGCATTTCCGCCAGTCGGCGCAGCATCTGGCGCTGCCCAATGCGCTCGCCGCGCGACAGGTGCAGCACCATGCTGAGATAGGATTCCGGATCACCCAGGCCGTAAATCGCCGAGACCGTGGCCACGATCACCGTATCGTGGCGCTCGAGCAGGGCCTTGGTGGCCGACAGGCGCATCTGCTCGATGTGCTCGTTGATGGAGGCGTCCTTCTCTATATAAGTGTCGCTGGACGGCACGTAGGCCTCCGGCTGGTAATAGTCGTAATACGAAACGAAGTACTCCACCGCGTTGTGCGGGAAGAACGACTTGAACTCACCGTAGAGCTGGGCGGCCAGCGTCTTGTTGGGCGCCAGCACCAGCGTCGGCCGCTGTGTGTTCTGAATCACGCTGGCGACCGAGAAGGTCTTGCCCGAACCGGTCACGCCGAGCAGGGTCTGGCGTGCCAGACCGTCGCGCAACCCGCCCGTCAACCTGGCAATGGCCTCGCCCTGGTCACCGGCCGGCGAAAACTCGGCCGTCAGCTGGAATTTCATATCGTCGTGCATTGGCAATTTCCCGGATGCTTATTTAAGATGATAGCGCCGTGCCGGATTCCATGGAGATTCCCGTGACTACTGCCTTGCTTGCGGAGCGTGTGCAGCGCCTGCAGCCTTCGCCCACGCTGGCCGTAACCGCGCGCGCCGCCGAACTCAGGGCTCAAGGCCGCGACATCATCGGCCTGGGTGCGGGCGAACCGGATTTCGACACGCCCGAGCATATAAAGGAAGCTGCGATCCGCGCCATCCGCGCGGGCCAGACCAAGTACACGGCGGTCGGAGGCACGCCCGCTCTGAAGCGCGCGGTCATCGAAAAGTTCCGCCGCGAAAACGGTCTCGACTACAAGCCGGATCAGATCCTGGTGTCCTGCGGCGGAAAGCAGAGTTTCTTCAATCTTTGCCAGGCACTGCTGAATCCCGGCGATGAAGCGGTCATTCCGGCGCCCTACTGGGTCAGCTACCCGGAAATGGTGGCGCTCGCCGCCGCCATCCCGATCATGCCCTATGCGGGTGCGGAACAGCACTACAAGCTCAAACCGGAACAGCTGGAACGCGCCATCACAAAACGTACCCGCCTGCTGGTGATCAACAGCCCGTCGAATCCCACCGGCATGGCCTATAGCCGCACGGAACTCGAAGCCTTCGGCGCGGTGCTGCGCCGCCACCCGCAGGTGTTCATCGCCACCGATGATATGTACGAGCACTGCCAATGGCGTGGTGGACCATTCTGCAACATTGTCATGGCCTGCCCCGATCTTTACATGCGCACGCTGGTGCTCAACGGAGTATCCAAGAGCTACGCCATGACCGGCTGGCGCATCGGCTACGCCGGCGGCCCCGCATGGCTCATCAATGCCATGACCGACGTGCAGTCCCAGAGCACTTCGAATCCCGCGTCCATCTCACAGGCCGCCGCGGAAGCCGCGCTCAGCGGCGACCAGTCTTGCGTGAGCCGCATGTGCCGCGCCTATGAGGAACGGCATGCCTTCGTATACGGGAAACTGCATTCCCTGCCGGGCGTGCGCGTGTTGCCGGCGGACGGCACCTTCTATGCTTTCCCGGATTTGTCCGCAGTGATTTCCAGGCTCAAGCTCGCCGACGACAATGCACTGGCCGAGCGCCTGCTGAACGACGCCGGCATAGCATTGGTCGCCGGCAGTGCCTTTGGCGCTCCCGGTCACTTGCGCCTGTCGTTCGCCACCAGCATGCAGAATCTTGAAGCGGCTTTGGAGCGATTCCAGGATTTCCTGCATCAAACGGGTGTGTGACGCGCCTCGGCGTTGACCCTCCGGAAGCGCTTCATTACCATATGCGCCCTTCCGCCACTGTTCCCCGGTAGCTCAGTTGGTAGAGCGACGGACTGTTAATCCGTTGGTCGCTGGTTCGAGTCCGGCCCGGGGAGCCAATTTCTGCACCCTCCCGCATTTCGCGATTTCACGCACTGGCCGCAACCTGGCGTCCAAATTCCCATGACAGCGCACACCAAAATCGCGGTAGTCGTGCTGAATTACAATTCCGCCGCCCATACCCTGCGCTGCATCGAATCCCTGCGTCGGCATACGGCCGCAACTGCAGACGTGACTGTCGTCGTCGTCGACAACAATTCCGCTCCTGCCGACCGCGAGCAATTGGCAGCCATCCCGCGAGGCACAGTTACCTGCGTGTGGTCCGAATGCAATCTCGGTTTCGCGGGCGGCATGATGCTGGGGGCGCGTTCGGTGCCGGCCGACTATTACTTGTTCCTGAACAACGATTGCGAATTCCTGAATGACGTGCTTTCCATCCTCACGGCGTTCATGGAAACGCATGCGGATGCCGCGCTCTGCGGCGCCAGCATGTTCGATGCCGATGACCAGCCGCGCTCCAGCTTTGGGTATTTTCCATCGCTGGCGCTGGCCTTTTTCGGTGCCAGCGTGCTGCGCCGGTTTCAGCCGCGGCGCTATCCCAGCCGCCGCCAGCCGTATCGCACACCGCTGCCGGTCCCCGTGGTCACCGGTGCCGCCATGTTCGTGCGCGCAACAGTACTTTGGCAGCTGGGCGGTCTGGATGCCGGCTATTTCCTGTATTGCGAGGAAGAGGACTTCGCCTGGCGCATCCATCAGGCCGGCCGCAAGGTGTACCACATGCCGCAGGCCAGGATACGCCACATTGGCGGCGCGAGTTCCAAACAGCCGGAGCTGCAGCTTGCGTTGCAGCGGGAGTATTACATCAGCCTGTTTCGATATCTGCGTACACTTCACGGCGCAGCGTATGCGTTTGTTTTTCGCCTGCTGGTGGCCGCCAAGATCCTGAGGCGTGTGCTTGCCGGCCGGGCGCCGTTCGGCTTGCTGGGTTTCGTGTTACGCGGTGCAGCGGAGAGCCGCAGCCTGCGCTACCGTCAAAATCAATAGCAACTATTCCCCGACCAGCTTCAACCCGATGATCCCGACGAGTATGAGCGCGACGCAGACCAGTCGCAGCGCGCTGTGCGAATCTCCGAACAGCAGGATGCCCAGCAACACGGCGCCCACGGTGCCGATTCCGGTCCACACCGCGTAGGCGGTGCCGATCGGCAGGCTGCGCGCGGCCAGACCGAGCAGGCCCATGCTGGCAATCATGGCGACGGCGGTAAGCATGGAAGGCGTCCAGCGCGTAAAGCCGGCGCTGTACTTGAGCCCGATGGCCCAGGCCACTTCGAACAGGCCCGCCATGATCAGCAATACCCAAGCCACAGGCCTGCTCAATTCCATGGCTGCGTTCTCCGGTGCATTCAGGACTGGTTGCGGTCCAGCTTGCCGCTGAGCGTGCGCAGATAATCCCGGAACGTTTCCCCGAGATCGGCGTGCTTCAGTCCATATTCGACCGTAGCGCGCAGATATCCGAGCTTGTTGCCGCAATCGTAACGCACGCCTTCGAACTCGCAGGCGTACGCGGATTCTTTGGCCAGCAGTGCCTGAATGGCATCCGTCAACTGGAGCTCACCGCCCGTACCCTTGCCGATGTGCTTCAGGCACTCGAAGATTCCCGGCGTCAGCAAATAGCGGCCCACCACTCCCAGCGTGGAGGGTGCCTGTGCGGGCACCGGCTTTTCCACGATGCCGCGGATTTCATGCAGCCGCGGCTCCATGGTCCGGGGCGTGATGATGCCGTAACGGTTGGTTTCGCTGCGCGCCACCTGCTCCACACCCACGACACTGCCCGGGTGACGCATATATACATCGCGCATCTGCTGCAAGGCGGAACGGCGCGCGCCGTCAATCAGGTCGTCGGCCAGCACCACGAAGAAGGGTTCATTGCCGATCACGGGTTCGGCGCACAGCACCGCGTGGCCCAGGCCCAGGGCTTCGGCCTGCCGGATGTACACGCAGGTCACGCTCGCTGGCACAATGTTTTGCACCAGTTTCAGTTGTGCCTGCTTGCCGCGCTGCGCCATTTCGGTTTCCAGTTCATAGGCACGATCGAAATGATCGGAAATCGCGCGTTTGGTGCGGCTGGTGACGAATACCAGCACTTCGGCGCCGGCCGCGACGGCTTCTTCCACCGCGTACTGGATCAGCGGCTTGTCCACGATCGGCAGCATTTCCTTGGGACTGGCTTTGGTGGCCGGCAGGAAGCGCGTGCCCAGACCGGCCACGGGGAATACGGCTTTGCGGATGGTGGTGGGTTTCATGCTGGAACGTTCCTTATGATGCGTGCGGCGCGGCCAAGGCCAGCGTTGCTCAGGTAAGACCCGCGGCGCCTGCGGCGCTAAACGTAATTTCGTGGAACGGCATGGTGCGGTTCCAGGTTTTGCAGCCCGGGCATTGCCAATACAGGGTTTTGCTGCGGAATCCGCATTCCTCGCAGCGGTAACGCGGACCGTTGATCAGCAGCTTGCGCACGGCGAGCTGCAGGGGTTCGAGATCGCGCACCGGATTCACGCCCTGCTGCTGGCCAAACGCGGTAAACATGTCATACAGCCCGCGCAGGCTGGGTTCGCTGCGCAGGTAATCCGCCACGCAACCGCGTGACACCGGATCGTCCAGTTCCGGATCCATGATGGCGGCAATCGCAAGATAACCCGGTGCTTTGGGATTGTCGCGCCGCAGCTTTTCGGTCACGGCCTGCACCGACGCCTGATCATCGAGCTGGCGAGTGACGCGCGCCAGCGCCGGCAATACCTCGGTGGCATAACGAATCTCGTGCTCCAGTACCTGACCGTAGTGCTGGCGACTGCGTTCCCATTGCTGCTCGGTTTCGGCGATCTGCGCCAGCAGCAGGTGCGCACGCACGCAGTCTGGATCATGTGACTGTGCGCGCTTCAGCAGGCGCCGCGCCAGCGACAAGTCTTTCGCGGACAGCGCGGTTTGTGCCATTTCGCAGTAGTACTGGGCGATGGTCTCCTCCTGCGCAGCGCCGCTCAGCGTCTGCAGGCGCCGGCGCATGGCGATGGCCTGCTCCCAATCCTTTTGCTGTTCGTAAAGCGAGATCAGGCTGCGCAGTGCGGATTCCGTATAGCCCGGGACGTCGAGAAGCTCCAGCAACAGGCTTTCCGCGCGATCCAGCAGGCCGGCACGCAGATAGTCCTGCGCCAGCTCGAACAAGGCCTGCGCGCGATGTTCCCGATTGAGGTTGGGCCGCGCAATCAGGTTCTGGTGGATGCGGATGGCGCGGTCCACTTCGCCGCGTCTGCGGAACAGGCTGCCGAGCGCAAAATGCGTCTCCACGGTATCGGAGTCCACCTCGGCCACGCGAATGAAGACTTCCAGCGCCTTGTCCGGCTGCTCATTCAACAGGTAATTCAGTCCCCTGAAGTATTCGGCGCTCACGAACTTGAAGTGTGACGCGCGCTTGCCGCCGCGCCCCCAATGCGCCAGCAGCCAGCCGAGCACGGCTGCTGCAATCAGCAGCAGCACGCTGACCACCACCGAGTCAGTGATCATGTTTGAGTGGCAGGTTGCGCAGGTTGCGGATTTCCGCCTCCGCATCGCGCACCGAGCGCTTCAGCCGCCAGGCTTCCCGTTTGAGACGGAAAATGACCAGCAAGCTGCTCAGGATTCCCAGCAGCCAGCCGATGATCGCCGCCGCGAGCAGCGCCGAGGACAAGTGCACATGCAGGCGACCGGCGAGGTAATCCAGGGTCACGGTCGAGCCGTTGGCGTAGGCCAGCAGCAAGGCGAGCGCAAACACACACAGCAAGATGATGACGGCGATCCAACGCAGCATGACGGCCAGCTCCGATTACCTCTGGCGACGATGGTCCCCGCGCATGCGTATCAGCCCGCGAGGCTTTCGTTCACCCGGTCGCGCAGATCCTTGCCGGGTTTGAAGTGCGGGACATGCTTGCCGGGCAGGGCCACGGAATCACCGGTCTTGGGGTTGCGGCCCATGCGCGGTGGGCGGAAATGCAGGGAGAAACTGCCAAATCCGCGGATCTCGATACGCCGGCCGGTGGACAGTGCCGCACTCATATGCTCGAGAATGGTCTTGACCGCGAGCTCGATGTCCTTGCTCGCAAGGTGGCTCTGCTTGCGGGCGATGATCTCGATGAGTTCCGATTTGGTCATGGCTCAATCATCCGCGCTGGCACGACTCGCTTCATGTACTGCCCCACCCCAATATTGCAGGATTCACCGGTGCTGCGGCGCCCGCTCCCGGTTACCGCATGCGCACTTGCCTGCGCTTACTCAGCCTTGTCTCCGCCAATATGCTCCTTGAGCAGATCACCGAGGGTCGTGGTGCTGGAGGCGGAATTGCGCGCGTAATCCTCCAGCGCCTGAGCTTCTTCCTCGATCTCCCGGGCTTTCACCGACAGGCTGATGCTGCGGTTCTTGCGATCCACACCCACGAAGCGCGTTTCCACTTCATCGCCCTCTTTGAGCACGGTGCGTGCGTCTTCCACCCGGTCGCGTGACAGCTCGGATGCGCGCAAATAGCCCTCGATGCCGTTGCCCAGATCCACCACCGCACCCTTGGCGTCCACGCTCGTGACCTTGCCCTTGACCATGCTGCCCTTGGGATGATCTGCGAGAAAGTTCGAGAACGGATCCTTCTGCAGTTGCTTGACGCCGAGCGAAATGCGTTCGCGTTGCGCGTCCACGGCCAGTACCACGGCTTCCACCTCGTCACCCTTCTTGTAATTGCGCACCGCTTCTTCGCCGGGCGTGTCCCAAGCGATGTCCGAGAGGTGCACCAGGCCGTCGATGCCGCCTTCCAGGCCCACAAAGATGCCGAAGTCGGTAATGGATTTGATCTTGCCGCGGATACGATCGCCCTTGTTGTGATTGGTGGCGAATTCCTCCCAGGGATTCGGCTTGCACTGCTTCATGCCGAGCGAGATGCGGCGGCGCTCCTCGTCGATCTCAAGCACCATGACCTCGACTTCGTCACCCACCTGCACGACCTTGGCCGGATTCACATTCTTGTTGGTCCAGTCCATTTCCGATACGTGCACCAGGCCTTCCACGCCCGGCTCGACCTCCACGAAACAGCCGTAATCGGCGAGGTTGGTGACCTTGCCGAACAGCCGCGTGCTGGTCGGATAGCGGCGCGTGATGTCCACCCATGGATCGTCGCCCAGCTGCTTGAGGCCGAGTGACACGCGATTGCGCTCGCGGTCGAACTTGAGCACCTTGACCTCGAGTTCCTGACCCACGCTGACCACTTCGGAAGGATGCTTGACCCGCTTCCAAGCCATGTCCGTGATGTGCAGCAGGC
The DNA here is from genome assembly GCA_035279405.1 of Gammaproteobacteria bacterium. Taxonomy (NCBI): domain Bacteria; kingdom Pseudomonadati; phylum Pseudomonadota; class Gammaproteobacteria; species Gammaproteobacteria bacterium. The sequence goes on from DATEHU010000026.1 coordinate 383,709, forward strand.
CGTCAATTCCGCCCAAGTCCACGAAGGCGCCGTACTCGGTCAGGTTCTTGACGATGCCCTTGACCACCGCGCCTTCCTGCAGGTTATCGAGCAGCTGATCGCGCTCCGCGCTGTATTCCTGCTCGACCACGGCGCGGCGCGACACCACCACGTTGTTGCGGCGCTGGTCCAGCTTGATGACCTTGAATTCCAGTTCCTTGCCTTCGAGATACACCGGATCACGCACCGGGCGCACATCCACGAGCGAGCCCGGCAGGAACGCCCGTACCGAGTCCACCTCGACGGTGAATCCGCCCTTGACCTTGCCGCTGATGAACCCCTTGACGATTGCGCCCGAGGTAAAGGCTTCTTCGAGCCGCGACCAGGAGCGTGCGCGTTTGGCCTTTTCGCGCGACAGCCGGGTTTCGCCGTAGCCGTCTTCGACGGCGTCCAGCGCGACCTCCACGTCGTCGCCGACGGCGATTTCGAGTTCGCCGCTCTCGTTCCTGAATTGTTCGGCCGGGATAACGCCTTCGGATTTGAGGCCGGCGTTGACGATGACGACATCGGGCCGGATTTCCATGACGCGGGCCTTGAGTATGGCCCCGTTGCGCATCTGTTGCTGTTTGATGCTTTGTTCGAAAAGTTCCGCGAAAGACTCGGTCATTGTAGGTTGAATCCTGTACATCCCCGTTACCGGGGGCCTGGGTTGCCGCAGTTCCGTCCCGGAATCATGCGGGTTGAATGGACAAGGGAGCGGTGCGTCCTACCCGCCCTGCCGTCTACCCGCCGCCGCCTCGCCGTACCGCCGCCGGGCCCGATCCAGAACCTGATTCACCACCGCCTCCACCGGCATGCCGGTGGTATCCAGTACCACGGCGTCGGGTGCAGGCCGTAGCGGGGAAACGGACCGGTTGCGGTCACGTTCATCCCGGGCGATCAGGTCCCTGAAAAGGGCCGGTAAGGTAGCATCTAATCCTTTTTGTTTCAACTGGTTATAGCGTCTTTGGGCGCGTTCCTCGATGCTCGCGGTGAGGAAGATTTTGAGACCGGCGTCCGGAAAAATGGCCGTACCCATGTCGCGGCCGTCAGCCACCAGCCCGGGTGCGCGGCGAAAGCCGCGTTGCACGCTCACCAGCCCGTGGCGCACCTGCGGGATGACCGCGAGCTCGGACGCTCGCTTGCCGCTCTCCTCGCTGCGCACCACCGCGGTCACGTCGCGGCCATCCAGCAGGATTTGCTCGTCACCTGCCGGCGTGCGCGTGAACGTCACGTGCAACTCGCGCGCCAGCTCTTCAAGGCGCGCGGGTGCGTCGGACGAAACACCCGCCTGCTGTGCCACGTGCGCCAGAATCCGGTAGAGCGCGCCGCTGTCCAGCAGATTCCAGCCAAGTGCTTCCGCGGCCAGGCTTGCGACCGTTCCCTTGCCCGAGCCGCTCGGCCCGTCAATGGCGATGACCGGCGGCAGAACGGTGCTCATCCGGTTCCTGCAACGCGCAACTGCATTCCCGCTCCGCGCGCCGTGTCCGCAAACCCGGGGAACGAAGTATCCACGTTGCGGCAATCGCGTATGCGCACGGGTTGGGTTGCGCGCAGCGCCGCCATCGCAAAGGCCATGGCGATGCGGTGGTCGCCAAAACTGTCAATCTCACCGCCGCGGAACTGATCGACGCCGGTGATCTGCATGCCGTCGGGGAAAATTTCAACCGGTACTCCCAGAGTGCGCAGGCCAGCGGCCATCGCCGCCAGCCGGTCGCTTTCCTTGACGCGCAGTTCCGCCGCGCCCTGCAAGCGGGTCTGGCCGTGCGCCACTGCCGCCGCCACCAGCAGTACCGGTAACTCATCAATCGCCAATGGCACGTCAGCTGCTGCGATTTCAATGCCGTGCAGCTCGCCACCCTGCACTTCTATGTCGGCCGCCGGTTCGGCGCCCGATAGCGGCAGTGTGCGCACGTGGATATCGGCGCCCATGCGTTGCAGCAATCTCAGCACGCCAGCGCGTGTCGGGTTGATGCCCACCCCTTCGACGGCAAGATGCGCACCCGGACTGATCGCCGCGCCCACGAGGAAAAACGCCGCCGACGACAGGTCACCGGGCACGCTGATGTCCGCTGCGTGCAGCACGCTGCCACCCGCCACACCCAGCCAGTCGCCGTCGCGCAGTACCCGGCACCCCAGGGCTTGCAACATGCGTTCGGTGTGATCGCGGCTCTCGGCCGGTTCCTGCACCCAGGTTTCGCCTGTGGCCTGCAAGCCTGCGAGCAATATCGCCGACTTTACCTGTGCGCTTGCCACCGGCAGTTTGTAGCGCAGGGATTTGAGCGGCCGGCAACCGTGCACGGTCAGCGGTGCGTGACCCCCGGTGTTTTCAAAGCGTGCGCCCATGAGCGTGAGCGGCTCGATGACGCGCTGCATCGGCCGGCGGCGCAGCGACTCATCTCCGTCGAGCGTCGCGGCGAACGGCTGGCCGGCGAGCACGCCGCTCAGCAAGCGCATGCTGGTAGCGGAATTGCCGCAGTCCAGGGTGCGCGCAGGCATCCGCAGGCCCTCCACGCCCACGCCTTGTATCCGGACGTGGCCGGTGCGCGCATGGTCAATCGGTACGCCAAGCGTACGCAGCGCCTTCAGCGTGGCCAGACAATCCTGGCTTTCCAGAAAATTCGAAATCCGGGTCTCATCCTGCGCGAGCGCGCCGAGCAGCAGTGCGCGGTGGGATATGGATTTGTCGCCCGGAACCCGGATGCGACCCCGCACGGAGCCGCCCGGCTGCAGCAGAAAATCGCAGCGCCCTGCGGATGGCAGGACCGTCGCGGAGCTCACGCGGCAAGCACCTGCTCAAGCGCCAGCAACAGGCGGTCGTTTTGTTCCGGCAAACCGATGGTAATGCGCAGATGATGCGGCAGTCCGTAGTTGCCCAGCGGTCGCACGATGATGCCCTTGTGCAGCAAGGCGTCGTAAATGGGCCGCACCGGCCGGCCGAAATCCACGCTCAGGAAATTGCCGATCGATGGAATCCACTTCAACCCCAGTTCGCGCAGCCCCACCTGCAGCTGCTCGTGGCCGGCATGGTTCAGTTCCGCGCTGCGCCGCACATGCGCCTCGTCGCCGAGCGCCGCCAACGCGCCCCGTTGGGCCAGATTGCTGGCATTGAACACCAGGCGCATGCGATTCAACAGCTCGGCCACGCGCGCATGCGCCAGCGCGTATCCGCAGCGCAGCCCGGCCAGGCCGTAAATTTTCGAGAACGTGCGGGTAACGATCAGATTGGGAAATTCGGATAGCCACAGGGTGCAGTCTGGATAGTCGCCTTGCGCGACGTATTCGGCGTACGCCTCGTCCACCACTACCAGCACGCGCGCCGGTACGCGTGTCAGGAAGGCGTGCAGCGCGCGCCGCTCGAGCCAGGTCCCGGTCGGATTATTGGGATTGGCGATGAATACCACGCGCGTGTCGGCGTTGACCTGCGCCTGCAGCTTGTCGAGATCGTGGCCGTAGGGCGCGGTGGGATGCTCAGGCGCATTGGCTTCCGCGATGCGGCCCGCGGCCCCGACTGCCTGGGTGACGATGGGATATACGGCAAACGCATAGCGGGAAAACACCGCGTTCGTGCCGGGCTGCAGGAAGACGCGCGCGATGAGTTCCAGCACCTGTTCGGAGCCGTTGCCGACGGTGATACAGGCCGGCTCGACATGAAACTTTGTGGCCAGTGCCCGGCGCAGTTCATACGCCTGGGCATCGGGGTAAATTGCCATTCCGCCGAGCGTGGCACGCACCGCGGCCAATGCCTTGGGACTCGGTCCGAGCGGATTTTCATTCGACGCGAGCTTGATGACATCGCGCACCCCGAATTCGCGCTGCAGCTCGCTCACGGGCTTGCCGGGCTCATAGGGCTTGAGCGCCTTGACGCCGGGCGCGCAGATGTCCATGAGATCAAAACTGAAATCAGTCATGGGCTCATCCCCGGCTCACCCGTGGCGTTGCGCGAACACGCGCATGAATTCCGCGAGCGTCGCGACCCCGGATTCCGGCATGGCATTGTAGATGCTGGCGCGGATGCCGCCGCGGCTGCGATGACCGGCAAGATTATTCAGGCCCGCCGCCGCGGCGTCCTGCAGGAATAGCGCCTCCAGCTTCTGGTCGCGCAGCTGGAACGGCACGTTCATCCATGAGCGCGCGGCTTTGTCTACCGGGCTCAGGTAAAAATCCGATGCGTCCAACACCGCATACAGCAGTTGCGCCTTGCGCTGGTTGCGCACGGCCATTGCGCCGACCCCGCCCTGCGATTTGGTCCACTTGAGCATCCGGCCGAGCACGTACCAGGCGAACACCGGCGGCGTGTTGGCCAGGGACCCGGCGTCCAGGCTCGTCCGATAATCCATCAGCGACGGCGTGCCGCGCGGCGGGGTGCGCAAGGCCGCGGGATTGAGGATCACCACGGTAATGCCGGCAATCCCCAGGTTTTTCTGCGCCGAGGCGTAAATCAGTGCGTGCCCGGATACCTTGACCGGCCGCGACAGCACCATCGAAGTCATGTCGGCCACCAGCGGCACAGCGTCGGATGCAGGCGCGGAATGGAACTCCACGCCGGCGATGGTCTCGTTGACGGTGTAATGCACGTAGCCGGCGTCGCGCGGCAGCTGCCATTCATCGCGCGCCGGCACGCGCGTGTAGCCGTCGGCTGTACCGTCCCACACGACCTGTCCGTGCGCAACGCGCTCGGCTTCGTGCCAGGCCTTGGCCGACCACTGCCCGGTCACCAGATACGCGCCGTGCCCGCCGAGATTCAGCGCTGCCAAGGCGAACTGCAGCGTGGCGCCGCCGTGCATGAACAGCACGGCGTACTCCGGGGGAATCGTCATGAGTTCGCGCAGATCGCTCTCGGTCTCGCGCATCAACGCGCGGAACTCCGTGCTGCGATGTCCGAGCTCCAGGATGGAGACGCCGCTGGCGTCGAACTGCGGCAACTCCGCGCGGATTTCGGCGATCACTTCCGGGGGCAACATCGCCGGGCCGGCGCCGAAATGATAACTGCGCGCTGCTGTCGCACGCGTCGCGGCTTCAGTCCCCATTACCGTTGCCGTCCTCGGCTTCGACGCGTTCCACGCCCACCAGCTGTTCACCTGCATCCAGGCGTATGAGGCGCACTCCCTGGGTGTTGCGACCGATAACCGACACGTCGGCCGCAGGTGTGCGCACCAGGGTGCCGTGACTGCTGATGAGCATGATCTCGGCGTCCGCGCCCACCTGGATGGCGCCCACGACGCGCCCGTTGCGTTCGGTGGTCTGGATGGAAATCACGCCTTGGCCGCCGCGGCCCTGCAGCGGATAGTCCGCCACCGGCGTGCGCTTGCCGTAGCCGTTTTCGGTGGCGGTGAGGATGTCGCCGTCGCCGACCATCACCAGATCAATCACGTGCTCGCCCTTGGCGAGGTGGATGCCGCGCACGCCCGCGGCATTGCGCCGCATGGGACGCACGTCGGCCTCGCGGAAACGGATGGATTTGCCATTGCTGGCGAACAGCAGCACGTCACGCCGGCCGTCGGTGATAGCCACTCCCACGAGCTCGTCGTTCGCCTGCAACTCGATGGCCAGAATGCCGCTCGCGCGCGGACGCGAAAAATTGTCGAGCGGGGTCTTCTTCACCGTGCCGCGGCGCGTGGCCATGAATACGAACTTATCGGCGGCGTATGCGCGCACCGGCATGAGCGCCGTGATGCGCTCGCCTTCGGAGAGCGGCAGCAGATTCACGACGGGTTTACCGCGCGCGCCGCGCGCGGCATGCGGGAACTGATACACCTTGAGCCAATAGACCTTGCCGATGCTGGAAAAACACAGCACGGTATCGTGACTGCTGGCGACGAACAGGTTATCAATAAAATCCTCGTCCTTGACCGCGGTGGCGCTCTTGCCGCGACCGCCGCGGCGCTGCGCGCGGTAGGTCGAAGCCGGCTGCGACTTCGCATAGCCGGCATGCGACAGCGTGACCACCACGTCCTCTTCCTCGATCAGGTCCTCGATGGTCAGATCTTCATGGTCGGAAACAATCTCGGTGCGCCGCGCATCGCCGTATTGGGTGCGCAGCGCGCTCAATTCACTGCGGATTACCTTGAGGAGTTTTTCGGGGCTGGCGAGGATGGCACGCAGGTCGACGATCAGGGTCAGCAGCTCCTGATATTCACCGACGATCTTGTCCTGTTCCAGTGCCGTCAGCCGCTGCAGTTTGAGATCCAGAATCGCCTGCGCCTGGATTTCCGACAGGCGATACTTGCCATTGCGCAGTCCCAACTCCGCCGCCAGATCTTCGGGGCGCGCAGCGTCGAGTCCGCGCCGCTGCAACATGTCGGTCACCACGCCGGGCTGCCAGTCGCGTCCCATCAACGCGGTCTTGGCCTCCGCCGGGCCCGGCGAGCGCTTGATGAGCGCGATCATGTCGTCAATGTTGGCCAGCGCCACGGCCAGGCCTTCGAGTACATGCGCGCGCTCCAGCGCCTTGCGCAGCTCGAACAGCGTGCGCCGCGTTACCACCTCACGGCGGTGGCGCACGAACGCCTCCAGCACCTGCTTGAGATTCAGCAGCCGCGGCTGGTTGTCCACCAGCGCCACCATGTTGATGCCGAATACGCTCTGCATGGCGGTGTGCTGATACAGGTTGTTCAAGACAACCTTGACGTTCTCGCCGCGGCGCAGTTCGATTACCATGCGCATGCCGTCCTTGTCCGATTCGTCGCGCAGTTCAGTGATGCCCTCGAGTTTCTTGTCCTTGACCAGTTCGGCAATGCGCTCCAGCAGCTTGGCCTTGTTCACCATGTAGGGCAGTTCGGTCACGATGATGGATTGCTTGGCGCCCTCCGCACCTTCCACTTGATTCTTGGCGCGCACGAACACCCGGCCGCGGCCGGTGAAGTACGCTTCATGAATGCCGCGCGTACCGCTGATCAGGCCCCCGGTGGGGAAATCCGGCCCCGGCAGGTGCTTGATCAATTCCTGGATGCTGATGGCGGGATTGTCAATCAGCGCGAGGCAGGCGGCGATCACTTCGCCAAGATTGTGCGGCGGAATATTCGTGGCCATGCCCACGGCAATGCCGGACGAGCCGTTGACCAGCAGGTTCGGGACGCGCGTCGGCAGCACCGTGGGTTCCTGCTCGGATTCGTCGTAGTTGGGGACGAAGTCCACCGTCTCCTTGTCGATGTCGGCGAGGATCTCGTGCGCGATCCTGGCCATGCGCACCTCGGTGTACCGCATGGCTGCAGGCGCATCGCCGTCCACCGAACCGAAGTTGCCCTGCCCGTCCACCAGCACGTAGCGCATCGAGAACGGCTGCGCCATGCGCACGATGGTGTCGTATACCGCCACGTCGCCGTGCGGGTGGTATTTGCCGATCACGTCACCGACAATGCGTGCGGATTTCTTGTAGGGCTTGTTGTAGTCGTTGCCCAGTTCCCGCATTGCGTGGAGCACGCGCCGGTGCACGGGTTTGAGTCCATCGCGTACGTCCGGCAGCGCCCGCCCCACGATTACGCTCATGGCGTAATCCAGGTAGGATTGCTTCATCTCCTCTTCGAGGCTGACGACGGTCAGTTCGCGGGCAATTTCGGCCATGCGGTAAGCGCTTTTTCTAGGGGTTCTGGGCCGCCGGATGCGGGAGATTCAAAGCGGAAATTTTACCATAGGCATCATGCTTATCCCTCGCTTACACAGCGCCGGAATGTGCGCGCCGGTGCGAAATCCGGCTGCATCAAGTCTGTTATAGTGGATTCGCGTCACCAGCGTGCGCGCTTACTGTCAGTGAATGACCACATCGGCAAACTGCAATCCCGGGATGTCAGTGCGTGGCGAAATCGTTTTGGTGATGCCCGCCATGGGCGCAGGTCGCGCCCCGCTGCCGGTCGCCCGTCTGACGGCGGTCGCCTACTCAGCGGTCCCCAAGGAGGCAGGTGCCTGTTGAGTGAGCGCTTGCCGGATTAATCTATCCTAATGACGACCCCTGCTGATCTTGCCATTCACGCGCGCTGGGTGATTCCCGTCGAGCCCGAGGGCGAGATCCTGGAACAGCACGCTATCGTGGTGCGTGACGGGCGCATTCTGGCGCTGCTGCCGAGTACCGAGGCCCGGCGCCAATTCCATGCCCACACCAGCGTCGAACTGCCCGACCACGTGCTCATTCCCGGTTTCGTGAACGCCCATACACACACCCCCATGTCGCTGCTACGGGGTGCGGCCGAGGATATGTCGCCCACGCTGCCACTGCCAGAGCTTGCATGGACAACGGAAAGCCGCTGGATGAGCGCCGAATTCGTGCGTGACGGCAGCGAATTGGCCATGGTCCGCATGCTGCGCAGCGGCACCACCTGTTTCAATGACATGTACTTCTTTCCCGAGGTTACCGCCGAGGCCGCGCAGCGTTGTGGGCTGCGTGCCTGTCTGGGCATGATCGTTACCGACGTTCCTTCTGCCTGGGCCGGTGGAGCGCACGAATATCTTGCCAAAGGCACGGCGCTGCGTGACCAACACAAGGATGAACCGCTGCTGAGCTTCGCATTCGCACCCATCGCTCCCTGCGCCATGGCCACGTCGCGGTTGAAGGAAATCCGCACGCTGGCCGATGAATTGGATGTGCCGGTGCATGCAGAACTTAATGCCACGGCCGCAGAAATCCAACTTTGCCTGCAACAACATGCTGCGCGTCCGCTGGCGTACCTTGACGGGCTTGGATGGCTGACATCAAATCTCATCGCGGCGTACATGACGCTGCCGACCGATTCCGAAATCGCCGGGCTGGCGCGCGCCGGCGTGCAGGTGGTGCACTGTCCGGAATCCAGTCTGGGACTCGCGCGCGGATTTTGCCCGGTAGCGAGGCTCCTGGCCGCGGGTGTAAACGTCGCGCTCGGCACCGGAGGCAGTGCGGTCGACATGCTCGCCGAGATGCGCTGTGCCGCATTGTTAGCCAAAGCCGTGGCGGGAGATGCGCAGGCGCTACCGCCCGCGAGCGTGCTGCGCATGGCCACGCTCAACGGTGCACGTGCGCTCGGACTCGATCACGCCACGGGTTCACTGCTGCCGGGGAAATGGGCGGACTTGGTGGCCGTGGACATGAATGTTCCCGAGTGCCGGCCGCTGTACGATCCGCTGTCGCAGCTGGTGTACAGCGCCAGCCGCAGCCAGGTAAGCGACGTCTGGGTGGCCGGCCGGCAGCTGTTGCGCGCAGGCGAACTCACTACGCTGGATCAGGATGCAATCCTCGCGCGCGCCACGCGCTGGCAGGAATCTGGCCACGATGCCACGCCCGAGGCCGCCAGCGCATGAGTTCCACGCATAGCAACCTGGACCGGCGCGAGATTTCCAAATTCGATGCGCTCGCGTCGCGCTGGTGGGACCCGCAGGGCGAATTCCGCACACTGCACCACATCAATCCGCTGCGGCTGGCCTACATTGAACAGCGCGCCGCGCTGAAAAACCGGCGTGTGCTCGACCTGGGCTGCGGCGGCGGTCTGCTCGCGGAAGCCATGGCAGAGCGAGGCGCCGAGGTCACCGGCATCGACATGGGCGATGAGGCGTTGGCCGTGGCGCGGTTGCATCTGCACGAGTCCGGCCTGCAGGTGCACTACCGCAAGATCAGCGCCGAAGCGCTGGCGGCGGAAGCGCCGGCGCAGTTCGACGTGGTGACCTGCATGGAAATGCTGGAGCATGTGCCGCAGCCGGAATCCGTGGTGCACGCCTGCGCGACCCTGCTCAAACCCGGCGGCCAGGTGTTTTTCTCCACGCTCAATCGCAACCTGAAATCCTTCCTGCTGGCCATCGTCGGCGCCGAGTACGCGCTGCGGTTGCTGCCGCGCGGCACGCACGAATACGCCAAATTCATCCGCCCGTCCGAACTGGACGCCTGGGCGCGTGGCGCCGGACTGGAACTGCGCGGCAGCACCGGCCTGCACTACAACCCGGTAACCCGCGACTACCGTCTGGGCGGCCGCCTGGACGTGAATTACTTCCTGCACTACAGGCGACCGGATTGAGCATGCAACTCATTTTGTTCGATCTCGACGGCACCTTGTTGGACACGGCGCCCGACCTGGGCGCGGCGCTCAACACCTTGCGCGCGGGACACAACCTGCCGCCGCTGCCCGCCGCGCGCATCCGCCCGCTGGTGTCCCACGGGTCCCCGGCCCTGCTCAAGCTGGGCTTTGGCATCGAGCCGCAGGATTCACGCTATGCCGGCATGCGTGCGCAATTGCTGGATATTTACCGCAACTGCCTCAACCGCGAGACCCGATTTTTCCCAGGTATCGAAAGTCTGCTGGATGCACTTGAGCAACGCGCCCTGCGCTGGGGCATCGTCACCAACAAACCCGCGGCGCTCACCCAGCCGCTGGTTGAGGCTTTTCATCTGCACACGCGTGCGGTTTGCGTGGTGAGCGGCGACAGCACGCCGCGGCGCAAGCCGCATCCCGATCAGTTGCTGCACGCCTGTGCGCTGGCCGGAGTCGAACCGCAAGCCGCCGCCTACGTCGGCGACGCCGAGCGCGATGTCGAGGCCGCGCACTCTGCGGGCATGCGTGCAGTGGTGGCCCTGTATGGCTACATCGGCGAGGACGAGCAGCCGCAAAACTGGCGGGCCGATGGATTGCTGGTCGCGCCCGCCGACCTGCTCGGCTGGCTCGACCATCCAGCGATGGCAATCTCCAATATGCAGGAGGCTGACGGATGCTGATCGGGTTCGTCGTCATTGCGCTCATCGCCGGGCTCGTCGTTGGCTACACGGTGGCGGCACTGCTGGAACATAAAAAAACCGGCGAGCTGCGTGTTGAGCTGGCTTCACTCCAGGCCAAGGCCGAGGTGCTCAACAGCACCCGCGAACAGATGGAAAACACTTTCAAGGCACTGGCCGGCGATGCATTGCGCGCCACCAGCCAGTCGCTGCTGGAACTTGCGGGCCAGAACCTTGGCAAGTTCCAGGCTGAGGCCAAAGGTGATCTGGAGAAACGTCAGCAGGCTTTCGCAGAGCTGGTCAAGCCGATCGGCGAAACCCTGAGAAAAACCGAAGAACAAATCGGAGAAATCAAGAAGGATCACGGCAACATCAGTCGCTACCTCACCAGCATGCAGGAGGCCCAGACACAGTTGCAGTCGGAAACCCGCAATCTGGTGAATGCGCTGCGCCGTCCCGAAGTACGCGGCCGCTGGGGCGAGATGACGCTGCGGCGCCTGGCGGAGCTCGCCGGCATGGTGGAACGCTGTGACTTCGAGGAACAGGTACATACCGCGAGCGAAGACGGCGTGCTGCGCCCGGACATGGTGGTGCACTTGGCGGAGAACCGCACGCTGGTTGTGGATGCCAAAACTCCTTTGGACAGCTACATTGCGGCCCTCGAAGCGCGTACGCCTGAAGAACGCGAAACGCATCTTGTGCAGCATGCGCGCAAGGTACGTGAGCGCATCAAGGAATTGGCCAGCAAGCGTTACTGGGATCAGTTCAAAAGCAGCCCGGACTTTGTAATTCTGTTCATTCCTGGTGACCAGTTCCTGGCAGCGGCTTTGGACAAGGAACACGAGCTGCAGGAAGACGCGCTGCGTCAAAAAGTGTTGTTGGCCACGCCTACCAGCCTCATGGCATTGCTCAAGGTCGTGGCCTACGGCTGGCGGCAGATAGCGCTGGCGGAAAACGCGGAACAAATACGCGAGCTAGCCGAAACTCTGCACCAACGGTTGGCCACGTTTGCCGAACATGTGGACAGCATGGGTCGCGCTTTGGATCAGAGCGTGAAAAATTACAACAAAGCGGTCGGCTCACTGGAGCGTCAGGTGCTGCCGGCCGCGCGCCGCTTCACCGAGCTGGGGGTGCAGGCCAAAAAAGAGCTGCCGATGCTCGATCCCGTGGAAACCGCACCGCGCCTCGGCAACGACGCCAAGGAATGAACCCCGCCGAAGAAGTGCGGTGCAAACTTGCCGCCGCGCCCGCCGATCTGCGCTTTGCGGCGTTGTTCGCCCCGCGTGCACAACGCAGCGTGCTGACCGCGTTGTTCGCGCTGTATCTCGAAATTCGCGAGATCTTGCGCGAATGCTCCGATGCCGAAGTGGCACGCGCCAAACTGGAATGGTGGCGGGAGGAGATTGCGCGGCTTGCCGTGCATCGCCCGCGCCATCCGCTGAGCATCCGGCTCGACCAGCAAACCCGCGACGCGGCCCTGCCAATGGAACCGCTGTACGCAATCATCGAGAGTGTCGCTAGAGATATCACCGCCACAGCGTTCCACGATTTCGACGCCGTGGAGACATACTGCCGCCAACGCGGGGGCGCGCTCACGGAGCTGGCCGCTGCGCTTGCTGGAGCCCGCACCCCGGGCACTCTGGCAGCTGCACGCCTGCTCGGCCGGAGCTGGCAACTCGCGGACATTATTTTGAACGGACTGGCGTATGCCGAACACGGGCGCATTTACTTCGCGTCCGACGATTTACGCAAACACGGCATCGATCGTCACGTTTCCGGCGCAGCGCATTCCATTGCCGGTGTGCGGGCCTTGCTGGAGGATTACGCCGCGCGCGCACGCGCACTGCATTCCACGGCGCTGGCGCAGACTGAAGTCACTTGGTCAGACCTGAGTGTGGGTCTCGTTCTGGGTGGATTGGCGCAGGCACGCCTGAAGAAATTTGCGCGCACCGGTTACCCCGAGGCAGCCGCGCCGGTAGAATTGCAGCCCTTTGCGCAACTGTGGACGGCGTGGCGCAGCGCCCGCCGTGCCCGCTGACAACCCACGGCAACCTCATCCATGACGACCTCCAGCATTCCCGTCGCTTATGCCCCGCCGAACGATCTGCTCAAGGATCGCGTGATTCTCGTTACCGGCGCGGGCGACGGCATTGGCCGCGCCGTAAGTCGCGGGCTTGCGGTCCACGGCGCCACCGTGGTGCTGCTGGGCAAGACCATCAAGAAACTGGAATCGGTGTACGACGAGATCATGCAGGCCGGCGGGCCGATGCCGGGCATTTATCCCATGGACCTGCGCGGTGCCACGTACAAGGACCATGAGGACCTGGCCACGGTGCTGAACAAGGAATACGGCCGGCTGGACGGTTTGCTGCACAACGCCGGCATGCTGGGCGAGCGCGCGCCCATCGAGCACCACGAGGTGGCAATCTGGCAACAGGTGATGCAGGTGAATCTCACCGCGCCCTTCATGCTCACCAAGGCCTGTCTGCCGTTGTTGTACAAATCGCCCGACGCTTGCGTGGTATTCACCGCCAGCAGCGTGGGCCGCAAACCGCGCGCCTACTGGGCGGCCTACGCCGTTTCCAAGGCCGGGCTCGAAGCGCTGTCCGCCATGCTCGCGGATGAAACCGAATTCCGCGGCACGCTGCGCATCAACAGCCTCAATCCCGGCGCGGTGCGTACCGAGATGCGCCGCTTCGCGTTTCCAGCGGAAGACCGCAGCCAGTTGCGCACCCCGGAACAATTGCTGCCTGCCTACCTTTTCCTGCTTGGGCCCGATAGCCGCGGTCACACCGGGCAGCAATTCGACATCGCGTAGCCCAGCGGGCCAATGCGCAACGCACGCGCTCGCCGCGGGGCTAGCCGGACTGCGTCCGCTTGTGTACAGTCTAGCGCTCCAACCACACAGTCATCGGGAGACAGGACATGGAAAGGACCACCAAGCTCCTGGGGGGATGGGGTTACATTCTGCTTATTGCCGGCAGCGTTCTCGGCTCGCTCACTTTCGTGTTTCACCTTGTAGCGCTCGCGGGCTGCATCTGTCTGCTGATTGCGTTTTATCGGGCGAGCAACGAATTGGGCCAGAGAAAAATCTGGCGCAACATACTCGTTGCTATCGTGCTGTATATCGTTGCGTCGCTGTTGCTGATCTTCGTGGTCGGCTCCGCGCTCATGGCTGCATTCCACGGCAGTGCCATGGGTACTTCCGCGTTCACCAGCGGAGTCATCGCCGGCGGACTCATTGCCTGGGTGCTGTGGATGATCGGCGCGTGGTTCTGGTACCAGGCTTCGATTCCTTTAGCTGAAAGCACCGGCACAAGCCTCTACAAGACCGGCGGCCTGCTGATTTTCATCGGTGCCATCACGCTGATTGTGTTTGGCCTGGGAGCCATCGTGGTGCTCATCGGTGAAATCATGCAGACCGTGGCGTTCTTCACCACCAGCGAGAAAATGCCGGCCAGTTCACCGGCCTGACAATCTGTTTGACATACGCAAACCGCCGCCGCCCTTCAGGGCGCGGCGGTTTTTTCCTGTCGGGTTTTGTTGCAGATAGCTTGCAGAGTCCTGAGTCGCGGGCTCCGAGGTATCGGGCCAGCCTGCGCGATGCGCAGGTTAATTTACACAACCCACAACTTCACGTACGAGCCTGCGCCGGGTACGGCCGACCATCTTTGTGCACGAATCCGGGCGAGCCCGCGCGGATGGCAAGATCAATATCCGGGTAATCCACGCCATCGCCTTTGGGATTGCGCGTGCCGATTTCGAGAATCACGGCTTCCCGGCTGCCGCGATTCTGCAGATGATGGCCGTCCGGGTCGCCCGCCTTGAACCCGGCGCAGTCGCCGGCGCGCAGGATTTCCTCGCCGCTGTTCGTGACCAGCACTACCTCGCCCTCCAGCACCCAGACAAACTCGTCCTCGGTTTCATGCCAATGACGCTGACTCGACCAGGCGCCGGGCGGCAGGCGCAACAGGTTGACACCGAACTGCGTGAGGCCGGCGGCATTGCCCAGTCGCCAGCGCGTGCGGTTGCGACAAGGTTGGTCGTAGGGTTCGGGATAACCGCTGCCATGCCGGACCGGCGCGCTTTCAATCTTGATCTTTTTCATGACTCCTCCTCCGGACTCGAGTGCGGCCTTGGTGATTGCGTGCAGTGGACGCCGATGCGTGAGATGCCGCTGCCGGTGGATTGGTTCCCGCCAGTGCTCGCAAAGCCTGCAATTCGTCGTCCGTCGCTTCACGCCAGGCACCGCGCGGCAGTTGGCGCGGCAGGGCAACCGCACCGTAGCGCACGCGGATCAAGCGGCTCACGGTCACGCCTACCGCTTCCCACAGACGCCGCACTTCGCGCTTACGGCCTTCGCGCAGCAGCACGTGATACCAATGATTGGCGCCGTCGCCGCCCGCATCGCGCAGCGCATCAAATTTCGCTATGCCGTCGTCGAGGCGCACGCCGCTGGTCAGGGCGCTTAGCTGCAGCTCCGTGATTTTGCCCAGCACGCGCACCGCATACTCACGTTCGATTTCCTGCGCTGGGTGCATCAGGCGGTTGGCGAGTTCGCCGTCATTGGTGAACAGCAACAGCCCGGAGGTGTTGAAATCCAGTCGGCCGATGCTGACCCAGCGGCTGCGGCGCAGGCGCGGCAACGCCTCGAACACCGTCGGCCGCCCCTCGGGATCCTTGCGCGTGGTGAGTTCGCCTTCCGGCTTGTGATACAGAATCACGCGCTGGCGCTCGGTTGCGGCGCGCTCCAGCCGCAGCGGCCGCCTGTCCAGTGCCACGCGATCGGCCGTGCTGATGCGCTCGCCGAGCCGGGCCACGCGGCCATTGACGCTAAGGCGACCGGCGGAAATCCAGCCTTCGATTTCACGCCGTGAACCGAAACCGGCGGCCGCCAACACTTTCTGGATGCGTTCCGCCCCGGCGGCAACCTTGTCAGCGCTGGGTTTGATGTCGGCTCACTCCGCTTCTGCTTCCCTGGCCGGAGTCTCGGGCGGCGCGTCCGCGTGCGCGATCTGCACAGGTGCTGCGCCATCGAAGTCGAGTTCCGCTTCCAGGCTGGTGATGTCGCGAATGTCGGCGAGCGTCGGCAGTTCATCCAGACTGCGCAGGTTGAAGTAATCGAGGAACTCGCGCGTGGTGGCCAGCATTTCCGGATGTCCGGGGACGTCGCGGTGTCCGACCACGCGAATCCAGCCGCGTTCTTCCAGGGTGCGAACGATGTGCGGGCTGACCGTGACGCCGCGCACCACTTCGATCTCGCCGCGCGTGATCGGCTGGCGGTAAGCGATGAGCGACAAGGTCTCGAGCAGCGCGCGCGAATAGCGCGCCGGGCGTTCTTCCCACAGGCGTGCCATCCACGGCGCCAGCTCGGCCTTTACCTGGATGCGGAATCCGCCGCCAACTTCCTTGAGTTCGATGCCGCGTCCGGCAAAGCCGCTTTGCAGCTCATCCAGCGCCTTGCGAATCTGATTGCGGGCCGGCCGGTCCGCGTCGTCGAACAGCGCCATGAGTTCGTCCAGATTGAGCGGCCGCCCGGCGGCCAGCAGCGCCGCTTCCAGGATGTTTCTGAGCTGTGGCGATTCCCGGGTCATGGCTCTTCTCCCTTGATGCGCACCAGCGACAAATCCGGATGTGACGCTCCCGTAGCGCGCACGTGAATGGCGCCAAAACTTTCGGCCTGCACCAGTTCGATGAGCGCCTGCTTGAGCAGCTCCAGCAGCGCCAGGAAGGTCACCACTACGCCGCGGCGGCCTTCCTGGGGTGTGAACAGCGCGCTGAACTCGCGGAACTCTCCCGCCTGCAGTCCTGCCAGCAGCTCGGACATGCGCTGGCGCACCGACAGGGGTTCGAGTTGCACGTGATGATGGGAATACATCGCGGCGCGCTGCAGCACATCCTTGAAGGCCAGAAGCAGCTCCTGCATGTTGACATCCGGTACCAGGCGCACCACTTTGTGCCCGCCCATTTCCGCGGCGGCCGGATGCACGTCCCGGCCCACGCGCGGCAGCGCGTCCAGATCCTCGGCCGCCTGCTTGTAACGTTCGTACTCCTGCAGCCGGCGTATCAGTTCGGCGCGCGGGTCCTGCTCTTCGCCTTCGGCGAGCGGCGGGCGCGGCAGCAGCATGCGGGATTTGATCTCGGCGAGCATCGCGGCCATTACCAGATACTCGGCCGCGAGCTCCAGACGCAGCTCCTTCATCAGATCTATGTATTCCATGTACTGGCGCGTGATCTCGGCAATCGGGATATTGAGGATGTCGAGATTCTGCCGGCGGATCAGGTACAGCAGCAGATCCAGCGGACCCTCGAAGGCCTCGAGAAACACCTCGAGCGCATCCGGCGGAATGTAGAGATCGCGCGGCAGGCTGGTGACCGGTTCACCCTGGACGATGGCGAACGGCATTTCCGCCTGCTGCGGTACAGGCTCGGCGGATTCGCCGGGATTCAAAGGCGGTTGCATCGGCGATCTCACCGGTACTTCAGGCCCATGGCCTGACGCACTTCATCCAGGGTGTCACGCGCCACGCCGCGCGCCGCGTCGCTGCCCTGGCTCACGACGCTGCGCAGCATCTCCGGATTGGCCTCGATCTCGGCCGCACGTTCGCGGATCGGCTTGAGTTCCTTGAGCACCGACTCGATCACCGGTTGTTTGCATTCCAGGCAGCCGATGCCGGCCGTGGTGCAGCCCTTCCATACCCAGTCGCGTGTTGCCTGATCGGAATAGATCTTGTGAAACTCCCACACCGGACATTTCTCCGGATTGCCGGGGTCGCTGCGACGCACGCGTGCGGGATCGGTCGGCATGGTGCGGATCTTGTGCTCGATGTCCGCAGGGTCTTCGCGCAGGCTGATGGTATTGGCATAGGATTTCGACATCTTGCGGCCGTCCAGCCCCGGCATGCGTGCCGCCGCGGTCAGCAACGGCTTCGGCTCGGCAAGAATCACGCGCCCCAGGCCTTCGAGAAATCCCAACAGCCGCTCACGGTCGCCGAGCGGCAGGTTCTGGTTTTCGGCGATGAGCGCATGCGCGGTTTGCAGGGCCTCCTGATCTCCCTGTTCCTGATATTGCTTGCGCAGCTCGCGGTACAGCTTGGCATTGCGTTTGCCGAGCTTTTTGATCGCACTTTCCACCCTGACTTCGAAATCCGGCTCGCGGCCGTAGGTGAAATTGAATCGTCGTGCAATCTCGCGCGTCAGCTCGACATGCGGCACCTGATCCTCGCCCACCGGCACCCAGCCGGCCTTGTAGATCAATATATCGGCCGCCTGCAGCACCGGATAGCCGAGGAAGCCGTAAGTCGAAAGGTCGCGGTCCCGGATCTGCTCAAGCTGCTCCTTATAGGTGGGCACACGCTCCAGCCAGCCAAGCGGCGTCACCATGGAAAGCAGCAGCTGCAGCTCCGCGTGTTCGGGAACATGCGACTGGATGAAGATACGTGCCTTGCCGGGATCCACACCCACGGCCAGCCAGTCCACCAGCATTTCCCACATCGCGGGTTCAATTTCGCGCGCCTGTTCGTAATGCGTGGTAAGCGCGTGCCAGTCGGCCACGAAGAAAAAACACTCGTACTCATGCTGCAGCTTGAGCCAGTTGTTGAGCACGCCGTGCAAATGACCAAGGTGCATGCGCCCCGTGGGCCGCATGCCGGACAGCACACGCAAGTTGTCAGCACCCGTGGTAGCCATGCGTCAACCCCTGTTCCGCTATGCGCCCAGCAACAGCTGCGACAGCCAGGCGATGGGCGGGCCCAGAACCGAGGACAGCAGCCTGGGGAATACGAACAGCAGCAACATGAGCACGGCCAGGGGAATGAAAGGCCCGAAGCGTTCGATGCTGTCCACCTTGTTGGCCAGATTGCGCGGCAGAATGCCCACCAGCACCCGCCCGCCGTCGAGCGGCGGTATGGGAATGAGGTTGAATATGAACAGCGCCACGTTGATGAGCACACCGGCCACGCCCATGTAGGCCAGTGGCGAGATCCAGGGCAGCGCGGGTACCAACAAGGCCGCGGCGTGGGAAATCAATGCCCAGATCACCGCCATGATCAGGTTGGCCACCGGCCCGGCCACCGCCACGATGGCCATGTCGCGGCGCGGATTCTTGAAATTGCGCGGCGAGATCGGCACCGGCTTGGCCCAGCCGAGGATGAAGGGCGAGTGCAACAGCAGCAGCACGGCCGGCGCAATCACGGTTCCGATCGGATCAATGTGTTTGAGCGGATTGACCGTCAGCCGCCCCAGCATCATGGCGGTCGGGTCCCCCAGACGGCGCGCCACCCAGCCGTGCGCCACTTCGTGCAGCGTGATGGCAAACAATACCGGCGGGGCCCAGATGATGATGAGCTGGATGAGGTTGAACTGACCCATCGACACATTATACAGAGTCCGTTCGCGGCACCGCCCGGGCTTCAATGCAAACGACTGAACGGCACCGGGTTGCCGCGCCCGATGCGCACCACCACCGGTGCATCTCCGGACATATCCACCACCGTGGTGGGTTCGAAACCGCAGGGCCCGCCGTCAATCACCAGATCCACGGCATGCTCGAGCCGCGTGCGCATGTCCTGCGGATCGGTGAGCGGCTGGGCTTCGCCCGGCAGCATCAGCGTGGAACTCATGATCGGTTCGCGCAGCTCGGTGAGTATCGCCTGGGTAATCGGATGCGCGGGCACGCGGATGCCGATGGTCTTGCGCTTCGGATGTTGCAGGCGCCTCGGCACCTCGTGCGTGGCGGGAAGAATAAAGGTATAGGGGCCGGGCGTGTGCGCCTTGAGCAGGCGGAAGGTGGGATTGTCCACGCGCGCGTAGGTGGCGATTTCGGACAGGTCCCGGCACACCAAGGTAAAGTTGTGTCCCGGACCGGCGCCGCGAATGTTGCGGATACGCTGCATGGCGGTTTTGTCGCCCAGCATGCAACCCAGGGCGTAGCAGGAATCGGTGGGATAGATGATGACCCCTCCGGCCTTGAGAATTGCCACGCTGCGGCGCACAAGCCGCAGTTGCGGCGTCTGTGGATGGATGCTGAAAAACTGGCTCATGTTCCCCGGTCCATGCAGACGTCCGGCGGCAGCCCGGCGTGCGAATGCGTTATGATATCGAACCTTGGCCGTGCAACGCCGTATGTCCGCCGTACTGGAATTCCTGCTGCTCGCTGCGTTCTTTGCAAGCTACCTGTGGAAAGGCATTTTCTTCGCCACCGGCGTGCTCATGGCCGGCAGCGTGCTGGTGCTGGCGATCTCCTGGTGGCACAGCCGCAAATTCGAAGCGCTGCCACTCGCGGTCACGATTCTGGCGCTGGTGCTGGGCTCTGTGACCCTGGTGTTTCACGATGCCGTGTTCATCAAATGGAAATTCTCCATCGTCGAATGGCTGTTCGGCGTGGTATTTCTGGTGACGCAATTCATGCGCCAGACCCTGATCGAGCGCATGCTCGGGGCACAGATACGCGTGCCGGCCGGAATCTGGCGCCGGCTGAATCTGCTGTGGGCGGCTTTTTTCATAGTGCTCGGCAGCGTCAATGTTTACGTCATTTATCATTACGACACCGCTGCCTGGGTAAATTTCAAGGTATGGTGGTCCATGGGCGCGACGCTGGTTTTCGTGATTGCGCAAGCGCTGTACATGAGTCGCCACGTGCAGGTACAGAAGGCTTCCTGATGTGGTACGCGATCCTTTCGGAGGACGTAAACGGCAGCCTCGCGCGGCGCGGTCCGGCTCGATCTGCGCATGTGCAGCGACTCGAGACGCTCAAGCAACAGGGCCGGCTGCTGGTCGCCGGGCCGCATCCGGCCATTGACGCGCCCGCGCCAGGTCCGGCGGGTTATTCCGGCAGTCTGGTGATCGCCGATTTTGCCTCGCTCGGCGAGGCGCAAGCCTGGGCGGACACCGATCCGTATGTGGCGGCCGGCGTTTACGCCAAGGTTGCCGTCAAACCGTTTCTCAAGACCCTGCCGTGAGCACCGCCGTGGATACCGCGCCTCTGGACCCGCGCATGCATTATCTGCACACGCACGTGCAGGCTGAATTCCGGCCCTCGCAGCTGGAAATCCGCGATGAGGGCGCACAGCATGCAGGTCATGCGCATGCCGGTCGCGGCCACTATTCCATGCGCATCGTGGCCGCCGCATTTGCCGGCAAGGACCGCCTGCAGCGCCACCGCATGATTTACGCGGCGCTCGGCAATCTGCAGCAGGCCGATATTCACGCACTCAGCATTCAGGCGTTCGCGCCCGACGAATCTCATTGATGTTTTTCACCCACGAGGACTCTCCATGCGTATTGCACTTCGTTCCCTGACATTGATTGCCGCCGTCGTGATATTGGCCGCCTGTGGCGGCCAGCAGAATTCGGCGGACACTTCCACGGTGCTGGCCACCGTCAACGGCGTGCCGATCACCAACGACATGTTCCGCGCCTACGTGCGCAGCCTGGCGGGCGGCCAGGAGCCGCAACTCGACGCCCAGCGCCACCAGTTGGTGCTCAACCGCCTGATCGACATGCAGGTACTGGCGCAGGCCGCACAGAAATCCGGCCTGGAGAAACAGGCGACCGTGGCAGCGGATCTGAAGATCCAGCGCACCGGCCTGCTTGCCCAGCAACTCGTGCAGCAGTACCTGACCCAGCATCCGGTCACCGAAGATCAGATCAAGTCGGAATACGCGGCGCGCACCAAGTCCATGCCCGGTACCGAGTACCGCGCACGCCACATCCTGGTAGCCAGCGAGCAGCAGGCCAAGGACATCGTCAACCAGTTGAACCACGGCGCCAACTTCGCCACGCTCGCGAAGAAATATTCCACGGACGCCAGTGGCAAACAGGGCGGCGAGCTCGGCTGGTTCAGTCCGGATCAAATGGTACCGGCATTCTCCGCCGCGGTTGCCAAGCTCAAGAAGGGTGAATACACCCGGGAGCCGGTGCACACCCAGTACGGTTGGCACGTGATCCAGCTGGAGGACACCCGCAGCATGCCGCCGCCGAGCCTGGATTCCGTGCGCGATCAGCTCACCAACGGCCTCGAAGGCCAGGAAGTCGAGGCCTACGTGAACAAATTGCGTCAGGATGCCAAGGTCGTCGTGACTACGACCAGCGCAGCCAGCAATGCTCCGGCACCGAGCGCGACGCGCGCACCTGCCGCGGGAACCAAGCACTGATCTCAGGCGCTTGGCATCAAGCAGATGGAAACGGCCAGCGCAAGCTGGCCGTTTCATTTGTGCGCCGGGCGATCAGTGCTGTTGCTGGAGTTTTTCGAATGCCGCGCGTATCTGTTCCAGTCGCGCGCGATTGGCGCCCACGTCGAACAAGCCGAGCTGAGCGATGGAACGGAGTTCAATCACGCGGCGTTCCGGCACCAGGTAAAACTCTACGTCATCTACCGCATTCGCGGGCTGATAGTAATACTGCGCGGCGCGCTCCGCGGGATTGCTGATGGGATATTCGACACGCAGATAGTTACGGTGGTTGGACACGATGCGTGCCTGGCCCACTGCATTGATGGCTTGCAGCAGGTCGGCGCTCGCCTGGGCGCGGGTGCTCGTATACGTCAGCGGCGCGATGTGCAAGGCGGGATCGGTGTCGCCGGACGACACGCAATCGCGGTTGGACGGACAGGGCGCCAGTTGTCCCTCGCGCACGCCATACATGGGCGTGAGGATGGCGGTGCATGACGCCAACAGCAGTGCCACTATCAGCAATGGAATGTTCGCGCCCGCGCGCACTTTCAATCTCCGATAACTTCACCGCGCAAAATTGCGGGGATCATTCTATATCCAGGTCACGCATCCGGCATCAGGAATCGAGCAGATCCCGGAGTTGAGCTTCACTCAACTCGCGCACCCCGAGCCTGCGCGCTTCGGCCAGCTTGGAGCCCGGCTCCGTGCCCACGACCAGGTAATCGGTCTTGCGCGAAACGCTGCCCGCGACCTTGCCGCCCAGCGCCCGGATGCGTTCCGTGGCCTGCTCACGGCTTATGCCTGCCAGTGTGCCAGTCAATACGAAACTCTTGCCCTGCAGGCGCCCTGCTTCCGCGCGGCGCCCAGAGCCTTCCGGCCAATGCACTCCGGCCGCGCGCAGCGCCCGAATGACCGACTGATTATGCGGTTCGCCAAAGAACTGAGCCAAACTGGCGGCCGCTTCCGGACCGATATCCGGAACCTTGCGCAACTCGTTATTAGCCAGGTTTTTGGTGAGCGTACGGTCTGTGCCGGCACGGGCCTGCTTGAGACTGCTCGCATATTGCAGCGCTGCATGCTGCAAAGCATCGAGACTGCCGAAGTGGTCTGCCAGAGTCTGCGCCGTCACCTCTCCCACTTCGGGTATGCCGAGCGCATACAAAAAGCGCGCCAGCGTGGTGGTTTTGCTCCTGGCAATCGCGGTGAGCAGATTCTCCGCCGACTTGTCGCCCATGCGCTCCAATCTGGCCAGTTGCGCATGCTGCAGCGCGTAGATGTCGGCCGGCGAATGCAGCAATTTTTCCGCAATCAGCTGTTCCACCAGTTTTTCGCCCAGGCCCTCGATATCGAGCGCGCGCCGGCCCGCGAAATGCAGAATGGCCTGTGCCAACTGCGCAGGACATGCCAGGCGGCCGGTGCAGCGCCACGCCGCCAGCTCCTCGATGACGGTCTTGCCCTGCCTGGTGCGCTCGCGGGTTTCGCGTTCCACGTGTGCGCCGCACACCGGACACCTCGCGGGTACCTTTATTGGCTGCGTGCCCGCGGGACGCTCGCTCAGCACCACACCCACGATCTCTGGAATCACGTCGCCGGCGCGGCGCACGATTACGGTGTCGCCGACGCGCACATCCTTGCGCAGCACCTCGTCCATGTTGTGCAACGTGGCATTGCTCACGGTGGCGCCGCCCACGAATACCGGTTCCAGCCGTGCCACGGGCGTCAGCGCGCCGGTGCGGCCTACCTGGAACTCCACCGCCTTGAGTAAGGTCGTGGCTTCCTCGGCGGGAAACTTGTGCGCCACCGCCCAGCGCGGTGCGTGCGCCACGAATCCGAGACGCTGCTGCCAGTCGAGCCGGTCAACCTTGTAGACCACGCCGTCAATCTGATACGGCAGACTGGCACGCTTGTCGGCCAGAGTGTGGAAATACTCCAGGCAACCCTGCACGCCGTGCACCACGCGGTTCTCGGGATTGGTGCGCAGCCCCCAGTCGCGCCAGCGTGCCAATACCCGGCTGTGGGTATCCAGCCATGCGCCGTCGCGTACTTCGCCCCAGGCATAGGCAAAAAATTCCAGATTGCGCGCGGCAGTGACGCGCGAATCCAGTTGCCGCAGACCGCCAGCCGCGGCATTGCGCGGGTTGGCAAAGATTTTTTCACCGCGTTCCAGTTGGCGGCAGTTGAGTTCCTCGAACGCCTGCTTCGGCATGTAGATTTCGCCGCGCACTTCCAGTGCCGCGGGGTAACCGCGGCCTTGCAGGCGCAGTGGAATCGACGCGATGGTGCGCACGTTCGGCGTGACGTCCTCGCCCACGCTGCCGTCGCCGCGCGTGGCGCCGCGGCTGAGCACTCCATGCTCGTAAGTCAGGCTGATCGCCAGGCCATCGAGCTTGGGTTCGGCCGCGTAGGCGACCGGCCCATCGTCTCCCAGACGTTCGCGCACGCGCGCGTCGAACGCACGCACTTCGTCGTCACTGAAGGCGTTATCCAGCGACAGCATCGGCACTACGTGGCGTACTTCGCCGAATTCCTTGAGCGGGGCTGCGCCCACGCGCTGGCTCGGTGAATCCGGCGTGCGCAGATCGGGAAATGCACGCTCCAGTTCCAGCAGTTCGCGGAACAGCTTGTCGTATTCGCTGTCGGGAATTTCCGGCGCGTCCAGCACGTAATACAGGTAATTGTGACGATGCAGCGCGTCGCGCAGGCTGCGCAGCCTCTGTTCGGCGCCCTGCCGGTCGCTCATGCCGCAAGTCTCAACACGATGCGCATGCCGCGGCCTGCGGCTCAGTCCGGAAATGACGGGTGCTGCTGGAAATCCAGGATGCGCTGGCGGATCTGCTGCGCCGATTCCGGAGTCAGCGGCTGGCGCCGCTCGTCCAGCACCGTTCCACCCAGCACCCGCGCCAGGTTGCGCGCCGTGGCCAGCATGTCGGCGCAGGCTGCCACACCGTCCTGCGGGCCGGGCAGCACGAGAAACAGCGTCAGCCCGGGCAGTCGCTGGTGGGACAGGCGTTCCGGCAGCAACACTCCGGGCTCCACCAGGCTCGCCACGCTGAACACCGGGGTTTGTTGCAGGTCCTCGGTGACGCGGTGAAACACCTGATACTGGCCGTAGTGCAAGCCGTTGACTTGCAGTGCCTTGAGGACGTGCGCGCCGTCGAATCCGTCGGGTTCCGCACCCATCACATGCAGCGCGAGAATCAGTTGGCGAGCCCCCGGTTCCGGTGTGCCGCCGGGCGGCTTTGGCATTGGCGCGGGATGAGGCGTCAAGGTTTCCTCCGCGGTCGCCAGCGTCGCACCCTCATCCAGGCTGGGTTCCGTGCGCGCCAGCTCCGCACGGCGCTGCCGGCGCTGGCGCGACAACAGATAGACCAGCACGATGAATACCACACCGATGAGCAGAATGATCAGCCGCAGTTGCCACATCTTACATGGCCGCGATGCGCACCGCTTCGTCCACGTCCACGTCCACGAGCCGCGATACCCCCGGCTCGCTCATGGTCACGCCGATGAGCTGATTGGCCATCTCCATGGTCGTCTTGTTGTGCGTAATGAACACGAATTGCACGCGATCGGACATGCCGCGCACCAGATCGCCAAAACGGCCGATGTTGGCCTCGTCCAGCGGCGCGTCCACTTCGTCGAGCAGACAGAACGGCGCCGGATTCAATTCGAAAATGGCGAATACCAGCGCCACGGCGGTGAGCGCCTTCTCGCCGCCGGACAACAGGTGAATGGTGCTGTTGCGCTTGCCGGGCGGGCGCGCCATGACGGTCACGCCCGCGTCCAGCAGCTCCTCACCGGTCAGCTCCAGATAGGCATGGCCGCCGCCGAACAGTTTCGGAAAACTGCTCTGCAATCCGGTATTCACCTTGTCGAAGGTTTCCTGGAAGCGTGTGCGGGTCTCACGATCGATTTTGCGGATCGCCGCCTGCAGCGTTTCCAGTGCCTGGTTCAAATCCGTGAGTTGTGAGTCCAGGTATTGCTTGCGCTGCGCCTGCTCGCTGTATTCCTGGATTGCCGCCAGATTGATCGGGCCGAGGCGTTCGATGCGTTGATTGGCCGCGGCCAGCTTTTCGGTCCAATCCGCAATGCCCGCACCGCCAGCCAGACCGGACAGCAGCGGCGCGAGCTCATAGCCGTCGGCACGCAACTGTTCCTCCAGTGTGCTGCGGCGCACGCGCGCTTCCTGGATACCGAGCTGCAATTGCTGCAGCTGTTCGCGCAGTTCCTCGGCGCGATGCTCACTTACCTGGCGCAGCTGTTCGAGTTTGCGCACCTGGTCGGCCATGGACTCAACCTGAGCACGCGCCGCGGCCAGTTCACTATCCATGTCCGTACGCCGCCGCAGCAGGCTTTGCAGTTCGCTCTCCTGCTGACCCGCGGGCGCGGCTGCATCCTGGATGGCTTGCCGTAATGCCGTGGCGCGCGTATCCATCTGCGCAAGCTGTGCCTGCATGCGCTCCAGATTCTGGCGCGTGGAATCACGCGTGGAGCGCTGCGCCTCGAACTTGAGCGCCAGGCCATGCCGGGTTTCGGCATCCTGCAGGGCGCGCGCGCGTGCTTCCTCGGTGCGGCGGCGCAGTGCATCGCGTTCGGTCTGCAGTGGTGTGCGCTGCGACTCCAGCGCCTGCACCCCGTCCTGTGCCGCGTGCAAGTCGGTGCGCGCAGCCTGCAATTCGGCTGCAACCGTTTCCAGTTGCCGGTTCAAATCGGCGAGTTCGACATCCAGTTGCACAGTGCGCTGTTCCAGATGCTGCAACCGTTCCCTGGCGCCCTGGTGTTGTGCGCGCAGGTCCGCCTGCTCGCCGGCGGCTTGATTGAGGCTGTCCTGCAGCTCCTCGCGCTGCGCCTCGAGTTCCCGCATGCGGCGGCGCGCGCTTTCCTGGCGCGCAGCCTTACCGGTCACTTCGCGTTCGATGTTGGCGAGCTGCGTCTGGTGCTGCTTGAGTTCCTGGGCGCGTGCCAGCACACCCGCGCGTTCATCCTCGCCGCGAATGACCCGCAACCAGTGGCGCCCGAGCCAGAGACCGTCGCGCGTAATGACCGATTCGCGCGCGGACAGTCTGGCGCGCATCACGAGCGCGGCCTCAAGGTTCTCCGCCGTGCGCACGCTCCCCAGCCAATCGCTCAGATCGAGCGGACCTTCGACTTTGCCGAGCAGGCTGTCGCGATCGCCGGAGCCGGCCTTGCCGGCCTTTTCCACAAATGAGAGCGAGCCTCCGGTGAGGCTGGCCAGTTTCGCGGCGTCGTCCGCAAACTGCTCCACGCATATTGCTTCCAGGTGGTAGCCGAGCACGGTTTCCACCGCCCGCTCCCAGCCGGGCGCCACATTGATGAGCTCCGCCAGGCGCGGTTGTCCATCGAGTTTGCGCTGCCTGAGCCAATCGGAAACCTGGGCGCGGCTCTTGCCGAGCGCCGCCTGTTGCAGCGCGTCGAGCGCGGCGAGGCGCCCACGGCGATCTTCGAGCTGAGTGCGCAGGGCATGCAGTTCGGTGCTGAGCTGCTGGTCGCTTTCCCGCAACCCGTCGAGCTCGCGGGTCGCCTGTTCGAGTTCGGTTTGCAGGCGCGTGCGCGTGGCTTCCGCCTGCTGGATGGCTTCATCCAGTTCCTCGATGCCCGCTTGGCCTGCATCCGCGGACAGTCCGGTGCGTTCGCCCTCCAATTTGTCGCGCCGCTGCAGGCCCTGAGCGTGCTGGCGCTCGAGGTGCTGGATGCGCGTGCGCGCGACTTCCGCGGCCTGCGCCTTGTCGCCGGCCTCACGGTTGAACGCTTCCCAACGTTCCTGCCACAGCTGCAGCGCACGCTCGGCCTCTGCCAACGACTGCGTGGAGCACCGTTCCCCGGCCAATGCCTGATCGCGCGCCGGCTCGAACGACGCCAGCGCGGCATCCGCACGCGCGATCTGTTCGCGGTCACGGTCTATATGACCTTCAATTTCCTGACGGCTGGCTTGCAGACCGTCGAGATCCTGCTCGTGCTGACTGCGGGCCTCGCGCAGGTGCTGCAACGACTGTTCCAGCCTGGCGGTGGCAGTCGCCAACTCGTAGGAACGCGCCTGCACCCGGGTCAGGCCGTCGCCGGCTTGGGTGTGCTGCTCCCGGGCCTTCTCCAGCCCGCTCTCGATGCCGCGCTGTTCGGCAATCGCGGCCTCCAGGCGGGTTTCATGTTCACGGATAATGCCTTCCTGGCCGCCTACTTGCTCGTCCAACTCGCGCCAGTGCAGCACCTTGAGTTCGGCCTCCAGGCGGCGCTTGTCCTCGTTCAGGGATTTATAACGTTCGGCGGCCCGCGCCTGCCGGTGCAGGTGCTCGATCTGCTTGCTGACCTCGTCCAGCACGTCGTTCAGGCGTTCGATGTTCTCGCGCGTCGCGTGCATGCGGCTCTCGGTCTCGCGGCGCCTTTCCTTGTAGCGGGAAATCCCGGCCGCCTCTTCCAGAAACACGCGCAGTTCCTCCGGCTTGGATTCCACCAGGCGCGTGATCGTGCCCTGCTCGATGATGGCATAGCTGCGCGGCCCGAGCCCGGTGCCCAGGAACAGGTCGGTGACGTCGCGGCGGCGGCAGCGTGTGTTGTTGAGAAAATAGTTGGAGGTGCCGTCGCGCACCACCTCGCGCCGCACAGAGATCTCCGCGTAGTTGGCGAACTGGCCGCCGATGGCGCCGTCGGAGTTGTCGAACAGCAATTCGATGGACGCCGCGCTTACCGGCTTACGGGCACTGGAGCCGTTGAAAATCACGTCCGCCATGGAGTCGCCGCGCAGCTGTTTGGCGGAGAGTTCGCCCATGACCCAGCGTACGGCATCGATGATGTTGGTCTTGCCGCAGCCGTTGGGGCCGACTATGCCCACCAGGTTGCTGGGCAGGTGGATGATGGTCGGGTCCACGAAGGATTTGAAACCCGACAGTTTTATTTTGCTGAGCCGCATGCTGAATGGTGCCGCCGCGCGCGCTGCCGATCCTGGCCGCGTAGTGTAAAGTATTGGCGCCTGAAAACGCAGTAGCCGACATGCCCGCCGCACCCAGCAAAAATCTCGAGACTTTTGCCAATCCGCATCCGGAGCGCGACTACACGATCCGTATCCGCATCCCTGAATTCACCTGCCTGTGCCCGCGCACCGGCCAGCCGGATTTTGCCGAGTTGCTGCTGGAATACGTGCCCGGGCAGGCTTGCGTGGAGCTCAAGGCGCTGAAACTCTACATTTGGAGTTACCGCGATCAGGGCGCGTTTCACGAGGACGTCGCCAACCGTATTCTCGGCGATTTGGTTGCGATGCTGAGCCCTCGTTTCATGCGCCTTACGGCACAATTCAACGTGCGTGGCGGCCTGTACACCACGGTGGTCGCGGAGCACCGCCAGCCCGGCTGGCAGTGCCCGGCGCCTGTGGCCCTGCCCTGACGGCGCCGTGTTCGAGGAATTCGCCCACGGCGCGCGCTGCCTGTTTCAGGGTTTCACCTGGCTGACCCGCCCCGGTGTGCGGCGCTATGTAATCCTGCCGCTGCTCATCAACCTGCTGCTGTTCGCCGCGGCCATTGCCCTCGGTGCGCGCTATTTTGACGCCTGGTTGGTTCACTGGATTTCGGGTCTGCCGCACTGGCTGGCGTGGCTCACTGCAGTGCTGTGGGTAGTGTTTGCACTGGCCGCGGCCGTGGTGCTGTTTTATGCCTTCTCGTTGCTCGCCACCCTCATTGCCGCACCCCTGGATATTTTCCTGGCCATGCGCATCGAGGCCATGATTACCGGTCGCCGCCCCGAGACCGGCCGCAGTCTCGTCATGGACATCGTCGTGGGGCTGCGCAGCCAGCTCCAGCGGCTCCTATATCTCGTGTGGCGCATGCTCCTGATTGCGGTGGTGGGACTGGTGTTGCTCTTTGTGCCGCTGTTCGGCGCACTCACGCCCCTGCTGTGGTTTGTGTTCACCGCCTGGACTCTGGCCATCGTGTATTCGGATTTCCCGCTCAGCAACCGGGGCGTAACGTTTATCGAACAACGGCGCTTGTTCAGGCAAAAGCGTGCGCGCATGTTCGGCTTCGGTGCGGCCGCAGCGCTGTGCACCATGGTGCCGGTGGTGAATTTCAT
Source organism: Gammaproteobacteria bacterium (assembly GCA_035279405.1). Taxonomy (NCBI): domain Bacteria; kingdom Pseudomonadati; phylum Pseudomonadota; class Gammaproteobacteria; species Gammaproteobacteria bacterium. The sequence goes on from DATEHU010000026.1 coordinate 413,640, forward strand.
CATCATGCCCGCGGCAGTCGCCGGCGCCACGGTTTTATGGACAGAATCACCGGCGCCGAACTCCTGAAGCGGGTCGCAAGCCGAATGCGGCCGGGCGATTTTTCGCCGGATGCAACTTGCCTCGCACGGCGCAATCCGGTATAAACTGCGCCGCTTTATCTCAGGGTCAACGGGAGTTTTGCATGCCGGCCAGGACCAAAGCCGCGATTTCATCCAAAGCTGCAAGAAAGCCAGCCGGCAAGGCCGTATCCAAGGCCAGCCTCAAGAAAGTCACCGCCAAACCCGCTGCCCGCTCGCATCGCCGCCGCTCCGCGGCCGACGGCTTTATGGGATTCACGCCCTATCCGCTCAAGAAGGGCGAGCCCTACATGAATGAAAACCAGCGGATGCATTTCCGCAACATTCTGCTGGGCTGGAAACGCGAGCTGATGGAAGAAGTAGACCGCACCGTGCACCACATGCAGAACGAGGCAGCCAACTTCCCGGACCCGAATGATCGCGCCACCCAGGAGTCCGAATTCAGTCTGGAGTTGCGCACCCGCGACCGCGAACGCAAGCTCATCAAGAAAATCGACGAGGCACTGGCCGCGGTGGAAGCCGGCGAGTATGGGTATTGCGATTCCTGCGGAGTGGAAATCGGCATCCGCAGGCTGGAAGCGCGCCCCACCGCCACCCAGTGCATAGACTGCAAGACCCTGGACGAAATCCGCGAAAAGCAGATGACGGGCTGAGAAGATGTGAGGGGTGAGGGCTGAGGGAGTGAGGAGGGAGGGGTAAGAGGAAGGCATAAATTCATTTGTTTACCGATTATTCCATTCCACGACGCACGTTGAATCTCAGTTTCACCCGATTGGCACGTGTCCCGGCGCCAAACTTGCGGGCTGTTCTTTCTTAACTCCTCACCCCCAACACCTCGCTCATCAGCTCTTTTGAACTCCTCACCCCTCACGCCTCACTCCTCACCTTACATCGGCCGATTTGCACCCTCGCCCACCGGACCGCTGCATTTCGGCTCGCTGGTGGCCGCGCTCGGGAGTTTTCTCGACGCGCGTGCTCACGGCGGTCGGTGGCTGCTGCGCGTTGAGGATCTGGACCCGCCCCGGGAGCAAATTGGCGCCGCTGACAATATCCTGCGCAGCCTGGAAATCCATGGGCTGCATTGGGACGGGCAGGTGCTGTATCAGCATGCGCGGCTGGCTGAATATAAGGCTGCCGCCGCCAAACTTCAGACCGAGGGCTGGGCATATCCCTGTGCCTGCAGCCGGCGGGAAATTGCGGACAGTGGGGTGCGCGGCCTGGAAGGACCGATCTACCCAGGAACCTGCCGCCAGGGCGTACCCGCCGGCAAACCGGCACGCGCACTTCGTATCCGCGTGCCCGACGGTGAGACGCTGTCCTTCGAGGATCGCCTGCAGGGAGTCGTGCACCAGTCGCTGGCCCGGGAAATCGGTGATTTCGTGATTCGCCGCGCCGACGGTTGCTTTGCGTATCAATTGGCGGTGGTGGTGGACGATGCCTTTCAGGAGATCTCCCACGTGGTGCGCGGCGTCGACCTCTTGCTGTCCACGCCCCGGCAGATGTGGCTACAGCGCCGGTTGCGCTTGCCGACACCTTCTTATATGCATCTGCCCGTGGCGCTGACTGCGGCTGGCGAGAAACTGAGCAAGCAAACCGGCGCCCAACCCCTGAATGACGCTCGGCCCGGCGCAAATATCTTCAGGGTGCTGGAATTCCTGCGCCAGGCTCCGGTGAAAGATCTGAGGGGCGCCCCGCCGAGTGAACTTGCGGCATGGGCCATCAGGAATTGGCAGCCCAACCGGTTGCGCGGTATATTGAGCCACGAAATAGCACCAGAAAGCACATGAATAATAATACATAAGATATTGATAATAATGAATAAAGGCATGACATTAAGCGCAGAATTAAGGCCAGAAATCGCGCAACACAATGGCAGTGGAAAAGTCATTCCCAGCGCATTCAAACCCAGCCACCTGCTCCGCAACCGTCACCTGCAGACCATTTTCCCCAATATCGTGTACCCCGGTGCACGCCCGCCGCTGCGGCGCGAGCGCCTGGAGCTGTCGGACGGCGATTTCATCGACGTGGACTGGACGCTGGGCGGTAGCGGCCCCATCGTCATCGTGCTGCACGGTCTGGAAGGATCGATCAAGTCGCATTATGCCGCACGCATCATGCGTCGCATCCGGTGCCTCGGCTGGCGCGGAGCGCTGCTGAACTTCCGCGGCTGCAGCGGCCAACCCAACCGGCTACCCATCGGTTACCACTCGGGATTCACCCAGGATCTGGAATATTTCACCCGCCTGCTCAAACAGCGCGAACCCGCCACGCCCCTCGCGGCGGTAGGCTATTCGCTAGGCGGCAGTGTGCTCCTCAAATGGCTCGGTGAAACTCCGCACAGCGGCCGCCTGCTCACGGCGGTCGCCATATCGGTGCCCTTCGATCTCACCGAGGCTTCCAATACCGTTGAGCACGGCGTCTCGCGAATCTACAAATGGAGCCTTCTCGGCAGGATGCGGCGTTCGACGGCACGTAAATTCAAGCTGGTCAAGGCGCCGTTCCCGCTCCCCAAGGTACGCACGCTGCGCAGTTTCAGGGCTTTCGACAACGCGCTGACCGCACCACTGCACGGCTTCCGCGATGCGGATGATTATTACGCCACCTGCAGCAGCCGTCAGTATCTGAAGAACATCACGGTACCGACGCTGGTCCTGCATTCCAGCGACGATCCCTTGATGACGCCGGCTTCAGTGCCCAGCGAACCGGAACTTTCGCCCGCGGTGACGCTCGAACTTAGCCACAAGGGCGGCCACGTGGGTTTCGTGAACGGATCGCTGCTGCGGCCCAACATGTGGCTGGCGGAACGCATCAGCCGGCATTTGATCCAGACTCTGCCCCACGCTTGAGCGTCATGGGAGGATTTATGGGATTGCATTGCACTCGTACGCTTTCACTGGTGCTGTTCCTGGCGCTGTGCGCAACTTCATCGGGGTCATGGGCTGGCAGCCCTGCGCAAACCTTAGTGCCTGCCGTGCCACTCGATCAGGCCTCCATCGCCGAACTGCATCAGCGGCTGTTTGACGGCTCTATCAATGTACAGGAGCTGACCCAGTATTTTCTGGATCGCATCGCCAAGCTCGATCAGGCCGGCCCGCACGTGAATTCGGTCATCGAGGTCAACCCCGACGCGCTCGAGATCGCACGCCAACTGGACGCAGAGCCGAGGAGTCTGGCGCGCAGCCAGCCGCTCTATGGCATACCCATCCTGCTGAAAGACAACATTGACACCGGCGATCGCATGCTGACCACCGCGGGTTCGCTCGCGCTGATGGGCGCGCCCGCAGCGCGGGACGCCACGCTGGTCGCCAAACTGCGCAAGGCGGGTGCCGTGATTCTCGGCAAGACCAATCTCAGCGAATGGGCCAATTTCCGCTCCGAGCACTCGACCAGCGGCTGGAGCGGCGAAGGCGGCCTGACCCACAATCCCTACATCCTTGACCGCAACGCCTGCGGTTCCAGCTCGGGATCGGCGGCCGCGGTAGCGGCCGGCTTCACCACCGTCGCCATCGGTACCGAAACCGACGGCTCCATCGTCTGCCCCTCCGCCGTCAACGGCGTGGTCGGCATCAAGCCGAGTCTCGGGCTGGTGAGCCGCGCCGGCATCATTCCCATCAGCCACAACCAGGACACCGCCGGGCCCATCGCGCGCAGCGTGGCCGATGCCGCGGCGGTGCTCACGGTCATTTCCGGCAGCGATCCGCGGGATCCCTATACCAAGAAAGCCAATCCGCACGTCAAAGGCTACAGCCGGTTTTTGACAGCAGGCGCACTCAAAGGCAAGCGCATCGGCGTGGTGCGCGCGCTGGCCGGTTACGACCCCAACGTCGACCAGATCCTGGACCATACTGTCGCGGTACTGCGAGCGCAGGGCACCGTCGTGATTGATCCGGTCGTCATTCCGCATCTCGACGATTACGGCAAATCTGAACAGACCGTGCTGCTCTATGATTTCAAGCACGATCTCAATGCCTACCTCGCCACGCGCAAAGGTCTGGCCGTGCACAATCTCGCGGAGCTGATTGCATTCGACAAGGCCCACGCCGCACAGGAAATGCAGTGGTTTGGCCAGGACGAATTCATCGCTGCGGAAGCCAAAGGTCCGTTGACTACCAAGGCTTACCGTGACGCGCTTGCCAAGGACAAGCGGCTGTCCGGCCCCGAAGGCATTGATGCGGCCATGAAGAAATACCAGCTGGATGCCCTGCTCGCGCCCACTACCGGCCCCGCCTGGACCACCGATCTGGTCAACGGCGACCACGTGACCGGCGGCAGTTCCTCCCCGGCGGCGGTGGCCGGCTATCCCGACATCACCGTACCCGCAGGTTTTGTCCACTGCCTGCCGGTCGGCATAAGCTTCTTCGCAGGCAAATGGAGCGAACCCAAGCTGATCGGCATCACCTACGCCTTCGAACGGGCCACGCACGCGTATCGGCCGCCGCAGTTTCTGGCGAGTGTTACAGACTGCAAATAGTCCGCGAGAAAATGATCACGAGATAGGCCGAAAACGCAAACTTCTACCGTCTCTTAACCCTCTGTCCATGAAACCGGGGCTGCTTCAAACACTTCCTCACGCAGGATGTGCCTATCTGGGTGTCCGTTAAATCAGGGGCAGTTCAACCTGACCCCTATTTTGTTGCAAAGGTGACGGATCGTCACTTCCAGTTAGATAGCGCGAAGATCGCGATAGTGTCGCCGTAGGGATAGCTCATCTGAAAATTACCACCGGCCGCAACGGCAATATACTCCTTGCCAGCGACTTCATAAGCAATTGGAGGCGCATTGACACCAGCACCAAGGTTGAACCTCCACAACTTTTTGCCAGTCGTAGCATCAAAGGCATCGAACCATCCTTGGCCTTCACCAGTGAACGCTAAGTTGCCGGCGGTCACCAGCGCACCACCCATCATTGGTTGTGGTAGGCGTTGATTCCAAACGATCTTGCCAGTATTGACGTCAATTGCAGTAAAAGTTCCATCCTGAAGTCCGCCCGGAACGTTCTTAAACGTGCTTCCAAGACGTATCATTCCCGGCATCGGCGGTGGCGAATCCTTGTCTGTGGTGAAGGTCATGAGTTGGTTCATACCGAGCACATAGACCATCCGGGTTAGTGGCGAGTAGGCTGGTGTTGACCATTCAGAACCACCGTTGGCGCCCGGAAGCATCTGAACACCTTCGGTAGTTGGTTGCGCGAACATATTCTTCTGCTGATCGAACGGCTCCGACTTGCGAATTAGCTTGCCGGTCTCGCGGTTGACAATGTAGAAAACCGCGGTCTTGCCCGCCTCGCCAGCGGCGGGTATAAGCTTGCCGTGGTCCATGGCATAGAAGAGTACAACCGGGCTCGCCGCGTCATAGTCCCATACGTCGTGGGGGACTTCCTGATAATACCAGGCCAGCTTACCTGTCTTGGCATGCAGCGCGACGATTGAATCGGTGTACAGATTGTCGCCCAAGCGACCCGCACCGTTGAGATCCGGGTTAGGGTTACCGACGGAGAAAATTAACAGTTGGAGCTTCGGGTCAATAGCCGGCGTTGTCCAGATAGGGCCGCCACCATATTTCCACGAATCACCCGACCACGTAGAGGGGCTGTCGGTGCTGTGCCACTTCCATAGCTCCTTGCCGTTGCTTGCGTCGTATGCAGCGACGAAGCCAGCAATCGGCCATTCTCCACCGGAACTGCCGATGATGACCATGCCGTTGTAAAACGTTGGCGCCATAGTTTCGGAGTAGCCAGCCTGTGCGTTGGAGACTTCTGTGATCCAGTCTTGTTTGCCGGTCTTGGCATCGACTGCGACGAGATGGTCATCGATGGTTAGGAAAAAAACCGCACCGTTTCCAGCCGTCGCGCCCCGATTAACCGGACCACAACAGATCTGATTGAAGCCGTTGCTATACTCATATTTCCAGATAGTTTCACCGGTGACTGCGTTGAGCGCGATCAAGGCCTGTTTTTTGTCGACCATTGGAGTGGTCGCATACATTATCCCATTGACTACCAGCGGAGTGGTCTCGAAACTTGCGGTATAGCCAGTCTGCACGATCGCTACAGGCCTTAAATTCTCCACATTGTGTATGTTGATTTGGTTCAGCGGAGAAAATCGCTGGTTGTCATAGGTGCGGCCGCTTACCAGCCAGTTGGACTTGTCTAAAACCGCGTTAGTCAGCATCGACTGCGAGACGTTGACGTCAACCATGACGCTGCTCTGAATCTCGATTTTTTGTCCACCAGTTTCTGATCCGGATGCCTGAATTCCACTGACATGTGTCGGAGTCACCGCGGGCGCCCCACCCACCGCGGCGGTAGATACCATGGTGCCTACTCCTGGATAGGGAAGCATCGAAATGCACGCCACGCTGTCGTAACTCAATATTTTGTCGCCACTCTTATAGCCATTGACATGCAGGATGTAGGCGAAAATCTTTGTGTATTCATTTGGCTTCAGACTCCCCGGAGCTTGGTACGGCATTTGCGATTTCATGAAAGTCAATAGCTGCTGCGCCGAGATCTTCGAGAAATTGAGGTACGATTCGAAATCGTGCCCGTAGAGAGCAGGTCCAGAGTTTCCTTTCAGATCAGCGCTATGGCACATGGCACAGTTGGCCATGTAAAGATTCTTGCCTTCCATTGCCTGCGCGGTTGTGTATGCGCCCTGACCTACAGGGCAACTCGCAGCACTGCCCATCATGGGAAGTGACAGGCCAATGAACGTGGGCAAAATGTAACGGAAAAGGCGGATAGTGTGGATCATGAGCTTTCTCCACTATAAAAAAACCCAGAAGATTCTTCTGGTCAGGTTTATCAGGACCGTGCAAGGGTCGCACGACCATTCCAGAATGCAAGATCAGATCACGGCCAGGTAGCGCATCACGCCTAGAGTATAGCCGCTCTTAAATCTATAAGTGCGTTACTTTCCTGTCTGACACCTATCATTGAGGCAAAATAAGTCTAGTTGACATAGATTCCCTCGGCTAAAACCGGGGTCCTTACCGTTACAGTTCCATTCGGAACTGACCTGAATCCTGACGGCCTTGGTGCTCGACATACCGATTGATTGTCATCTCGTCTATCCCTATGCTGCTGACGAAGTAGCCCGGCGACCACACGATGGTCACTTTCCAGTACACCTTCTTCAACCACCCAAATGTCTTCCTCACGTGTGACGACGATTGGCTTTTTAGCTGCCCCATTACGGCCGCAATGCTGTACCGAGGCGGTATGTCTATCACCATGTGCAGGTGATTCTGGTCAAAGCCAATCATCTCAATCACCACGCCGGGCGTACTTCGCAGCAGCTTTAGCACGTTCATTGGTTTCGGCCTGCATCGCCGCTTCGCTCGGTTGGTGCGTCAAGTGCCCCGCCAAGACTGCGCGCGCTTCAGCCAAATCTGTCAGGACAGTAGGAGTGCCGGGATGGATCGGATGGACGAGAGAGAAAATCCTCCCCGGCCCTCCTTTTCCAAAGGAGGGGGCGAAGCTCAGTGCCGCGGGCGACTCGCGGAGCGCCGATGGGGGAGCGTCCTGAGTCCAGGACAACCGCGCGAGCCCCTTTACAAGGCAGGCTGGCCTCTATCAACGGTACGGGATTGAGCGCTCCGCCGACGAATTCGGCGTCGGCGGCGCTGTGGGGGCGGCCACCCTGAAACGGACACCGCGACATTCCCGTCGGTGCGCTCGCCCCTCCCCGTATCAAATTTTAGGGCCACGCCCCGCGCTCCCCCGGTACGCATGCCCGCCGCCGCCACGCCTCTGGAACAACTCCAAGCCCTGCGGCAGCAATTGATTCATCCACACTGAATACAACGGACCGGGGAAAAGAGGCTGAAATTAAAAGAGGGCCTCGCGGCCCTCTCGTTATTTCCAATCACTAGCCTTAATCAGGCCGCGTCTACGGCCTTCATGCTGAGGCGGATGCGGCCCTGCTTGTCCACTTCCAGCACCTTGACGTTGATGAGGTCGCCCTCATGCAGCTTGTCGCTCACGCGCTCGACGCGCTCCTCGGATATCTGTGAGATGTGCACCAGGCCGTCGCGCCCCGGCAAAATGGTGACGAACGCGCCGAAGTCCATGAGCTTGACGACCTTGCCGCGATACACGTGACCGACCTCGACATCGGCGGTGATTTCCTCGATGCGGTGCTTGGCTCTTTCGCCGGCGGCCTTGTCCACCGAGGCGATCTTCACCGTGCCGTCGTCCTCGATATCTATAGTGGTGCCGGTTTCTTCGGTTAGCGCACGGATCACCGCGCCGCCCTTGCCGATCACATCGCGGATCTTGTCCGGATGAATCTTGATGGTGATGATGCGCGGCGCGTATTCGGACAGCTCGGCACGCGGCTGGGCGATCACGGCATTCATCTTGCCGAGAATGTGCAGCCGGCCGTCGTGCGCCTGCGCGAGCGCCTGCTGCATGATCTCTTTGGTGATGCCGTCAATCTTGATGTCCATTTGCAGCGCCGTGATGCCCTCGCTGGTGCCGGCCACCTTGAAATCCATGTCGCCCAGATGATCTTCGTCGCCGAGGATATCGGTGAGCACGGCGAACTTTCCGCCTTCCTTGATGAGGCCCATGGCCACGCCGGCCACGGGCGCCTTGAGCGGCACGCCCGCGTCCATGAGCGACAGGCTGGTGCCGCAGACGCTCGCCATGGAACTCGAGCCGTTGGATTCGGTGATTTCCGAAACCACGCGGATCACGTACGGATAGGTCGCCATATCCGGCATCACCGCCTGGATGCCGCGCTTGGCGAGGCGGCCGTGGCCGATCTCGCGGCGCTTGGGTGAGCCCATCATCCCGACTTCACCGACCGAATACGGCGGGAAGTTGTAGTGCAGCATGAAGGGTTGCTTGTACTCGCCCTCGATGGCGTCAATGATCTGCGCATCGCGACCGGTGCCGAGCGTGGTCACCACCAGCGCCTGGGTTTCGCCGCGGGTGAACAATGCGGAACCGTGGGTGCGCGGCAGCACACCTACTTTTACCGTGATGGGGCGCACGGTCTTGGTGTCGCGACCGTCTATGCGTGGCTGGCCTTCGAGGATGCGGCCGCGCACGATTTTCTTTTCCAGGTCCATGAACGCGTTGCCTACGAGATTCTGCGTCCATCGCGGCGCATCGCCGGCGGCAAATTTCGCCAGCGCGGCGTCGCGGATCTCCTCGATACGTGCGTAGCGGGTCTGCTTTTCGGCGATCTGGTAGGCCGCGCGCAGGGGCTTCTCGGCTTCGGCGGCCAGCGCCTCGGCCAAACCCTTGTCCTTCTCGGCCGGTTTCCAGTCCCAGGCGGGTTTACCGGCTTCCTTGGCGAGTTCCCGGATGACTTTGATGGCCGCCTGCAACTGTTCGTGGCCGAACATCACCGCGCCCAGCATCACGTCCTCGGGCAGGCATTCCGCTTCCGATTCCACCATGAGCACGGCCTTGTCGGTGCCGGCGACCACCAAATCCAGATCCGAACTGAGCAACTGGGTTTTGGTGGGATTCAACAGATATTGGCCGTTCTGGTAACCGACGCGCGCGGCCCCGATCGGTCCCATGAACGGCAGGCCGGAAATCGCGAGCGCCGCCGACGCTCCCAACAGCGCCGGCACGTCCGGGTCCACTTCCGGGTTCACGGACATCACCGTGGCGACGACCTGGACTTCGTTGTAAAAGCTCTTGGGAAACAATGGACGGAGGGGGCGATCGATGAGGCGGGAGGTGAGCGTTTCTTTCTCACTGGGTCGGCCTTCGCGCTTGAAGAACCCGCCCGGGATTTTGCCGGCGGCGTAGGTCTTCTCCTGGTAATTGACCGTGAGTGGAAAGAAGTCCCGGCCTTCAACCGCGGATTTCGAACCCACCGCGGTCACCAGCACCACGCTATCCGCCATGGTCACGAGTACCGCTCCGTCCGCCTGGCGGGCGATCTCGCCCGTCTCCAGCGTCACGGTGTGGGCGCCGAACTGAAAGCTCTTTTTGATGACTGTCACGTTGAACCCTTCATAAGCTGCGTTGTTGCGCGCGGCAACAGGAACGGGGAAAACCGAAACTCAGCGGCGCAGGCCGAGACGCTCGATCAGAGTCTCGTAGCGCGCCTGGTCGCAGTGCCGGAGATAATCCAGCAGCTTGCGGCGCTGGTTCAGCATCTTGAGCAATCCGCGGCGGGAATGAAAATCCTGCTTGTGCTGGTCGAAATGCGGGCCCAGGCCGTCAATGCGGGCGGACAGCAATGCCACCTGTACTTCGGGTGAGCCGGTATCCGTGGGATCGCGCCGGTAGGCGGCGATGATTTCCTGCTTTTTTTCAGCGGTAAACGTCATAAACACTCAACTCCAACGATTTTCACCTTGATTTCAGGCGCGTATTGTAGCCGCCCGCCCGGGTACGAACAAGCAAAAATCCAATGAAATCAGCGACCCGCCCGGACTTCAGGCGATGTTCAGCAAGCGCCGCGGAGCGATGCGCCCGTCGTCGAGCACTTCACCTACGCCCAAAAACCTGTCGGGTACATACACGCGTACCCGGCCGTGCGCGGGAGCACCCGGCGCGGTCACCGCGTGACCACGCGTGAAATACCAGGTGGCATCTGTGCCCAAGCTGACTACGGGCCAATGACCAATCGCGGAGTCCGCGGGCAGCAGCAGCGCATCGAGTGCCACATCCGCGCTGGGGTGCTGTTGCAGCGCCTCGAGCGTATGCATCGGGAACGTACTGCCATACGGTCCGAGTGCCAGCCTGCGCAGCGCGCTTACATGACCGCAACTGCCCAGGCCCTGCGCAATGTCCTCCACCAGAGTGCGGATGTAAGTGCCTTTGGAGCAGCGTACCGCCAGCGTCAGAGAGGCCGCATCCCGGGACTTCAAGGCAAGCGCATGGATGGTCACGCGACGCGGTGCGCGCACGACTTCGACGCCGTCGCGCGCCAGATCGTAGAGCCGCTGGCCCTGGTGCTTGAGCGCGGAGTACATGGGCGGGACCTGGTCAATCTCGCCACGGAATTTCCCGAGTGTGGCTTCAATGTCGGCACGCGTCAGCGTGGGAACTGCGCACTGCTCGGTCACCACACCTTCCGCATCGCCGGTGGCGGTGCGCAGGCCCAGCCGGCCGGTGACCAGATATTCCTTGTCCGCACCCAGCAGGAAAGCCGACAGTTTGGTGGCTTCGCCAAAACAGATCGGCAGCAGGCCGCTCGCGAGGGGGTCGAGGCTGCCGGTGTGCCCCGCCTTGCGTGCATTGAACAAGCGCTTTACGGCCTGCAGCGCCTGATTGGAAGTCATGCGCACCGGCTTGTCGAGCAGCAGGATGCCGTGCACGGCGCGTCGCGCCGTCTTGTGCCCGGCCGGCGCGGCGCCGCGTGCCGGGTGCGCAACCGTTGCCGGCATCATTTGGGTTTGCCGGTGCCGGGAGCGGGCGCATTCGCGCGCGCAATCAGCGCTTCGAGGCGCGCGGAACGATCCAGGCTTTCATCGTAGCTGAAACGCAGCTCGGGAATGGCGCGCAACCTCACGCGCTGGCCAAGCGCGTGACGCAGAAAACCCGCAGCATGATTCAGTGCCTGCACGACTTCGGCCTGCGGACCTTCGGCGCCCAAGACCGAAACCAGCACCTTGGCGTGCGCCAGGTCCGGCGACACATCCACCTCGGTCACGGTCACGTGCTGCACGCGCGGATCCTTGACCTCGCGCCGGATCAGTTCGGCCAGCTCGTGCTGCAGGAGCTCACCAATACGCAGTTTGCGTGGATAGGCGTGCGGCATGCGATGCAGCCGGGATTAACCCGGAACGGTACGCGCCACTTCGACGCGTTCGTAGCACTCGATCTGGTCGCCGGGCTTCACGTCGTTGTAGTCCTTGACGCCGATGCCGCATTCGGTGCCGGCGCGCACTTCACCGACATCGTCCTTGAAACGCCGTAGCGACTCCAGCTGTCCCTCGAAGATCACCACGTTGTCGCGCAGCACACGGATCGGCAAATTGCGTTTGACGTAGCCGTCCACCACCAGGCAGCCGGCAATGGCGCCGAGCTTGGAGGAACGGAACACCTCGCGCACTTCCGCCAGGCCCACGATCTGCTCGCGCAGCTCGGGTTTGAGCATCCCCCCGAGCGCCTGCCTCACGTCATCGATGGCCTGATAGATGATGCTGTAATAGCGCACATCCAGCCCGGACTCGCTGATCAGCCGGCGCGCACCGGCGTCCGCGCGCGCGTTAAATCCGATTATTACCGCCTTGGAGGCCAGCGCCAGGTTCACGTCGGATTCCGTGATGCCGCCCACGCTGCTGCCGATGACCTTGACCTTGACTTCATCGGTGGACAGTGCGCCCAACGCATCACGCAGCGCCTCGGCGCTACCCTGCACGTCGGATTTGATCAGCAGGTTGAGGCCCTTCTGCTCGCCTTCCTGCATCTGCTGGAAGGCATCGTCGAGTTTGGTGGTCTGGCGCGCCAGTTTGACGTCGCGCAGCTTGCTCTGGCGGTAGAGCGCCACTTCGCGCGCCCTGCGCTCGTCCGCGACCACGACCGCGTCGTCGCCGGCATTCGGGGTGCCGGACAAACCCAGCACCAATGCCGGCGTGGCCGGGCCGGCTTCCTGCAGCTGCTTGCCGTCCTCGTCGAACATGGCACGCACGCGGCCGAACTCCTGACCGGTGAGCAGGATGTCGCCCGGCTTCAACAGCCCGCGCTGCACCAGTACCGTGGCCACCGGGCCGCGGCCCTTCTCGAGGCTGGACTCCAGCACGAAACCGGAAGCCGGACCGCTGGCCACGGACTTGAGTTCCAGCACTTCGGCCTGCACCAGGATGGAATCCAGAAGCTTGTCTACACCCTCGCCGGTCTTGGAGGAAACGCCCACAAAAATGTTCTCGCCACCCCATTCCTCGGAAATGATCTCGTGCTTGGCAAGGTCGCTGCGCACGCGTTCCAGGTCGGCTTCGGGCTTGTCGATCTTGGTGATCGCCACCACGATGGGCGCCTTGGCGGCACGTGCGTGCTCGATGGCCTCGACGGTCTGCGGCATGACGCCGTCATCCGCCGCCACCACCAGTACCACGATGTCGGCCACGTTGGCGCCGCGCGCGCGCATGGCCGTGAACGCCGCGTGTCCGGGCGTGTCCAAGAAGGTAATTACGCCCTTCTTGGTTTCCACGCGGTAGGCGCCGATGTGCTGGGTGATGCCGCCGGCTTCGCCTGCCGCGACGCGCGTGCTGCGGATGTAATCCAGCAGCGAGGTCTTGCCGTGATCCACGTGACCGACGATGGTGACCACCGGCGGACGGGTGATCTCGTCACCCTCGGACACCACTTGCACGACCTGGTCTTCCAGATCGCTATCCTTGAGCAGCCTGGCCTTGTGGCCCATCTCGTCCACGACGATGGCCGCGGTTTCCTGGTCAATCACCTGATTGATGGTGGCCATGGAGCCCATCTTCATCATTACTTTGATGACTTCGGTGGCCTTGACCGCCATGCGCTGCGCCAGCTCTCCCACGCTGATGGTTTCGGGTATCGGCACTTCCCGCACCTGCGGCGCCACCGGCTTCTCGAAGCCATGCTTGGTCTCGACCTGCACGTTCACCGCGGCCCTGGCCTTGGCGGGCCGCTTCTTGCGCCGCGTGGACAGCTCGTGGCCGACGTGCAGTTCGGCACGCCCGTACTTGGTGTGCTTGTCATCCGCCGCAGCCGGTTTGCTGTGCGGTGTGGCGGCGCGCATGCGCCGGTCTTCCTCTTCGGCCTCACGCCGTGCTTCGGCTTCGGCCTTGCGGCGCTCGGCATCGGCACGCGCGGCGGCATCCGCTTCCTGCTTGCGCAACGTTTCTTCAGCCTCTTTCTTGTGGCGCTCCTCTTGCTCAGCCGCAAGTTTTTGCGTGCGCACCGCCGACAAGCGCGCCTCTTCCGCGCGCTGACGGTCCAGCTCGGCCTGCTGCACGGCTTCTTCCTCAGCCCGGCGCTTGGTTTCTTCCTCGATCACCGCGCTGCGCTTGACGTAGGTACGCTTCTTGCGCACCTCCACGCTCACGGTCTTGGCGCGGCCTTGTGCCCCGCTCAGCCTGATCTCGGACACGCTGCGCCGCTTGAGAGTGATCCGGCGCGGCTCGCCGCCGGCGCCCTCGCCATGACTGTGTCGCAGATGCGTCAGCAGCTGCAGTTTCTGGTCGTCGCTGATGGCGATATCAGCATCGGCAATCGGAATACCGGCCTCGGCGAGTTGCGTGAGCAGGCGCTCCACCGGCGTGCCCACCACTTCCGCAAATTGTCTGACTGTGACTTCCGCCATGGCGTGTTCCTCGCAGGATTACTTTGCTTGCGTCTCTGCGGCGGCAAACCAGGGCGCGCGCGCCGCGAGAATGAGTTCCGCGGCCTTGGTCTCGTCCAGGCCCTCGATGTCCTTGATGTCGTCCACGGCCTGCTCGGCCAGGTTTTCCTGGGTGACGATGCCACGGCCTGCCAGGCGGAAGGCCAGAGCGCGATCCATGCCGGTGAGGTTCAGCAGATCCTCCGCTGGTTCGGCTTCGCCCAGCTGCTCTTCGCTGGCGATCGCCTGGGTGAGCAGCACGTCGCGGGCACGGCCGCGCAGTTCTTCCACCATGGATTCGTCAAACTCCTCCACCGACTGGAGCTCGGAAGCCGGCACATAGGCGATTTCCTCGATGCTCGAGAAGCCTTCCTGCACCAGGATCGCGGCCATGTCCTCGTCCACGTCCAGCTGCTCCATGAACAGTTTCTGCAGCGTCTGCACCTCGGCCTCGCTCTTCTGCGTGGCCTGCTCCTGCGTCATGACGTTCAGTTCCCAACCGCTCAACTGGGTGGCGAGGCGCACGTTCTGGCCGCCGCGGCCGATGGCCTTGGCAAGATTGTCCTCGTTCACCGCGATGTCCATGCTGTGGGATTCCTCGTCCATGACGATGGCCTGGACTTCGGCCGGCGACATGGCGTTGATCACGAACTGCGCGGGATTGTCGTTCCAGGGAACGATGTCCACGCGCTCGCCAGAAAGTTCATTGGACACCGCCTGCACGCGCGAGCCGCGCATGCCCACGCAGGCGCCCACCGGATCGATGCGCGAATCGTTGCTCTTGACCGCCACCTTGGCGCGCACGCCGGGATCGCGGGCCGCGCCCTTGATCTCGATCAGCCCCTGCCCGACTTCCGGCACTTCCAGTTTGAACAGCTCGATGAGGAATTGCGGTGAGGTGCGCGTCACGAACAGCTGCGGGCCGCGCGGCTCGGGACGCACTTCGCGCAGATAGCCGCGGATGCGGTCGTTGGTGCGCACCGCCTCGCGCGGGATCATTTCCTCGCGCGCAATAAAGGCCTCGGCGTTGTTGCCGAGATCAATGTAAACGTTGCCGCGTTCCACGCGTTTGACCACGCCGGTCACCAGTTCGCCCACGCGGTCCTTGTAGGCTTCGACCACCTGCGCACGTTCGGCCTCGCGCACCTTCTGCACGATGACCTGCTTGGCGGTCTGCGCCGCGATGCGGCCGAACACCACCGATTCCATGGGTTCCTCGATGTACTCCCCCAACTGGATGTCGGGCTTGATGTCCACGGCATCCATGAGCCGCAGCTCGCGCTCGGGCGATTCCAGCGGTTCCTCGTCGGCGCGCACCAGCCAGCGGCGAAAGGTCTCGTAATCGCCGGTTTCGCGGTTGATGGCCACGCGCGCGTCAATCTCGCCGCCGTGCTTCTTGCGCGTGGCCGAAGCCAGCGCCGCCTCCAGCGCCTCGAAAATGATTTCCTTGGCAACGCCTTTCTCGTTGGAAACCGCGTCCACCACCAGCAATATCTCTTTGTTCATGTGCTCACATCCACAACTGTTGTGATTCAAAACTCCGGCGCCAGCCGCGCCTTGGCAATCTGCGCGAACGGCAAACGGAACATGGCGCCATCCACCTCGATCAACACCTCGGCGTTTTCCAGCCCGCGCAGCGTGCCGGAGAAACGCCGGCGGCCGTTGAGCGGCAAGTTCAGCTCGATACGCGCGCGCTTGCCGGACTGCGCGCTGAAGTCCTCAGGCTTGCGCAGCGGCCGATCCAGGCCCGGCGACGAGACTTCCAGGGTATAGGCCCCGGGAATCGGGTCCGCCACGTCCAGCACCGCGCTGATCTGGCGGCTGACCTTCTCGCAGTCGTCCAGCGTCACGCCCTGCGGCTGGTCTATGTAAAGCCGCAGCAGCTTGCCTTGGAACTCCAATTCCACGAGCTCGTAGCCCAGACCATTCAAGGCCGGCTCGATGATCCTCAGCAGCGTTTCGCGCATACACCGCCACAAACAAAAAATGGGCCCAAGGCCCATTCCACACGCCCCGCGGAACGGCGAGGCCCAAAAACGTCGCCCCGCAACCCAGGGCCCTTTCCCGCGCGGGCGGTCGCCAGCGGGCATTAAAAAGCCCCTGTGCGGGGCCCTGTCTCCAAGATCTTGGTAGCGGGGGCAGGATTTGAACCTGCGACCTTCGGGTTATGAGCCCGACGAGCTGCCAGACTGCTCCACCCCGCACCCGGCAGCCGCGAAATATATAGGTTTAAGCGCCTTTTTTCAAGCCAAACCGGGGCTTGAACCGCTCATTTCGTGCTCATTCTTGCGTGCTGGCGCCGGCCGTTCATGGCCGCAGCACACCCGGAGTCAGAACGTAATCACGTGGGCGCAGAGCGCCATGAGCGGCCCCGGCAGAATGCCGAGCGCCAGCACGGCGATGCCATTCGCGGACAGCAGCCAGCGCATCTCCAGCGGGCAGCGGATCGGCTTGGCGTCCTCGGGGGGCTTGTCGAAGTACATGAGCTTGATGACTTTGAGGTAATACCAGGCGCTGATCACCGCGAACACCACCGCCACCACCGCCAGCCACACCATGTGCACGTCAATCACCGCGCGCAGCACGTAGAGCTTGGCGAAGAATCCCACGAACGGCGGTACACCCGCCATGCCGAACATCACGAACATCATCATCCATGCGAACCACGGGCTGCGGTCGTTCAGGCCGCGGAAATCCTCGAGCCGGTCGGCTTCGAAGCCCTTGCGCGCCAGCAGGATGATCATGCCGAAGGCCGCCGCTGCCATGATCACGTAGGTAATCACGTAGAACATGGCTGCACGGTAGCCTTCGGTTGTGCCCGCGAGTATCCCGAGCAGGATGAAGCCCACATGCGACACGTTCGAATAGGCCAGCATGCGCTTGAGATTGGACTGCATCAGCGCCACGATGCTGCCCACGCCCATGGAAAGCACCGCCAGCACCGTGAGGATCAGATGCCATTCGAGTTTCAGCCCTCCCAAGCCCTCAACCAGCAGGCGGATGAACAGCGCAAAGATCGCGATCTTGGGCAACGCGCCCACATACAGCGTTACCGGCGTGATCGCGCCTTCGTAAACGTCCGGCAGCCACATGTGAAACGGCACGGCTTCGAGTTCAAAACACAGGCCCACGATCACGAAGCCGAGTGACAGCATGATGCCGATATTCACCAGCGAGGATTCCGCGATGTGCATGCCGAGCGCCGTGAGATCCAGCGTGCCCGAGGCGCCGTACAGCAGCGAGAACCCGTAGAGCAGCGTGCCCGAGGCGATGGCGCCCAGCACGAAGTACTTGATGGCCGCCTCCGAGCCGATCGGCGAATCGCGGTCCATCGCCACCATGGCGAACAGGCACAGCGCCAGCAGTTCCAGCCCCAGGTAGATGGTGATGAAATTGTGCGCAGAAATGATCACCATCATGCCAAGCATGCCGAACAGGCCGAGCACGTAGAATTCGCCCTTGAACAGACTGCGGTCGCGCAGGTAGCCGCGCGAGTACACGAACGTGACCGCCACCATCAGGTACACGAACAGCTTGAGCACGTTGCCCATACGGTCGTTCACGAACATGTCGTGGAAAGTCAGCAGCGGCGCATTGGCGGCTACCGCGAACGTCAGCCACGCGGTCGCGACCACGGTGGCGATCGACAGCCAATGGGTGATATCGCGCCACCGGTCATTGAGGAACACGTCCACGACCAGGATGAAGCACGCCATGCCGGCCACGAAGATCTCCGGCACGATGGGGGCGAATGAAGGCAACGTGGACATCATGCTTTGCCAGCCCTTAGAGTTTCGAGATCGTGGCCTGGTGGATCAGGTTGGTCACCGAGACGTGCATGACGTTGAGCAAGGGCTCGGGATACACGCCCAACCAGATCACCGCCACTGCCAGCAGGCCCAGCACCACGAATTCGCGCTTGTTCAGGTCCTGCATCTTCGCCACGTGCTCGTTGCCCACCGGCCCGAACAGCACGCGCTTGATGAGCCACAGGGTGAAGGCCGCGGCCAGGAACAGCGTAAAGGCCGCGCCGAATGCAATCCAGAAATTCGCATGCATGGCGGCCAGGATCACCATCCATTCGCCGACGAAACCCGAGGTTCCCGGCAGCGCCACATTGGCCATGGCGAACAGCACGAAGAAGAAGGCAAACGCCGGCATGAGATTGATTACGCCGCCGTAGGCGCTGATTTCGCGCGTGTGCAGGCGGTCGTACATCACGCCGATGCACAGGAACATCGCGCCGGAGACGAAGCCGTGCGAGATCACCTGCACCATGCCGCCTTCCATGCCCATGGCGGCGGCGTCCTGATTCGCAGTGCGCGCGAGGATGAGGAAGATGATGAAGAACCCGAGCGTGCAGAAACCCATGTGCGCGACCGAGGAATACGCGACCAGCTTCTTCATGTCGGTCTGCACGATGCTCACAAAGCCGATGTAGATGATCGCGACCAGCGACAACCCGATCATCAGCCACATGAGTGCATGACTGGCATTGGGCGCGATCGGCAGGCTGAAACGCAGGAAGCCGTAGGTACCCATCTTCAGCAGGATCGCAGCCAGGATCACCGAGCCGCCGGTGGGCGCTTCCACGTGCGCCGCCGGCAGCCAGGTGTGCACCGGCCACATCGGCACCTTGACGCCGAAGGCCACGAGGAACGCAATGAAAATCAGTACCTGCGCGGTCATGCCGAGCGGCATCTGCTGGAAGGCCGCGATGCTGAAGCTGCCCGCCTGCAGGTACAGATAGATGATCGCGACCAGCATCAGCACTGAGCCGAAAAATGTGTAGAGAAAGAACTTGAGCGTGGCATAGATGCGCCGCGGCCCACCCCAGATGCCGATGATGATGAACATCGGGATGAGCATGCCTTCCCACAGCACGTAGAACAGCAGCGCGTCCATGGCCGCGAACACGCCGTTCATCAGCCCCGCCATGATCAGGAACGAGGCCATGTATTGCGCGAGCTTGTAGTGGATGACTTCCCAGCCCGCGATCACCACCAGCACGGTCATGAAATTGGTGAGCAGGATCAGCGGCATGGAGATGCCGTCCACGCCCAGGCTGTAGTGGACGTTGAAGGCGCCGATCCAGTTGGCGCTCTCCACGAACTGCATGGCCGCGGTGTGGGTGTTGAACTCGCTCCACAGCGGAATGCTCATGGCGAACACCACCACCGAGAACAGCAGCGCCAGCCAGCGCACCGACGCCGGCCACACGCGCCCGGCCAGCAGCACCACGCAGCCACCGATGATCGGCAGCCACAACATGGCACTCAGGATGGGAAAATGCGCGGGCATCGGCTATTCCTTGTTATCAGCGCAGCAACAGCCAGCCCAGCAGCACGCACAGGCCGATGATCATCACGAACGCGTAGTGATACAGATACCCCGTCTGGCCGCGGCGCAGGACGCGCGAGAACCAGCCCACGGCCTTGGCGCTGCCGTCCACGAGCACGCCGTCAATCACCGCGCCGTCACCGCCGATCCACAGCCAGCGGCCAAGCATGCGCGAGCCCGCCTCGACGAACAACGCGTAGGCCTCGTCGAAATAGAACTTGTGCACCAGCAACTGGTAAAGCGGATTGAATGCTTTGGCCAGCACCGCCGGCCAGGCCGGCTTGTAGATATAGAAAATCCAGGCTACCACCAGCCCAGCGATTGCCAGCCACAATGTAGGCGTCGCCACGCTCGCCGCCACCATGGCGCCGGCGCCGTGAAATTCCTCCGCCAGCTTCTGCATTACGTGGTGCTCGGGCGCCACGTAAATCGAGCTGCCGAAGAAGCCGCCGTACAGCAGCGGCTTGATCGTCAGCCAGCCGATGACCACCGAGGCGATGCCGAGCAGCATGAGCGGCACGGTCACCACCCAAGGCGACTCGCGCGGCGCGTGCGGCAGATGCCCGGGCGCCAACTCCTCGTGGCCGCCGTGGCCGGCGCCCTGCTCGACCACGAAGCGCTCCTTGCCGTGGAAGGTCATGAACACGCAGCGGAAGGTGTACAGGCCGGTGACGAAGGCGCCGAGCAGCACGCACCAATAGGCGAACACCGCGCCGCTGCGCTGCGAGTCATGCACCGCGTCAATGATGGAGTCCTTGGAAAAGAACCCGGCAAATCCCGGGAATGCGATGAGCGCCAGCGAACCCGCGAGAAAGGTGAAATACGTGATCGGCATGTACTTGCGCAGACCGCCCATGTTGCGCATGTCCTGGTCGTGGTGCATGGCCATGATCACCGAGCCGGAGCCGAGAAACAGCAGCGCCTTGAAGAAGGCATGCGTCATCAAGTGGAAAATGCCGGCCGCATAGGCCGACGCACCGAGTGCGGCCGCCATGTAGCCCAGTTGTGAAATGGTGGAATACGCGATCACGCGCTTGATGTCGTTCTGCACGATGCCCACGAGCCCGAGGAAGAACGCCGTGATCGCGCCGACGATCATCACCGCCGAGAGCGCGGTGTCGGAAAGCTCGAACAGCGGTGACAGGCGTGCCACCATGAAGATGCCGGCGGTCACCATGGTGGCAGCGTGGATCAGGGCGGAAATCGGCGTCGGGCCCTCCATGGAGTCCGGCAACCACACATGCAGCGGCACCTGCGCGGATTTTCCCACCGCGCCCACGAACAGCAGGATGCAGATCACCGTCGGCACCGACCAGACCAGGCCGGAGAACAGTTCGATGTGCTGGCCGGCGAGCGCGGGGGCGTGCGCGAACACCTGGCTGTAATCCAGACTGCCGGAAGAGCTGAGCACCAGCGCGATGCCGAGGATGAAGCCGAAATCGCCCACGCGATTCACGATGAAGGCCTTGAGGCCGGCGCGAATCGCCGTGGGGCGCGTGTACCAGAAGCCGATCAGCAGGTAGGACACCAGGCCGACCAGCTCCCAGCCGATGAACAGCTGCAGGAAGTTGTTGGCCATCACCAGTATCAGCATGGAAAACGTGAACAGCGAGATGTAACTGAAGAACCTCTTGTAGCCAGGGTCCTCCGCCATGTAGCCGATGGTGTAGATGTGCACCATCAATGACACGAAGCTCACCACCGTCATCATGAGCGCGCTCAGCCGGTCAATCATGAAGCCGATGCTGAAATGGATATTGCCGATGCTGCCCCAATCGTAGAGATTGATGTCGTAGCTGCCCAGGCCCGCGAACACCATCTGCCACAGCACCCAGGCGGACAGCGCGGTGGACAGCGCCACGGCAAGAATGGTGAGTACGTGTGCGCTCCAGCGCAGGATGAAACGCATGCCACAGCCCACAATGACCGCGGCGGTCAGCGGAGCCAGCACGATGGCGACAAGCATCATGGGCAGGAATGCGCTCATGTCAGTGTTTCAGGCTGTCAATGTCGTCGACGTTGATGCTGCTGCGGTTGCGGAACACCACCACCACGATGGCCAGGCCGATGGAAGCTTCCGCGGCCGCCACCGTGAGGATGAAAAACACGAATACCTGGCCGGAAATGTCGTTCAGGTAGCGTGAGAATGCGATGAAATTAAAATTCGCGGCCAGCAGCAGCAGCTCCACGCACATCAGCAGCAGGATCACGTTCTTGCGGTTGAGGAAAATACCCGCCAAGCCGATGGCGAACAGCGCGCCGCTCAGGGCGAGAAAGTCGAACAGCGTGATCACGGGTTCTTCTCCGGGGTGCGGGGCTCAGACGGCATCTTCACGATGCGCAGGCGTCCGTGTTTGGCGCTGACCCGCACTTGTTTGGAGATGTTCTGGTGGCGCACACCCGGTCGCCGGCGCAAGGTAAGCATGATGGCCGCGACGATACCGACCAACAGCACCACGGCGGCAAGCTCGAACGGGAAGGCGTAGGCGGTGTAAATCGTCTCGCCCAGGGCACGCGTGTTACTGAAGTCGGCAGCATGCGGCAAGGGCGTGCCGAAGCTCACCCCCAGCTCGCGGCTGTACACCACGTAGCCGATTTCGGCGAACACGATCAGCGCCACCACCACGCCGAGCGGCGCATAGCGCACCAATCCGTGGCGCAGCGACTGGCTATCGGTATCCAGCATCATCACGATGAACAGGAACAGCACCATCACCGCGCCCACGTACACCAGCACCAGCACCAGCGCCAGGAACTCGGCGTGCAGCAGCAACCACAGGCCGGCGCTGGCCACGAAGGTCATGACCAGAAACAGCGCCGCATGCACCGTGTGGCGCGCGGTAATTACGCCCAGCGCTGACCCGATGGTCAGCGCTGCGAGCACGATAAATACGATTTGCTGGATCAAAGGTGCCTCGTTCAGCGGTAAGGGGCATCCGCGGCGCGATCCGCCGCGATCTGGGCCTCGTAGTTGTCACCCAAGGCCAGCATCATCTCCTTGGTATAGATCTGCTCACCGCGTTTCTCGAAATGAAAGTCCGTAACCGCGGTCAGCACGATGGAATCCACCGGGCAGGCCTCTTCGCACAGGCCGCAATAGATGCACTTGAAAAGATCAATGTCGTAGCGCGTGGTGCGGCGCGTACCGTCCTCGCGCATCTCGGAATCAATGGTGATGGCGAGCGCCGGGCACACTGCTTCGCAGAGCTTGCAGGCAATGCAGCGCTCCTCGCCGTTCGCATAGCGGCGCAGCGCATGCAGGCCGCGGTAGCGCGGAGATTTGGGCGTGTGCTCCTCGGGATAGCGCACCGTGAACTTGTGGGCGAAGAACAGCCGACCGGTCAGGGCCAGGCCCTCGAACAGCTCAACCAGCAGCAAACCCCGCACCCAACGCACTAGCGCATGCATGACGTCACGCAAACCACGGTGGAACCTTGAACACTACGGCAATGCTTTCCAGCACCAGCCACACGATGGTGATCGGTATGAACACCTTCCAGCCGAGCCGCATGATCTGGTCATAGCGGTAGCGCGGGAACGTGGCCCGGAACCACAGGAAGCAGTACAGAAAGAAACACACCTTGAGTGCGAACCAGATGAAGCTCGTGGCGGTGAGGAATCCGAGCGGGCTCGCGGCCAGCGCCTGCCAGCCCTGAAACGGTGACAGCCAGCCGCCGCAAAACATCACGGTGGCGAGCGCCGACACCAGGATCATGTTGGCGTATTCGGCAAGAAAAAACGCCGCGAACGCGGTGCCGGAATACTCCACGTGAAATCCGGCCACGATCTCGGACTCGCCCTCGGCCACGTCGAACGGCAGGCGGTTGGTTTCGGCCACGCCCGAGATGAAATACACGAAGAACAGCGGCAGCAGCGGCCAGGCATACCAGTGCCCGATGTTGCCGCTCTGGCCCAGCACGATTTCGTTTAGATTCAGGCTGCGGCCGGCGAGCAGCACGCCCACGAGCGCGAAACCCATGGCGATCTCGTAGGCCACCATCTGCGCGGCCGAACGCATGGCGCCCAGAAACGCGTAACGCGAGTTCGAGGCCCAGCCCGACAGGATGATGCCGTACACGCCGAAGGAACTCACCGCCAGCAGATACAGCAGCCCGGCGTTGGCGTTCGACAAAATCACGCCGTTGCTGAACGGAATCACCGCCCAGGCCACGAGTGCGGTGGTGATGGAGATGACCGGCGCCACGAGAAACAGAAAGCGGTTGGCGTTCGTGGGCAGCACCACTTCCTTGAACACCAGCTTGAAGACGTCGGCGAACGGCTGCAGCAGCCCCCATGGGCCCACGCGGTTGGGTCCCATGCGCACCTGCATGAAGCCGATGACGCGCCGCTCGGCGTACGTCATGTACGCCACCGCCAGCACCAGGCAGATGATGAGGATGATGATGAACACGATCGAACGGATGGTGAGCTGCAGGTCGGGCGGCAGCGAATTCCAGTAACTCACCAGGCTGTGCAGCGTGCCCATCAGCCCTTCTCCACTGTCACGGCGGCGGTGAGCGGCGCAAACGCCGCGGTGACTGCGATGCCCGCGGGCCAGACCACTTCACCCGCCTGCACGCTTCTGTCCAGTTTCACCGGCAGTGAAACTGCGCTGCCGTTGTATTTGACCCTGGCTTGGCCGCCATCAACGAGTTTCAACCTTTCGGCATCCTCGGGAGACAGGCGCAACCATGCAGCATCGGCATCCCGCGTCTGCTGCAGCGGCCCGGCGCGGCGCACCAGCATGTCGGCCGCATACAACGGCACCTCGGCGAAACTTTGCAAGCCCGGACTTGTGGATTCCTGCGCGCTCACGATCCGGGAGCCACGAAAGCTGTTGTCCGGCTTGATCTCGCGGAGCTGCGCCTTGAGTTCGTCGCACACCTCTTCGGACGACTGATAGTCGAACCCATCCACCTGGCAGGCATTGCCCAGCACCCGCAGAATTTTCCACGCCGGCCGCGCTTCACCCAGCGGCTTGACCATGCCGGTGAAACTCTGCCAGCGGCCTTCGGCATTCACAAAAGTGCCCGAGGTTTCACCGAAGGTCGCGGCCGGCAGCAGCACCGAGGCATAACCCAGCATGCGTTCGGTCACATAGGGCGTGACGGATACGACCGCGCTCGCCGACTTGAACGCAGCCATGGCGTACGCGCCGTCCCAGCAATCGAGTTCAGGCTCCACGCCCATGAGCAGATACGCGCGGCGCGGCTGGGCGAACATGCCTTTGGCATCCAGGCCCCGGATCGCGGCACTCTTCCCGCCCGGCAGACGATGCGGCACCGCGCCCGCGAGCCAGGCGCCCGCGCTGTTGGCGCCCTCGCTGATGTAACCAAGCTGCGCACCGGTGGCCTGCGCCAGGGCCGCGGCCAGTGCGCGCAGGTCCGCATAGTACGGATGCTGCAGCGCCAGATGTCCGAGCAGCACGGACTTGCGGCCATCCTCACGCAGCTTGGCCGCAATCGTTTTATGTATCTCGGTGGGTTTTTGCGCCTTGACAATATCCTGCAGATGCGTGGGCGCCGCTCCGCCCTGCAACGCAGCTTTCAGTATGGCCGCGAGATTCGCCGGCATGCCGCGCGTGCCGGCATTCACATACGCGGCCATCGGGAACAGGAATTCATATTCGCGCGGATTGAGGAACATGACTTTGGCGCCGTGTGCGCCCGCCATCTGCTCGGTGTGCGCCATGAGCTGGTAGGTATAGCTGTCACTGCCCGCCTGGTTGCCGCGCATCGCCGCCATGCGCAGGCGATGCGCCAGCATCGGCGCCTCCTTGCGCGTATTGGAACCGATCACCAGCACCGCATCGAGCTGCGCCAGGTCTTCGAGCGACTGACCGAGCCACGGGAACAGCGGCTCGAACTCGTCGTCGCGGAAGTCCGCCTGCCGCAGGCGCGTATCCACACTGTGGATGCCGAGCGCGCGTACCAGTTTCTGCAGCAGGTACAGCTCTTCGAGCGTTGAATTCGGCGAGGCCAGCGCCGCGGCATCGCCGCGCACCGACTGCAGCGCCGTCGCGGCAGCCGTGAGCGCGGTTTGCCAGTCGGTCTCGCGCCACGCGCCGTCCTGCTTGATCCGCGGGCGCAGCAGGCGTTCCTGCGAATCAATCCCGGTGTAGCTGAAACGGTCGCGATCGGATATCCAGGCCTCGTTCACCGCTTCGTTGGCCCGCGACACCACGCGCATGACCTTGCCGCGCAGCACGTGACCGTAAAGATTCGAGCCTACGCAATCGTGCGGCGAGACGCCCTCGATCTGGGTCATCTCCCAACCACGGCCGTGCATCTTGAAGGGCTTGGAATTGAGTGCGCCCACCGGACAGATGTCAATCACGTTGCCGGAGAGTTCGCTGTCCACGCTGCGCGCCACGTAGGTGCCCACCAGCGAGTGCTCGCCGCGCCCGGTATCGCCGAGTTCCTGGATGCCGCCGATTTCCTGCAGAAAGCGGATGCAGCGCGTGCAGTAAATGCAGCGCGTCATGAATGTCTGGATGAGCGGGCCGATATCGTTGTCCTTGACCGCGCGCTTGCGCTCGGAAAACCGCGCGATGTGGCGGCCGTAGCCCATGGAGAGATCCTGCAATTCGCACTCGCCGCCTTGGTCGCAGATCGGGCAGTCCAGCGGATGGTTGATGAGCAGGAACTCCATGGTGCCGCGCTGCGCGTCGAGGGCGCGCTGCGAGCGCGTGAGTACCTTCATGCCCTCGGCTACCGGCGTGGCGCAGGCCACCAGGGGCTTCGGCGCCTTCTCCACTTCCACCAGGCACATGCGGCAGTTCGCGGCTACCGAAAGTTTTTCGTGATAGCAGAAGCGCGGGATGTAAATACCCTCGCGATCCGCGGCGCAGATGATCATCTCACCCTTGTGCGCCTTGATCGGCTTGCCATCAATCTCGATGTTGACGAACGCTTCAGCCATGATTCAGCAGTCTCACTTCAATCTCAGGCGGCCTGGCGTTTGGCGCCGGGGCCGACCAGGCAGCAGCCGTGGTCAATGTGGTATTGGAATTCGTCGCGGAAATGGCGGATGAAACCCTGTACCGGCCAGGCCGCCGCATCGCCGAAAGCGCAAATCGTATGGCCCTCGATGTGTTTGGACACGTCCACCACCATGTCGAGGTCCTGCGGCCGGCCCTGGCCGTGCTCGATGCGCGAGATCACGCGGTGCATCCAGCCGGTGCCTTCGCGGCAGGGCGTGCATTGCCCGCAGGATTCGGAGTAAAAGAAACGCGAAATCACTTCCAGCGCGCGCACCATGCAGGTGTCCTCATCCATGACCACGATCGCGCCCGAACCGAGCATCGAGCCGGCCTTGCGCAGCGAGTCGAAATCCATGTCGCAGGCCAGCATGGTGTCGGCGGGCAACACCGGCGCCGAGACCCCACCCGGAATCACGGCTTTCAGGCGCTTGCCCTTCCACACGCCGCCGGCCAGGGCGAGTAATTCCCTGAACGGCGTCCCCATCGGCACTTCGAAATTGCCGGGTTTGTCCACGTGGCCGGTGACCGAGAAAATCTTGGTGCCGCTGTTGTTAGGCTTGCCGAAGGCGGCGAACCATTTGGCGCCGTTGAGCATGATGCTCGGCACCGAAGCGAAGGTCTCGGTGTTGTTGACCGTGGTCGGGCGACCGAACACGCCGAAGTTCGCGGGAAACGGCGGCTTGAACCGCGGCCAACCTTTCTTGCCTTCAAGCGAATCCAGGAGCGCGGTTTCCTCGCCGCAGATGTAGGCGCCCGCACCGAGGTGCGAGTGGATATCCACGCGCACGCCGGATTTCAGAATGTTCTCGCCCAGCAATCCCTGCTCATAGGCTTCCTTGAGCGCCTGCTCGAAGCGCCGGTAGGGCTCGTCCGAAAATTCGCCGCGCATGTAGTTATATCCAACCTCGGCGCGCATGGCGTAGCACCCGATCGCCATGCCTTCGACCACGGCATGCGGATTGAACCGCAGGATGTCGCGGTCCTTGCAGGTTCCGGGTTCGGATTCGTCGGAGTTGCACACCACGTAGGACGGACCGGTGGGCGTGCGCGGCATGAAGCTCCATTTCACGCCGGTGGGAAATCCCGCGCCGCCGCGCCCGCGCAGGCCCGAAGCCTTCACTTCTTCGACCACCTGTTCGGGCGGAATCTTGTCCTTGAGGATCTTCCGCCACGCCTTGTAGCCGCCCACTTTGAGATAGTTCTCGAACGTCCACGGCTGATCGAACTGCAGGGTGTTGTGGCAGACCTGATCCAGCGGAATGCTCATTTCAGGCCCTCCAGGATCTTGTCCACCTTTTCCGGCGTGAGATTCTCGTAATACTTGTGATCCACCATCATCATGGGCGCGCCGGCGCAAGCCGCCAGGCACTCCTCTTCGCGTTTCAGGTAACAGCGCCCGTCGGAGGTGCTCTCGCCGGTTTTCACGCCGAGCTTCTTTTCGATGTGCGCCACGATGTCGTCGGCACCGCGCAACATGCAGGATATATTGGTGCACACCGCGATGCTGTGCCGGCCCACGGGCTTGGTCTCGAAATTCGAGTAGAAGCTCGCGACCTCGTACACCATGATGGGCTGGAGCTTGAGATACGCGGCCACCGCATCCATCAGCTCCACGCTCAGATAGCCGCCGTTCTCGTGCTGCGCCTCGCGCAAGGCGACGAATACCGCGGAACGCAGGCGGCCGTCCGGGTATTTCTTAACGGCCTCGTCAGTCGCTTCACGCACGTGCTTCGACAGGCCCGCGGTTTTCACGGCGGTGGCGGTCACCGGTCCACCTCGCCGAACACCAGATCCTGGGTGCCGATGATGGCCACCAGATCCTGCAGCATGTGGCCACGCACCATCTCGTCCAGCGCCGCAAGATGCGCAAACCCGGCGGCGCGGATTTTCACGCGGAACGGTTTGTTGGCGCCGTCGGAAATCATGTAGATGCCGAATTCGCCTTTGGGGTGCTCGATGGCTACATACGCCTCGCCTTCCGGCACGCAGTAGCCTTCGGTCATGTACTTGAAGTGGTGGATCAGGGATTCCATGTCGGATTTCATCTCTTCGCGCAGCGGCGGCGTGACCTTGTGATCCTCCAGCCACACGGGTCCGGGGTTGGCCCGCAGCCACTGGATGCACTGTTGCACGATGCGGTTCGACTGGCGCATTTCCTCGATACGCACCAGATAACGGTCGTAGCAATCGCCGTTCACGCCCACGGGGATGTCGAAATCCATCCGGTCGTAAACCGCGTAGGGCTGCTTCCGGCGCAAATCCCACTCGATGCCCGAGCCGCGCAGCATCGGTCCGGAAAATCCGAGCTGCAGCGCGCGCTCCGGTGAGACCACGCCGATGCCGACGGTGCGCTGCTTCCAGATGCGGTTGTCGGTGAGCAGCGTCTCGTACTCGTCCACCAGTTTGGGAAAGCGCCGCGTGAAGTCCTCGATGAAATCCAGCAGCGAGCCCTCGCGTGGCCGGTTCATGCGGCGCATGTCCCCCTGGCTGCGGAAGCGCGACTTCTGGTATTGCGGCATGTAATCGGGGAGATCGCGATACACGCCACCGGGGCGGTAGTAAAAGGCATGCATGCGCGCCCCCGACACCGCCTCGTACATGTCCATGATGTCTTCGCGCTCACGGAAGCAATACAGGAACACCGTGAGCGCGCCGATATCCATGGCGTGCGATCCCAGCCACAGCAGGTGATTGGTGATGCGCGTCAGTTCGTCGTACAGGGTGCGGATGTATTGCGCGCGCACCGGCGGCTCGATGCCCATGAGCTTCTCGATGGCGAGCACGTAGGCGTGCTCGTTGCACATCATGGACACGTAATCCAGCCGGTCCATATAGCCGATGCTCTGGTGGTAGATCTTGCTTTCCATGAGTTTTTCGGTGGCGCGGTGCAACAGCCCGATGTGCGGGTCCGCCTTGGTGACCACTTCGCCGTCCATCTCCAGGATCAGGCGCAGCACGCCGTGCGCGGACGGATGCTGCGGTCCGAAGTTCATGGTGTAGTTGCGGATCTCAGGCATCTTTCGGCAAATCCTTGAACGCTGGCACGTAGCGCGCATCCTGCCGGATCACGCGCGGCACCAGCACGCGGCGGTCAATGACCACCGGCTCGTACACCACGCGCTTTTTCTCCGGGTCATAGCGCACTTCGACATTGCCGGAAAGCGGGAAATCCTTGCGGAACGGATGGCCCACGAAACCATAATCGGTGAGAATGCGACGCAGATCGGGATGCCCGTTGAACAGGATGCCGAAAAAGTCGAAGGCTTCACGTTCGAACCAGTTGGCCGAAGCCCAGATGTCGGTGACCGAGTCCATCATGGGCGGGTCGTCCGGACAATAGGCGCGCAGCCGCAGGCGCTGGTTGTGCCGGATCGAGAGCAGGTGATAAACTACGGCAAAGCGCGGAGTTTTGCGCGCCTCGATGTCCCAGGTCCGGCGGTTGGCGCCGCGTGCAAATCCGGTGGCCGTGGCGTGCTGCGTGAGCCACTCATCCTCGCCGTAACCGAGGTAATCCACCCCGCATACATCCATGAGCTGTTCGAACTGGAACGGCTCCTCGTCGCGCAACGCCCGGCAGATATCGCGCACATCGGCCGCGGGCAATTCGCAGGTCAACTGGTCCACGCTCGACGGCACCTGCGTCAGCTTCTTCCCGAAGCGCGCTTCGAGTGCGCCGGCGAGTTTGTCGGTGGCCATGCTCATGAATTCATCCGGCTAACGCGCAATCGTGTTGGTGCGCTTGATCTTCTTCTGCAGCTGAATGATGCCGTACAGAAGCTGCTCGGCGCTCGGCGGGCAGCCGGGGACGTACACGTCCACCGGCACGATGCGGTCGCAACCGCGCACCACCGCATAGGAATAGTGATAGTAGCCGCCGCCGTTGGCGCACGAGCCCATGGAAATCACCCAGCGCGGCTCGGGCATCTGGTCGTACACCTTGCGCAGCGGCGGCGCCATCTTGTTGACCAGCGTGCCGGCCACGATCATCACGTCGGATTGGCGCGGACTGGGACGGAAGATCACGCCAAAGCGGTCCAGGTCGTAACGCGCGGCGCCCGCGTGCATCATTTCCACGGCGCAGCACGCCAGGCCGAAGGTCATGGGCCAGAGCGACCCGGTGCGCGCCCAGTTGACCACCGCATCCACACTGGTGGTGACGAAACCGCCCTGCTCGCTGCGCGGCCCTACTCCCATTCCAGCGCTCCCTTCTTCCACTCGTAGATAAAGCCGACCACCAGAATGCCGAGGAAGATCATCATGGCGTAGAAGCCGAACAGGTCCATGCCGTGCAGCGTCACTGCCCAGGGAAACAGGAAGGCGATTTCGAGATCGAAGATGATGAACAGGATCGCGACCAGGTAGTAGCGCACGTCGAATTTTGCGCGGCTGTCCGCGAAAGGCTCGAAGCCGCACTCGTAAGGAGAGTCTTTCTCGCTGTCGGGGCGGCGATTGCGCAACAACGTGCTGGCCACGAACCCGGCGCCCACCAGCACGCAGCCAAAAAGGCCGCCCAGGATCAGGAACAGCAAGATGGGAACGTAATTCTGGAGCATGCTCTCCTACCGGATACTGCGGCGATCCCCCTGCACAACCGGTCGCCGCGAGGGGCTGGTGCCGACGGGGAGACTCGAACTCCCACGGTTTTACCCACTACCACCTCAAAGTAGCGTGTCTACCAATTCCACCACGTCGGCAATGTGGGTTGCAGGTACCGGCGCGTTTGCCAGTCGTCCACAGAGGCAGGCAATTTTAACGTATCGCAACGCCAAAAGGCGATGCGCGGGTCACGTCATCGACCGCCGGGAGGTTTGGCCGGCGGCTTGGTCACGGCTGCGGGCGGCCCGGAAGCCCCCGAAGATGGCTTGGCTATCGGCGGTTGCTGTACGGCCGGCTGTGAAGTTGCGGCCTGCTGCTGCGCGGCACGCTCCACGACGCTTTGCGGCGTCGCGGTGGTGTGATGCGACAGGTACGCCATGGCCAAAGCCAGGATGAAAAACGCCGTGGCCAGGATGGCCGTGGCGTGGCTGAGAAAATTGGCCGAGCCGCCCGCGCCGAATACCGTGCCGGAGGAACCGCTGCCGAACGCGGCGCCCGCATCCGCACCCTTGCCCTGCTGCAGCAGAATCAATGCAATCAGGGCCACCGCGACGAACACCAGGATGATTTCAAGGATCGTGTACAGCATGCAAACACTCTGAACTATAAGGTAGATGAATCAAGTTGCCGCCCGGCAGATCGCCACAAACTCGGGTGCTTCCAGAGAGGCCCCACCGGCCAGGGCGCCGTCAATGTCAGGCATGTGGAACAGGTCGCCGGCGTTGGACGACTTGACGCTGCCGCCATAGATCACGCGTAAATCCGTGGCTATTTTAGCATCATCCCGCGCGATTCTTGCCCGGATCAGCGCGTGCACCTCCTGGGCTTCGGTCGGCGTTGCCATCTTGCCCGTGCCGATGGCCCACACCGGTTCGTAGGCCACCACCGCCTTGGCAAACGCGGCAATGCCGGAGGTGGCAAGCACCGCCTCGAGCTGGCGCAACACCACGACATGAGTCTCACCCCGCTCACGTTCCGCGAGCGTTTCGCCCACACACACGATAGGTATGAGCCCGGCCGTCAGCGCCGCCGCAAACTTGCGCGCCACCAGCTCGTCGCTCTCGTTATAAAAGGTACGCCGTTCGGAATGGCCGACAATCACGTATTGGCAACCGCAGTCGCGCAGCATCCCGGCCGAAATCTCGCCGGTGTAGGCGCCGTCGGACGCAACGTCACAGACATCCTGCGCGCCGAGGCCCACCGCAGTTCCGTGCAGGACCACCGCAACCTCGGCCAAGTGTACGTAGGGCGGACATAGCACCACGTTCGCTCGCACATCTTTTGCCACGCCCTGAACGACCGCCCCGGCCAGGCTGCGGGCGCCCTCGCGCGTGCCATGCATCTTCCAGTTGCCGGCTATCAGTCGTTTGCGCATGGGATCGCGCCAGTGGCTTATGCAAAAAGGTGTGAGAGCTTAGCGGTGGATTGCGTCGGAATCAACCTTTCGGGTGGGTTAAACGTCGGGGGCACTTACCTAGGGTAAATTTACCGGGGAACCCCGCATGGCATTTGGTACTGATTGCAGGAAATAAGCCAGCAACTCGCCGTTGGCGTTGTACGCATAGCTGTTACTGCCAAAGGTCAGCAGCCGATCCTGGTTGTCGTAGGTCGCAATCATCGCCGCGTTCACGCTCACACGGTTGTCATTCTGGTCAAAACTGCAACTCGCTATCGGATCGGGCTTCTTGGTCACGCGTCGAGGCGGCCATCCTGATCGTAGCCGTCGGTCACCAGACTTTAGCCGACCACCGTCATCTGCATCCTCCGCCCTACGACATCGTGACAGCAGCTTATTTCCGCAGGAGTCATAGTCTATTCTGTGTTTGGCGCTCCGCTGAAGCGATTACTAAGCGTTTCCAATAAACGTCGCCCATGAATCACGGCAAGGATATGCAGCCTGTCGCCTTGTATCTCGTAGATAAGACGGTAACTGTAAAGAAATCGTTCGCGCACGTGCTCATCGTTCAGTTCTGGCACCACGCGTCCAAGCTTTGGTTGCTCGACAACCGCTTCGGCAATCGTGAAGAATTCTTGGGTTACCCGGCGGGCATGGTAGGAGGAATCGCGACTGATGTATTCGGCAATGGCAGAAACATCGTTAAGCGCTTCGTTCGACCAAATCAGTCTTGCAGCCATTTTCGTAACCGCTCCTTGGCCTCTTCGTGGGTGTGGCTGTGCCCCGCCACAATGTCTGCCTGACCCCGCTTGATTTTCTCCAGCACGTACACATGATATTGAATATCCTCCAACGTGCTGTTTTCCGGCAGATGGCCCAGGAGCTTTTCTACTTCCTGCTTGGGTGTAAGTACAGTCGCGCTCATAACGGAATCCCTGGAAATACTATGGTGTGATTGTAAGCCCTCCGCCATGATTTCTTCTATCGTGGCGGCGCCAGTTACTGGCAGTGATTAAGGCCAAATCGGCTAAGGCTGCGTGACTGGTAACCGCGAAGCCACCACGGTGTCCACGGCCGCGCATCACCCAACCGCCATACGTGACCCCCATGGTCGCCATAGCGTGGAGCGGCTTGCTGCATTGCGCGGGGATACGCGACCTACGGGCATTAACCAGGATTTCCATGGCGTACGGGTCCGATACAAAATAGATCTTTGGCGATTCATCTGGCAACATCCAAGTCTATATATGTGATGCAGAATCAACTCTCAGTGACCCGAACGGTTGAAACCCCGGATTGCTGTCCGAGGTGACATTGCCCCAAGCATCGTAGGTAATCTGCTCTGCGACGGCGCCGGTCGAAGCGTTCACGATCAACACCGGACTCCCGGCTTGATCGGCAACAACGCGATACTCCACTCCACCCTTCATGATGTAATCCGGCACGTTCGGGCGGGTACCGTACACAAATTGCTCGACGACGTTGCCGGAGCCGTCAAATTCCGCCACTGGTTCCAATTGGCCATCGCATAGGAGCCACTTGGTAAACGTATCGATCACGTCTTACGCTTGCTTATTAAACTGCGGGCACTTTGACCGTAGCTCTGCTACCATTTGATCAAAGTCTTCAAATAATCCACTAATTAACAGTCGTTTGTTACCACGTGTATGTATGATCAGTTGATTGTCTCGGTCCGAATGCCCTTTTGTCGTAATTGTGCTGATATCACGAAACTCAATCCGGTGCTCTCTGAGTCCAATATATGTTATGGATTCCTTATTTATTATTACGCGAGCTTTCCGTATGTAAATTGCCGCCACCATTGCCACCACGAAAGCGGGGCACAAAGCAACCTCGACGGGCAGAAGGTTATCCCGCCTTGGCAGGAACAAAATCACGATAATAAGCACAGCGCAAATTAGAGAGAAAATATACAGAAACCAGTACCACGGTGGCGGATATCTATAGGTGCTGAAACCATGCGCTTCCTTGTGATGAAACAAGCCCCCCAAAATCAATAACACAGTGATACCAACTGCAGCACCGATATATGCTATACCGACGTTCGCACCGGTCATCTATGGTCTCTGTGAGGAACTGTTTGCGGCTGCCGGGATCTTCCCTACCGCTGGCAAGCCTTGGCTTACCCCAAAATTGATGTTTTCCGCTTCACGATAGAAAAATCCCGCCTGATCCTGCGCGGCTTGCTTTATTGATACCCCTGCGCCCAAGCCAGCAACTTCGCTGAATCCGCTCAGTAACCCCGCCGCCAGTACCTCTCTACCGTTCACACAGCCATAATTTGACTGCTCCCGGAGTGCTTCAATACCCGCAGTCGCAAGCCCACGCCCAGCAATGCCAGCTCCCTCGACAAGCAGGGAACCACCGAATGTGAGGCCAGCGAGCGCACCCGTTGCCGCACCGGCGCCAAAGTCTCTGTCTAGAGCCCAACCACGATCACCGTTTAAATAGCCACTTGCGAGCTCCAACCCACCTCCTATAAGTCCGCCGACAACTGCCAATACGGGTCCACGACCATTAGCGTCGAAATCGTTGATTGGATCATCGAGCACGTATCCGTAGAGGTTACTGTCTCCACCCGCAAACAGAATCGGATCGCGGCTGATCCACCTCCCCGTCTGCGGGTCATAATCCCGCGTTCCAAAATGCACGAACCCGGTATCACGATCATACAACCCGCCCGCAAACCCAAATGGCTGAAATCCCGGATTTGAGTCGGACGTGACATTGCCCCAAGCGTCGTAACTGATCTGCTCGGCGACGGCGCCGGTCGAGGCATTCACAATCAGCACCGGACTGCCGACCTGGTCGCTAATCACCCGATATTCCGCCCCGCCCTTCATGATGTAATCCGGCACGTTCGGGCGAGTGCCGTACACGAACTGCTCGACAATGTTGCCGGAGCCATCCAGCATCGCAACGGGCTCAAGCTGCCCGTCGTACAGGAAACCCTGGACCAACGTGCCGTTCACTTCCTTGCCCACCAAACGGTTCTGACCATTATAGTTGGCGTGAATGTTCTTACTCTCCGCCGCCACATCCGTGACGACCCCCCAAGTCCCCGTAGATTCAGCCTGCGTGCCTAACCATCGAAGGACTGAAGATAATACTTAGTATCCTGTAGTAATTCGCGCTGGTGGATGTCCAACGAGAGACGACGACGTGTTACGCGCACGTTGTTGAAATCAATTTTTACAATATACGCTTCCGCAGCATCGCCCACCCAGAAAATGAGTGCCAATTGCTGATTTCCATTGTCCGTAACAAGCATGCCGCGATCCAGGTCGGCAAGGTCGCAAAAGACTGATCGTGGGACAAATATGTTTTTCCCGTTAACCGATATGGTAACGTTATCCACCACGCTACAAGGCACCCTACTATTTGTGCAACTTGTAAATTTAGTCGCCGTGGTGTCTATGTGACTCGGGGTTCCATTCTGAATTTCATGTGTTTTAATTGTTACAACTACATTGACATTTTTAATAGTGGTACTAATGATTGTATTACCTTTAGGAAGTATTTTAACTGCGTCTAGGAAATTCTGTGCTTGCGCTGTTAGCGCAACGAAAAGACAAGCACCCCCTAGCGAAACCAGAGTACGCCTCATGGCACCACCTGCAATATATCATCGGGTGGACTGTTACGCATGCTTGCCACCAGCTTACGCAGCCGACGATCGGATACGATGCAGCCGTTAGATGAAGTTTTACCTGTATCGTTACGCTTGGGCCCATGCCAGAAGAAGCCGCTCCGCCCATGCATTTCATTCCCAGAAAACGGTGTGAGCGGCAAGGCATATTGCAATACATGACCTTCATTGGTCACAACAGTCTCTGGCGCTCCAATATAGTAGAGGCCCACAGGAATAGGACCAATATTCGGCAAATCTGCCATATTCGGATTGTTAAGCCCCGCCCCATTTCCAGAATATGCAGAGCCAACGGAGTACCGTTCGCCATTCTCATCACTGACATAGGTAACGATGCCAGTGGATTGGGAATATTCCCAGTGCAATCCCATCTGATCGTCAAGGTCTACAGGATCGTTTACAACATAGGCATAAAGATTCGGACCCGCTCCGGCAAACAAAATCGGATCCTTGCTGATCCAGCGTCCCGTCTGCGGATCGTAATCCCTCGCCCCGAAGTGCACGAGGCCAGTACCTAAATCGTATAGTCCTCCCGCAAACCCGAACGGCTGAAACCCGGGGTTCGAGTCTGAGGAGATGTTGCCCCAAGCATCGTAGGTGACCTGCTCGGCGACGGCGCCGGTCGAGGCGTTCACAATCAGCACCGGACTGCCGACCTGGTCGCTAATCACCCGATACTCGACGCCAGCCTTGATGATGTAATCCGGCACGTTCGGCCGGGTGCCATACACAAACTGCTCGACGATGTTGCCGCTGCCATCGAGTTCCGCCACCGGTTCCAATTGACCATCGTACAAGAACCCTTCGGTAAGCGTGCCGTTCACTTCCTTGCCCACCCTGCGGTTCTGGCCATCGTAAAGATAGGTAACGGCTGTTCCGCTTGGCAGCTTCACGGCCTGCAGGTTCCCCAGCACATCCCAGGTGTAGCTCGCCGTGCCGCCGGGATTGGTTTTGGTCAGCAGCTCGCCGTTGGCATTATAGGTATAGCTGTTGCTGCCAAAGGTCAGTAGCCGGTCCTGATCGTCGTAGGTCGCAATCATCGCGGCATTCACGCTCACGCGGTTGCCGTTCTGGTCATACCCATACGAGGCCACCGGAAGGCCGTTCTCGGTCACGGCATTGAGGCGGCCGTCCCCATCATAGCCGTAGAGCCAGGTGGCCGTGGTTCCGTTCACAGTCTCCGTCTTTTGCGTGATCCGGCCGAGGTTGTCGCGCGTATAGCCCACACTGTAGAGGTTCGTGGCGCCATCAGTCACAGTGTCGGTCAGCGGTTCACCAAAGCCGTCGTAGGTCACCGCGCTGGTGACACCGCCGAGCGTGCTGCCGGTAATCAAGCCATCGCCGGGATCGCGCGTGAGGGTTTCGTCACCGGCGCCGGTGAGCAGACCGTCATTGTCAAAGTCATAACCTCTCGCCGGCAGACCAAACAATCGAAATCGAACAGCCAGCAAATTAGTCGCCTTTGTTAGCCCTCGTTTCAATCACATCGGTACAGTGCACGGGACGCCCGCTACGGCCATTGGCCAGAAATTATTACTGTCGCGGACTACCCAGGACATCCTTCATGTCCACTGCCACAGATGCGCCGAAGTAATTTTGAAGTCCCGGGAGCGTAACATCCGGCTTACGCTGGAACTTGTCGGTAATGGCTCCATCAGGCCCGCGCGTCAAAGAGTGTTCGTAAACTATGAATTTGTAGATGAACGTGATCGGCCTATCCGGGTCCATCAACTCGTAAATTATCGGGATATATATATTCTGATTGGAAGCAGCGATATCCCAGTATGTCAAGTAAGTAGTTTTCGGCGGGGTGGGCACCGAAGCATCGAGTGATGTAATTAGAGAGCCGTTTAGATCGTATACGTTTAACACCGCATTACCGTCATATAGGTTCAGTAGATACATCCTGTCCTGTGTCAGAGCACAATATGCACCATAAATTGGATCGGTAGGAAACGCCGCAAGTTTATTTCCATCCAAATCGGTAAGCAGGCTAACCGAGTCAGAAGAAACGCCAAAACCATTCAAGCACATGCGCGAATCGGTGACACTGGCCTTGTAAATGTACCATAAAGGCAAATTCGTGATAGAAGATTTAAAATTCCCGGCATGATCGTATAAATTTACAATTCCCGACGAATAATTATATTTTTGATTTGCAAATACATACACATGCTCCGTGTTGACAGCAATCGCATTGAGATACAAAGGGATGCTTTCGCCTTTGCAATCCGAAGCTGCAAACTGTTCGCCGTTCCGCATCGCCAAGTAATAGCAATCGTAATTCGTATTGTATGGAGCTATATTTTCAATCGTATAATCCACTCCGTCATAGACCGCCAGACTCTCTGGAAGCACCAACGTACCCAGGTGAACACTGCTTGAATGGATTTTATAGGCAGCATCGAAACTTTCTACTACGGATGCACAGTTGTAATACCACGTACACCAGCTCGACATGCTAGCTGCAAGGTATACATACTGATCGCCAGCTTTAATTAATTTACCCGCGATACCTTCTTCCGAACCAATTTTTCCCTGGAACACCAGGATGTATTCACCGGATGTGGCAGGCGCCGGATCCGTCGGTGCGGGAAACTGGATGGGGTACCCATCGGCGGGATCGCTGCCGGCCGCGGCGATACTCACGTTCGACCAGCTCGCATCGGGTACCGGATAGCGATTACCGTCAGCATCGTCGTAATATAAGGTAAGCGTCCCGTTCGACATCGGGAAGCTGCTCTTGTTGATAACGAGATAACCTCCCTCAGTATTCGGATCCGGCTGCACGTCAAGCCTGCCGCGAAAGAAATAATTAACGAGTCCGGTACCGTAGCCAATTATCTGCGGGAAAAGAAGCTTCTCGCCTTCCTGATAGTTAACGTCATTGAGAACATACAGCGGATGACTGCCAAAATTCGTCAGGTCGGCATTGAAAAGCGAATCCGTGGATGCTTTTTGATTAACCACTGGCGTGTGGGAATACAAGTCATATCCCGTAGTGGAATAAAATTTCATCTTGCACGAATCTGGTTGGCCGCAGACTTTGGCAATGCTGGAAGGCATTGGCCTGTTCATTTCCTGAAATACTTGAGATACAGGCTCCTCGGTAGAGCCCCCATCCAGGATAGGCAACGGGTAAATGGCATTCAGGCCATTAATCGTACCCAAGGTTCCAGCGCTGAAAAAATTACGATTGGTATATTCGGCTATACCCTGCCCATCTCCTGTTGCCCAGAAAGCACGCGCGTTGTCAAAACTCGGTACATAATTCGCATTGGTTTCAAGATATTGGCGATACGCATACTGCTCATATCGGCTGGGATGATAAAGCCCGACTGGCCAGCATTTCCACGAGTCACAGTGCATGTCATTTCGCACATGCTGAGGTTGCGCCATATCCTCCAGTAAGTGCAGAGCGTGACCAATGGACAAGAAAAGATCGCCGAAATTCTGCTCCCTGCCGGGTCTATCGGGCATCGTCAGAGCGTTATAGAAATACTGTTCTGCATTTTTCAGAGAATAGATTTGCTGCTCATCGCCAAACCCGAGCATGGAACATGGACCAGTGGCGATTCCCGTGGCCCAATCCGGATTATCAACGCTCGCAACATGATTGACGAAGAGATATTCAAAGTTAAGAGGATGCACATGATTGAGGATGGGATCGTAAAAATGGCAGAACGACCGGTATCCTTCGTCCTCAAGTGCGGCGCCGGCGGCTATTAGATCTTGGATATCTAATGGAGTTCTTGCGAGAAACGTAGGGCCGGCAGGTCCCAAATCTATTGATTTTCCAGCTTGGTTATTAGGAAATAGCTGTGTTTTATCTGAGTAGCCCTTTAGTCCAAGGTCATCAAGTACATTAGAATTTGGGCCATGTAAAGCTACCGTAAGGACGGAATTTTGGGCAGAGTTGTTTGATAGTCGTTGGTGCGTGCCAGGTTCATAAGCCATACAAAAAGAAATCCAAATCAGGAACCAAGAACCAAAAATAATTAGCGCGACACATTTCATTTAATTAGCCCTTCCAAAAATGCTTTGGGTGAACCACATTTGGGCGCGACCTTCAGATACCACTGATCGTTATAAATAAAGTCTCCAGTAATGCCGCCAATAGGATATCCAACGGCCTGACTAATCGCCTCCCTTTCCAACTCGAGAACACGCAGCATATTTGGGATTTTCTTCCAATTGCATTGAGTGGGCATATTTGTGATAAAAATGCCCATATCAATATTGATTCCGTCGTAATCCATCACAACGCTTTGTGCACTTCTATTCTGATAATCCATTTTCTGAAACTTCTTCAACTTCATCTGACGATCCGCCCAAGTAGACCCTGTCCTCACAACATTGGCGGTGCTGACACCATTGTCGAATCTCCCGGAGTGATAACCGAACTTGAAAACATACATCTCAGGATCACCCTCGTTCATGAAGCCATTGCAGGCTGGCATGATTGGCCCCCAACTGGGCAGGTGAAATCGTCCTTCCTTG
This sequence comes from Gammaproteobacteria bacterium, assembly GCA_035279405.1. Classification (NCBI taxonomy): domain Bacteria; kingdom Pseudomonadati; phylum Pseudomonadota; class Gammaproteobacteria; species Gammaproteobacteria bacterium. Next base: position 454,472 of record DATEHU010000026.1, read on the forward strand.
TCCGTTACGGCCTCCTCCACGTTGGCAGCACCGCAGGGCAAGCTGTCACCGGTGAGACTTCCCGGCCTAAGTTGCCAATAGGCCACTACAACTGCGCCCTGGATGGGTTTGCCGGTATTCGCATCTACTACTTGGGAATCAATGGGCGCGGCGCTGAGCGGGATCTTGCCAAACGCGCAACCACTCCCAGCGCCCATACAAATAAATAGAACCAAGATTAGAATAAATGCGTGATTACTGTGATGTTTGCTGTAAGTCATACCGTAATTTCCAATTGGAGTTTCTCATTAGCATCATTCAATGAATACGACTGGCCGGCCACCGGCAGGAGCGAATCTGCCAAGGCCCAGTTAGGTGCACTGTAGAGAACTGGAACAGCTTTGATGTTCAGCGGATCGTAATGCCCAGGAACCGGATCATAGAAATGAAACAATGACCGGGGGAATTCATCTTCAAGTGCAGCACCTGATTTTATCAAATCCAAGATAGTGTCTGATACCGGAGCGGTATAGAGTTTCCCATCAGGGCCTAATAAGATAGATTGGTCACGTTGAGGGTTAGGGAACACCTGAGTTGGTTCTGAGAATTCCTTAAGATCTAAATCACCAAGAATTCCGTCTTTGGTACCAAGAATAGATTGCCGCACAGCCTGCTCTGACAATCTCTGGTGGGTGCCGGGTTCATATGCAAAACTCGGAAGCACTGCGAGCGCCAAACTAATAATAGAAATTATTAAAAGTGGATTCTTCATTTTTCTAATCCTTCGATAAACGCACGTGGTGATCCGCACTCGGGTGCCATTTTCTGCATGAATTGATCCTGATCCCTTCTAGTTAAATCAATATCAATCGAATCAATGTTATGGTTCCCGGCCTTATTAAATAATGTTCTCTGCGCAATGATGGCTCTCAACATGTTTGGAATTTTGCGCCAATTGCACTCCGCGGGCATATTCACGATGAAGTTTGCTAGATCACCATTCAAGAGGGAGAAGTCGTTTTCATAACTACCGACTGCATGACTATTGAGATCCATATTTTGGTACTGCTGTAATTTGATCGTCTCCCCATTCCAATCTACCTGCGCCACCGATACCGGCTTGGTGAAGTCGAGCCCGACACCGCCTGCCTTGCGAATATGCACATAACCGGGCTTGAAAAAATACACCAGCGGATTGCCGTTGCGCATACGCCCACAGGCTCCCTTCACCGGTCCCCAACCCGGAATGCGGAACGAGCCATCCTTGTCTGTGACAGCTTCCGCCACATTTACCGCTCCACAGGGCATGCCATCACCGGTGATGCTGCCCTGATACAGTTCCCAATAGGCCACGACCGCCACTCCCTGAATTGGTTTGTCGGTATCGGCATCTACCACCCGCGCATACACGGGATCGGCAGAATACGTCCGCTGCGGCTGCTGACAACCAAACGAGGCCATGGCAGGCAGGGCAACCAACAGCAATGCAACAGTATTAAGTTTCATGGGTTACATTGAATCCAGGCGCCACACGCCATTTTGATCTTTGATGAAGTAGATGAAGAACAGATTGCCGCCTACAGGCAAGGGCCTGACGACGGCATATTCACTTGTGGATGCAGAAATCGAAGACCGGAGCAGCGGTGAAAAGGTACTCACAATCTGCTGCATGTGCGGCAACAGCACATCGAACGCTGTCCCATAATTCTGCTGCGCGGTGTAATCCAGTGCGTTCATGGCCGCCGGCTTGCTGCCACTGACCAGCGCGGTGGTCATGTCGCCCCAGATGCCCTGAAACAGAGCGTCCAACTGCTCTGGATCCTCCACGACTACACTAAGTTGCGCCTGGTATTCAACGTAATTGGCATCGGTCAGGATCAGCGTGACCACGTAGATGCCGGGGGTTGAATACGTGTAGCTCAAAGTCGCGGCGGGATCGGAGACGTCGACGAAGTTACCTAATCCGGAATAGTCAATGTGAAGGCTTTGTATGGCAGTCTGACTCAGAAATTGGTACTCAAAAGTCATCGCGAGCGGAGCGATACCAACTGCGATCGGAGTGGCGTTCAGAATCAAAGAGCTTGAGCCAGCACTGCTTACATTTAGCGTCTGTGTCACCGTAAGCCCACCGGACGTTGTGGCAGTGACGGTGAGCGTATTGACGCCTGGCACAAGCGAGAGATTGTTTGCAACCCATTGACTTCCACTCAGTACTGCCGGCACGCCGTTCACCGTGATGCCCGTGTTGGCAGGGCCCTGAACTGTGCCGAAAACATTCATCACATCACCAGGAATATTTGCACCTGCAGCAGGGGCGGTGATTGCGAGTCGCAGCGGCACGTCGCTGCCGTGCATGTAGAACGGCGCGGTGACATTGCCGGCCGAATCCGTGAGTGTGATGGCAAACTCGTCGCTCGCTTTGCCGGGAACGGAGATTGAGTAAGAACCGTCGCTGTTGACGGTACCCGTAGCAGTCTGCCCGGTGCGAATGTTGGTGACGCTGACACTTGCCGCGTCCGCCGCCACACCTCCCGCCTCCCCTACCAATGTGACACTACCGGCTGGGCCAGGCGCGAAGCCGATAAAAGCGCCACCAGGCAAGGGTGGCGGCACAGTGTCAATGGTGAAAGTGACGGACGCCGGCTTGGACTGATTGCCAGCATAATCGGCCACTGTCGTGGACAACGTGTAAGTTCCGTCCTGTAAAACAGAAGCCACACTACATTGAGCATCTGTGTCGCTGGCCAGACAATTGATTGGGAGCGGTGCGCCATCGCTCGTCACCTTCAGGGTAGTGGAATCCACACCCGAACCTGTGTCGATCCAAGCGACCACAAATGTGGGCTTACTGCGGTTGGTGAAAGTCAAATCCTTGGGCGCTGTGAAGGTTATTGTTGGCGGGAGCGTATCCACGTAGAGCGCCACGTGGCGTACGCCGTGATCTCCAAACCAGATTCCTTGCCAGCCGACCCCGCGTTCGCGGTCGCAGCGGGCCGAGTGGCCTCCTGAACTGTGTTCGGTTGGTCGTAATCCGGACGGACAGTCTGGAGTGCTCCCGGTGAAGCTCCTGACGTCAATGGTCTGCTTCAGAGTGCTGTCGGTGGCGTACTGTTCTAGGTAGCGGGCGTCGGCTACCCAGGTAGTATGGTTCAATGGATCGGAGACGAGATCCACTATGCGACCGCGATGATCAATGTCGCCATCATGATCGGGATCGCTGGCAAACGGCGTGAGCGTAAAAGCCAGATTGCCGCTTTCGTCTATGTAGCTCAGCGTGGAATCGCCCGCGGCCCACAAGCCGCCCTGCCCGTCCGGGGCAATATGGTCATTGATATCGCCGGATTCCCGGGCCGTGAATACCTGATTGCCGCCGGCATCGTAACGGCTGACAGTATGTCCAGAAACCACCCAGACTTGATCAAGTGCTGCGTCGTAAGCCAAGGCTTGCGGATCGCGTTCCAGCGGCACTGTAAACAAGGTGGTTCCAACCTTGTCCAGCACCATGAGCTGACGGCGTTCACCAACCCACAAATGCGAGCGCGTCGGATCAAGGGCCATACCCTCGATTTGGCGATGCAAATCAAGTGTGGCTTTGATTTCGCCATTGAGATCCAGCCGATAAAGCCGCGCCTGCATCCCGATCCAGAGATTGCCGGCCTGGCCGTCTACCACCATGCCATCAGGAGCGTCCCCGAGGAATTCACGGGGCAGCTGCTTGTTCAGAAGCTGCTGGCCTTGGGAGTCGAACACCCAGAGATGCGAGTGACTGTATAACCAGACGCGATTGTTTTGCGGATTGACCGCGAGCGCCTGAATCAGCGGCAATCCCGCCAGCTCCAGCTCCGGCGTGCCGTTGGCCGGCGAAACCTTGAATACCCGCTGAGCGGAATTGACCCATAGCACCCGGGCGTCATGAACGGCTGAACCGGTAAGAATAATCGAGACAGGAATGACCAAAAGACAGGCTGCAGCCAGACGCCGCATCCAGAAAGACACCCCAAGCATAAAGCCTCCTTGCTGCTTCACCCGCCATCCTTGGGCGATTGCCAGAGAGCTATTCTTTATGTGCTGAACATATCAAATCCCGGTACAAAGTCCCCAAACACCACCCCTGACCCAGTGCCAAAAAGGCGTGGACGATTCAGATGTACTTGCCGGGTTTCACACCAATTGGTTAGGCACTCTTTGCATTAAGGTATAGCACAGATTTAAGAAAGCAGAGAAATATTGATGCAGCTGATTATCTTATGTCTCACGCAGCAGCAGATTGCACACAGTCGGCTGTTCTCAAGGCTTTGCGCGCTTCAACGCATATAGCGTGTCCGAGGTCAGCGGGTCGCGGCTGCCCGCACCGCTGCGGCGATGCTTTCGGCGAAAGCGTGAAGGCTGGCGGCTTCTTCCCCCTCGATCATGATGCGGATGACGGGCTCGGTGCCCGAGGCTCTGAGCAATACCCGTCCGCGACCATTCAGTTGCCGCTCGACATCCGCGACGCTTGAGCGGATGGATGGATGTGCAAGGTCTACGCGCGCACCGGTGCGTACGTTCACCAGCGTCTGCGGGTATTTGCGGATTCGAGAAGGCAGGCGAGCAAAGTCATAATCCAGCGGGTGCAAGGCTTCGAGCACCTGCAAGGCGGCAATGACGCCGTCGCCGGTGGTGGTGCGATCGAGGCAGATGATGTGACCGGAGTTTTCTCCGCCCAATATCCCGCCCTGCTCTTCGAGCAAAGCTAGAACGTAGCGATCGCCCACCTGGGCGCGCAGAAACTCAACGCCTGCGTCACGCAATGCCTGCTCCAAACCGAGGTTGCTCATCTGCGTGCCTACGACCGGGCCACGCAGCGCCTTGTGCTGCTTGCGCGTGAGCGCGATGACGAACAGCAATTCGTCTCCGTCCACCAACTGACCACGGTTGTCCACCATCAGCACGCGATCGCCGTCACCATCGAAGGCGATACCCAGGTGCGCGCCGGTCTCCAGAACCTTCGTCCGCAAGGCTTCCGGATGCATGGAGCCGCAATCCTTGTTGATATTCAAGCCGTCCGGTTGCGTGCCGATGCTGGTCACCTGCGCACCCAGTGCCGCAAAAACCTCGGGTGCCACTCGGTACGTGGCGCCATTCGCACAATCAAGCACCAGGCGCAGGCCTGCAAGTGTCAGCTCGGGAGCCACGCTGGACTTGCAGAACTCGATGTAACGCGCCGCCGCATCCTGCATGCGGCGCACGCCGCCGAGCAACGCGGAATCCACAGTCGCGAAAGGCCGCTCCAGCTCGGCTTCGATGCGCAACTCGACCTCGTCGGCGAGCTTGCGGCCGTCGGCGGAAAAGAACTTGATGCCGTTGTCCTCGAAGGGATTGTGCGAGGCACTGATAACTACGCCTGCCTGTGCATGCGTTTCGCGCGTAAGGTAGGCAATCGCCGGTGTGGGCATCGGACCCAGCAATTGCACGTTCACGCCCGCGGCCGACAGCCCGGCCTCGAGCGCCGATTCGAACATGTAACCCGAGATGCGCGTGTCCTTGCCGATCAGCACCGTGCCACCGCCGTGCGGCGCCAGCACCCGGCCCGCTGCCCAGCCAAGACGCAGCACGAAGTCCGCGCTCATCTGCGGGCTGCCCACTTTGCCGCGGATACCGTCCGTGCCGAAATACTTGCGCGTCATGCGTCCTCCCCGTCTCACGCGGGAAAATTGTAGCATCCGCCGCTGCGCACTGCGGCGGCCACTTTGAGTGCTTCGACGGTCGGCTTCACATCGTGGGCGCGAACGATGCTGGCGCCGTTCAGCACCGCAATCACCGCGGCCGCGACGCTGCCGTACACGCGCTCTCTCGCCGGCACGCCACCCAAGAGCTTGCCAATAGATGATTTCCGTGACAGTCCCACGACCACAGGCAAGTCCGGATCCGCCAGCGCATGCAAGCCGCGCAACATTTCAAGATTATGTTCCAGGGTTTTGCCGAAACCGAAGCCCGGGTCAACCAGCAGGCGCTCACGTGCAATTCCGGCAGCTTCGCAGGTATGGACGCGTTCGCTCAGGAATTGCCCGACCTCGGCCACCACGTTCCGGTAATGCGGATTGTGCTGCATGCTGCGCGGCTCGCCCTGCATGTGCATCAGCACGATAGGCACACCCAACTGTGCCGCTGTATCCAGCGCACCCGGCTGGCGCAATGCATACACGTCGTTGATCATGCCGGCACCCGCCGCCACAGCGGCGCGCATCACCTCCGGCTTGCTGGTGTCTATGGAAACCGGAATATCAATTTCGCGCCGCAGGCGCTCAATGAGCGGAACGACGCGATCCATTTCCTCCTGCGCGCTGACCGCCTCCGCACCTGGGCGCGTGGACTCCCCGCCAATATCAATGATGGCCGCGCCATCGCGAGCCATCTGCTCCGCATGATGCAGAGCCGTGTCGAAATCCATAAATACGCCGCCGTCGGAAAATGAATCCGGTGTACGGTTGAGTACGCCCATGACCTGGGATTGCGCCAGGTCCAAGTTGTGCTTGCCGAGTTTCAGTTGCACAAATTCAACCTCAATCGCAGAAATGTCAGGGACCCGACATGCAATATCACACTGAGCGCGCAGGTTGAGGGAGCGAGACAACTCCCGGCTGCGACATATCCGCCGGATTCCAGCGCGTGGCTACAGAATGACACATAAAGAAAAAGCCGGCGCATAGCGCCGGCTTTTCCATTCTGTGTGCTTGCGTCTCAGTGCTGTTCGGCGTGGCTGCTGCTTTTGGCCGCGGCCGCTGCGGGCGTAGCTGCGGGCGGCGTCACGGGCGCAGCGGCACCCGACGGCTGCGGCTGACCGCCGCGGTCGCTGTCGTCCCAGCCATCGGGCGGGCGCGGCTGCTTGCCGGCCATGATGTCGTCAATCTGAGCCGCATCTATGGTCTCGTACTTTATGAGCGCTTCGGCCATGAGGTGCAGCGTGGGCAGATTCTCCTGCAAAAGCTGCTTGGTACGCTGGTAGTTGCGGTCAATCAGGCTGCGCACTTCCACGTCAATCACGCGTTGCGTATCGCCGGAAATCTGCTTGTGGCGGGTGACCGAATGGCCGAGGAACACCTCGCCCTCCTCTTCTTCGTAGGACAGCGGTCCGAGTTTGTCCGACAGACCCCACTTGGTAACCATGTTGCGCGCGATCTGGGTGGCACGCTCGATGTCGTTGGCGGCGCCGGTGGTCACGCAGTCCGCGCCGAAAATTATTTCCTCGGCCACGCGCCCGCCGAACAGGCTCGACAACTGGCTCTCCAGCCGCCGCTTGCTGTAGCTGTAGCGGTCGTCCTCGGGCAGGAACATGGTGATGCCGAGCGCGCGCCCGCGCGGAATGATGCTCACCTTGTAAACCGGATCGTGATCCGGCACCAGGCGGCCGACAATCGCGTGGCCTGATTCGTGGAACGCCGTGAGCTTCTTCTCGTCTTCACTCATGACCATGGAACGGCGCTCGGCGCCCATCATGATCTTGTCCTTGGCCTTTTCGAATTCCCCCATGCTGACACTGCGCTTGTTGCTGCGTGCCGCGAACAGCGCAGCCTCGTTCACCAGGTTGGCGAGATCCGCACCGGAGAAGCCGGGCGTGCCGCGCGCGATGATCGAGGGCCGCACGTCATCCGCAATCGGCACCTTGCGCATGTGTACCTTGAGAATCTGTTCGCGTCCGCGCACGTCCGGCAGCGGCACCACCACCTGGCGGTCGAACCGGCCGGGGCGCAACAGCGCGGGATCGAGCACGTCCGGACGGTTGGTGGCCGCGATCACTATTACGCCTTCGCTGCCCTCGAAGCCGTCCATTTCCACCAGCAACTGGTTGAGCGTCTGTTCGCGCTCATCGTGGCCGCCGCCGAGACCCGCGCCGCGGTGCCGGCCCACGGCGTCAATCTCGTCAATGAAAATGATGCAGGGTGCGTGTTTCTTCGCCTGCTCGAACATGTCGCGCACACGCGAAGCACCCACGCCCACGAACATCTCGACGAAGTCGGAACCGGAAATCGAAAAGAACGGCACCTTGGCCTCGCCGGCGATGGCCTTGGCGAGCAGCGTCTTGCCGGTACCGGGCGCTCCGACCATGAGCACGCCGCGCGGGATGCGCCCGCCCAGTTTCTGGAACTTGCCGGGGTCGCGCAGGAATTCCACCAGCTCGGCCACTTCCTCCTTGGCTTCCTCGACGCCGGCGACGTCACTGAAAGTGACCTTGACCTGATCCTCACCCAGCATGCGCGCGCGGCTCTTGCCGAAGGCCATGGCACCGCGGCCACCCGCACCGCCGGACATCTGGCGCATGAAGTACACCCACACGAGCACCAGCAGGATGATCGGACCGAAGGAGAACAGCAGTTGCAGCAGCCACGAGGTCTGCTCGGGCGGCTTGGCTTCAATTTTGACGTTGGCGTTGTTCTTGCGCAGCGTATCCACCAGCGGCGTGAAGTCGGTGGTCAGCGGGCTGTAGGTACTGAATTTTTCGCCGGAGGACAAGGTGCCGTTGATATTGCGGCCGTCAAAAGTGACGCTGCCGACGTTGCCCTGCTGCACATCGGAGAGGAACGTCGAATAGGCAATGGCCTGGGGCTTGCTGCCGCCGGAAGTGAAGCTGTTGAATACAGCGATCACTACCACGCCAATCAGCACCCAGATGAGCAGGGTTTTGAGAAAATCGTTCAAAATCCGTTCCTCGCACGCGCCGCCACGCCGACGCTCATCTCAATTCTAGCATTTAGACCACGCCGGACTTCGGGCGTTGCGCCAGCAGGTAAAGCTCGCGGCTGCGGGCCCGGGAGGCGCCGGGTTTGCGCGTCGCCACAGCCTCAAAATCACGGCGCAGCGCCTGCAAAAATCCCGCAAATCCGGCTCCCTGAAACACCTTGACCAGCAGCGCGCCGCGCGCTGCCAGCAATGGGCGGGCGAATTCCAGCGCCTGCTCCGCGAGCTGCATGGCCCGCACCTGGTCAACGTCGTTCTCTCCGGTGATATTGGGCGCTAAATCGGATAAAACAAGGTCCACCCTGCGCTCCGCCAAGCGCTCGTGCAGCTTGGCGAGCACCGCAGCGTCGGTGAAATCCCCCTGCAGGAACTCGACCCCGGCAAGCGGCGCCATCGGCAGGATGTCCAGGGCCAGCAGCAAGCCGCGGCCCGCCATCACACCCGCTGCATACTGGCTCCAGCCGCCGGGAGCCGCACCCAGATCCACGATGGTCATGCCGGGTTTGATGAGGTGATCGCGGCGCTGGATTTCCTCCAGCTTGAAGGCCGCACGCGAACGCCATCCCTGCGCTTGCGCGCGCTTCACGTAGGCATCGGAAAAATGCTCAGCCAGCCAGCGCGAGCTGCTGGGCGTGCGCTTACTCGTAACGCACCTTGACGATTTCGAATTGGCGCTCGCCTGCAGGCGTCTTGACCACCGCCACGTCGCCCGCGCGCTTGCCGATCAGCGCGCGGGCCATGGGTGAATTCACCGAGATGCGCCCGGCCTTGATGTCGGCCTCGTCCTCTCCCACGATCTGGTAGGTAATCTCATCGCCGCTGTCTTCGTCGGCCAACAGCACGGTTGCGCCAAACACCACTTTGCCGTTGGCGGGAATGCGCGTGACGTCGATGACCTCGGCATCGGCGAGTTTGGACTCCAGATCCTTGATGCGGCCTTCGATGAATCCCTGTTGCTCCTTGGCCGCGTGGTACTCCGCGTTCTCGCTCAGGTCGCCGTGGGCGCGCGCCTCGGCAATCGCCTTGATCACGCGCGGCCGGTCTTCGCTCTTCAGGCGCTTCACTTCCTCGCGCAGACGCTCGGCGCCGCGCACCGTCAGGGGAACTTTCGCCATCAGGCCAGCTCCCGGTGCAGGTCCTGCAATTTGTTCACGTCGGCGGATTCCAGGTAATCGAGTGCGATCACCGTAGCCTTGGCCGCTGCGATGGTCGTGTAGTAGGTAATCTTGTGTGCCACCGCTTCGCGCCGGATGGAGTAGGACTCAAGTATGGCCTGTTTGCCCTCGGTGGTGTTGACGATGAGACTGACGTCCTCGTTCTTGATCAAATCCACCACGTGTGGCCGGCCTTCGCGCACCTTGTTGATGCGCTCGCAAGCCACGCCCGCCGCCGTCAGCGTTGCCGCCGTGCCGTGGGTGGCGACCAGCTTGAATCCGCGTTCGATGAGCGCCTTCGCCAAACCCACGACGGCGCGCTTGTCGGCGTCGCGCACCGAGAGCAAGGCCTTGCCGCCGCTGGGAATGATGGTGCCGGAAGCGAATTGCGCCTTGGCGTAGGCTTCACCGAAACCACGGCCCGTGCCCATGACTTCGCCGGTGGATTTCATTTCCGGCCCGAGAATCGGATCCACGCCGCGGAATTTGATGAACGGGAACACCGGCTGCTTGACCGAGAAATACCCGGGCACCGGAATCGCACGCACATTCTGCTGCGCGAGACTGCGGCCCGCCATGCAGCGCGCCGCCACCTTGGCAAGCGGTACGCCCACCGCCTTGGATACGAACGGCACGGTACGCGAGGCGCGCGGATTGACCTCCAATATATATAGTTTGCCGTTCTGGATGGCACACTGCGCGTTCATCAGCCCCACCACCTTGAGGGCGTTGGCGAGCTTGATCACGGTGACGCGGATTTCGGCCTGCATGGCCGCGGATAGGGTGTTGGGCGGCAGCGAACAGCCCGAATCGCCGGAATGGATGCCGGCCTGTTCGATGTGCTCCATGATGCCCGCGACCAGCACCTCCTTGCCGTCGGCAAGCGCATCTATATCCACTTCGATGGCGTCTTCCAGGAAACGGTCCATGAGCACCGGCGAATCGTTGGAAACCTTGACGGCGCTGCGGATGTAGCCCACCAGATCCTCTTCGCTGAACACTTCCTGCATGGCGCGTCCGCCGAGCACGTAGGACGGCCGCACCATCAGGGGATAGCCCACTTCGCGCGCCCGCTGCACGGCTTCCTGCTCGTTGCGTGCGCTGCGCGCCGGTGGCTGGCGCAAACCCAGTTTCTCCACCAGCTTCGAAAAGCGTTCCCGGTCTTCGGCGAGATCAATCGAATCGGGCGAGGTGCCGATGATCGGCGCACCCGCGGCCTCAAGCGCACGCGCAAGTTTCAGCGGTGTCTGACCGCCGAACTGCACGATCACGCCCTTGGGCTTTTCCAGCTCGATGATCTCCATCACGTCCTCGAAGGTCAGCGGTTCGAAGTACAACCGGTCCGAGGTGTCGTAGTCGGTGGACACGGTCTCGGGATTACAGTTGACCATGATGGTCTCGAATCCGTCCTCGCGCAGCGCCAGCGCCGCATGCACGCAGCAATAGTCGAACTCGATGCCCTGACCGATGCGGTTCGGCCCGCCGCCCAGCACCATGATCTTGTCGCGCGCCGAGGGTTGCGCCTCGCATTCCTCTTCGTATGTCGAATACAGATAGGCGGTGTCCGAGGCAAATTCCGCGGCGCAGGAATCCACGCGCTTGTACACCGGGCGGATGCCGTGCTTGCGCCGCAGCGCGCGGATCTCCTGTTCCTTCACGCCCACGAGCGCGGCCAGACGGCTGTCGGCAAAACCCTTGCGCTTCAGCGCGCGCAGGCGCCCGGCATCCAGGGCCTGCAGACCCGCTTCGCGCACGTGCTGTTCCTCCCGCACCAGGTCCTCGACCTGCGCGAGAAACCAGGGATCAATGCGCGACAGATTGAAGATTTCTTCCGGCGCCAGGCCGGCACGGAACGCATCGGCCACGTACCACAGACGCTCCGGGCCGGCCGCGCGCAATTCGTGGCGCAGCATATCCATGACGCCGGTCGCGGTGAAATCTTCAATTTTTTCATTCAGGCCGTCGCTGCCGGTTTCCAGGCCGCGCAGTGCCTTTTGCAGCGATTCCTGGAAACACCGACCGATGGCCATGACCTCGCCCACGGATTTCATCTGCGTGGTGAGGCGCGGCTCGGCTTGGGGAAACTTCTCGAACGTGAAGCGCGGGATCTTGGTGACCACGTAATCAATGGTCGGCTCGAAGGAAGCCGGCGTGGCGCCGCCGGTAATCTCGTTGCGCAGTTCGTCGAGCGTATAGCCGATGGCGAGTTTCGCCGCCACCTTGGCGATGGGGAAACCGGTGGCCTTGGAGGCCAGCGCCGAGGAACGCGACACGCGCGGATTCATTTCGATCACCAGCAACCGGCCGTCCCCGGGATGGACCGCAAACTGCACGTTGGAACCGCCGGTCTCCACGCCCACCTTGCGCAGCACCGCGATGGAGGCATCGCGCATGCGCTGGTATTCCTTGTCGGTGAGCGTCTGCGCGGGCGCCACGGTGATGGAATCGCCGGTGTGCACGCCCATGGGATCGAGGTTCTCGATGGAACACACGATGATGCAGTTGTCGTGCTTGTCGCGCACCACCTCCATCTCGAATTCCTTCCAGCCGAGCACCGATTCCTCGATCAGCAGCTCGTTGGTGGGCGACAGGTCCAGTCCGAGTTCACAGATTTCCACGAACTCGTCGCGGTTGTAGGCGATACCGCCGCCCGAACCGCCGAGCGTGAACGAGGGGCGGATCACCGTGGGATAGCCGATCTCGGCCTGTACCGCCAGCGCTTCTTCGAGGTTGTGCGCCAGACCGGCGCGCGGCACCGCGAGCCCGATGTCCTGCATGGCGCGGCGGAACAGGTCGCGGTCCTCCGCCATGTCTATGGCTTCGCGCGAAGCGCCGATCATCTCCACGCCGAATTTTTCCAGCACGCCTTCGCGCGCCAAGTCCAGCGCGCAGTTGAGCGCGGTCTGGCCGCCCATGGTGGGCAGCAGCGCGTCCGGACGTTCCTTCTCGATGATGCGTGCAAGCGTGCGCCAATAGAGCGGCTCGATGTACACCGCGTCCGCCATTTCCGGATCGGTCATGATGGTCGCGGGATTGGAATTCACCAGCACCACGCGGTAACCTTCGGTGCGCAGCGCCTTGCACGCCTGCGCGCCGGAATAATCGAATTCGCAGGCCTGGCCGATGACAATCGGTCCGGCGCCGATGATCAGGACGCTCTGGATATCGCTGCGCTTGGGCATCGCGGTGCTCTCAACTCCTGCGCATGCCCGCATCGGGCGTGCGCCTGCCAATGCAGCGCGCGCTGCGCGCTGCCGGGGAAAGGTAATTGTGCATGCTCAGGCCGTCGCCGCCATCGGCCCGGCCGCGCGCCGCGCCGCCATGGCGCTCACGAAGCGCTCGAACAACGGCCGCACATCGTGCGGCCCGGGACTGGCTTCAGGATGGCCCTGAAAGCTGAAGGCTTCGCAATCGGTGCGCTCCATGCCCTGCAGCGTGCCGTCGAACAGCGAACGATGCGTGGCCCGCAGGGTCGGCGGCAGACTGCTCTCGTCCACCGCAAAGCCATGGTTCTGGCTGGAGATCATCACTCGTCCGTTATCCAGATCCAGCACCGGATGGTTGGCGCCATGGTGACCGAATTTCATTTTCACGGTACGCGCACCGCTCGCCAGCCCCAGCAGCTGATGGCCGAGACAGATGCCGAAAATCGGAATGCCGGCCTTGAGAAACTCACGCATCGCCTGGATCGCGTAGTCGCAGGCGCCGGGATCGCCGGGCCCGTTGGAGAAAAATAGTCCATCGGGTTTGTAGGCCAAGGCTTCACGTGCGGTGGTTTGCGCGGGCACCACGGTCACGCGGCAGCCGTGATCCACCAGGATGCGCAGAATCGTGAGCTTGGTGCCGTAGTCGTAGGCCACGACGTGGAACTGGCCGCCTTTCACCAGCGGCGATGCATTGCTGTCCGGCCGCCACGTGCCCTGATTCCATTCGTAGGGTTTGCGCGTGCTCACCACCTTGGCGAGGTCCATGCCGTTCAGGCCGGGAAACGCACGTGCCTTTGTCAGCGCTGCGTCATCATGCGCATCCGCGCCGGCGGCGATGCAGCCGTTCTGCGCGCCTTTTTCGCGCAGCAGGCGCGTGAGTTTACGGGTATCGATGCCGGCGATGGCGACAATCTTTTCGCGCTGCAGATATTCGCCCAGCGTTGCGCGCATGCGCCAATTGCTGGCGTGCACCGGCAGATCGCGGATGATCAATCCGCCAGCCATGACGCGCGCCGATTCGGCATCCTCGGGATTGACGCCGGTATTGCCGATGTGCGGATACGTGAGTGTGACGAGCTGCTGGTAGTAGGACGGATCGGTGAGGATTTCCTGATAGCCCGTCATGGCGGTGTTGAACACCACCTCGCCGCTCGCCGCTCCGGAAACACCAATGGAAACACCCCGGAAAATCGTACCGTCCTCGAGAGCCAGGATGGCCGGCTGTTCCAAAGGCACCTCCTCAGTGGCCGCAGCGGGTTGCCGCGGCACCGCAGCTCCCGCGAAACGGGCTGCAGTTGCGGGCGAATTTTAGCGGAACGCGACCGCGTCCGTCCACGGCTGCATCAGCCCACGCGAAGATTCAGCACCTCGACCATGTTGTATTCGCCCGCGGGCCGGCAGACTATCCACTTGGCCGCATCCAGCGCACCGCGCGCAAACGTCGCGCGACTCGTGGCGCGGTGCGTCAGTTCCAGACTCTCGGCCGGACCGCCAAACAGCACGCGATGTTCGCCGGCTTCGTCCCCGGCACGCAGCGAAGCAATGCCGATACTGCCCGGCCGGCGCGGCCCGGATTGGCCGTGGCGCGCGATTACCAGGTGGTCTTCCAGTCGCTGACGGCGCGCCGCCGCCGCGGTCGCGGCCAAAGCCAGCGCGGTACCCGAGGGCGCGTCGCGCTTGTCGCGATGGTGGATGTCGGTGATCTCGAGGTCATAGTCCTCCCCGAGCGCCGTTGCCGCGGCACGCGTGAGCGCCAGCAACAGATTGGCTGCGCGACTCATGTTGGGCGCGGCCAGCACCGCAATGCGCCGGCTGGCGGCCGCGAGTTTGGCGCGCACCGCGTCGTCCAGGCCGGTCACACCGGTCACCAGCGGTTTGCCCGCGGCCACGCAGGCATCCACGGCCGCAGCGGTGCCGGCCGGATTCGAGAAATCCAGCAACACGTCGCTCGTCCGGAGCGCCGTTTTCAGGTCGGTGCTCCAGGCGGGCCCGGGCGGCGGCTCGGCGGGAACATGGCCGGCGCGCACCACGGCGGCACTGATGGTCACGCCCGGATAATCGCGCGCCAACTGGAGAATCGTGCGGCCCATGCGCCCGGCGGCGCCGAGCAGGGCAATGCGCACTGGAGTTGCAGTTGACTGGGTATTCATGCGCGGCCGTGTGAGAAGAAACGCTTCACGCCCTCGAACCAGGAAAGTTCGCGCGGCGAATGTTGAGCCGCCCCGGCGCGCAATGAGGCATCGAGCTGGCGCAGCAGATCTTTCTGTTCCCGGCTCAGATTCACCGGAGTCTCCACTTCGATGCGGCACAGCAGATCGCCGGTGCTGCCGCCGCGCACCGGCTTCACACCCTTGCCCCGCAGACGCAGTACCCGGCCGCTCTGGGTTTCGGGAGTAATCTTGAGCACTACCTTGCCGTCCAGCGTCGGCACCTCGACTTGCCCGCCGAGCGCCGCGGTCATGAGCGATACCGGCACCGCACACAGCAGGTCCGCGCCCTCGCGGGTAAAGAGCGCGTGCGGACGCACGTGGATTTCCACGTACAGGTCACCGGCCGGACCTGCCTGCGGTCCGGCTTCGCCCTCGCCCGCCAGACGGATGCGGTCGCCGCTGTCCACGCCCGGCGGAATCTTCACCGACAGTTTACGGCTTTCTTCCACACGTCCCTCGCCGCGACACTTGGGACAGGGATCGGTGATCACCGTGCCGCTGCCATGGCAGTGCGGGCAGGTCTGTTGCAGCGAAAAGAACCCCTGCTGCATGCGCACCTGGCCCTGACCGCGGCAGGTCGGGCAGGTTTGCGGCGCGCTGCCAGCACGTGCGCCGCTGCCTTTGCAGACCTCGCAGCGCACCAGAGCGGGCACCCGGATGGTGATGCTGTCGCCGAATACCGCCTGCTCCAGCTCCAGCTCCAGCTCATAGCGCAAGTCGGCGCCGCGGTACACGCGCTGCCCGCGCCCCGCCCGCCGGCCGCCGCCGAAAATGTCTCCGAACATGTCGCCGAAGATATCGCCGAAAGCGTCCGCGGGATTGAAACCGCCGGCACGCGCACCGGCGCTCGCCTCCACACCGGCATGACCGAACTGGTCGTAGGCGGCGCGCTTGTGCTCGTCGGTCAGGACTTCGTAGGCCTCCTTGGCTTCCTTGAATTTGCCTTCCGCCGCCTTGTCGCCCGGATTGCGGTCGGGATGGTATTTCATGGCGAGCCGCCGGTAGGCCTTCTTGACCTCGGCTTCGGGTGCAGCGCGCGCCACGCCCAGCACCTCGTAATAGTCGCGCTTGCTCACGCTCATTCGGACAATACTCGTTCAATGCGCCGGTCGGGCACCAGCCACAGGATCGCCACCAGCACATAGAGTGCGTCCGCGATCCACTGGTTGACGAACGCCAGTCCGATGGCGACGACGTAAAACACGACCGACAGCTTGCCCTTGAAATCGCGCCGCACGGCGCGCGCCAGTTTTGACTGTGCGCCGCCGTTGGCGGCAATCAGGGCGCGCTGCAGCGGCTGCCAGGCGAGCGCTGCGGCGAGCAGTACCACGCCATACACCGCGGTCGGCAATGCCGCGTAGTGATTCTCGCCCATCCAGCCCGTCACGAAGGGAATCAGTGACAGCCAGAACAACAGATGCAGATTGGCCCACATCGCCGGGCCGCTGACGCGTTCCACTGCGTGCACAAGATGGTGGTGGTTGTTCCAGTAGATGGCGAGGTAGATGAAACTCAGCACGTACACCAGAAATACCGGCAGCACCGGCGCCAGCGCCGCGAGATCGGCGGCATGCGGCACCTTCATCTCCAGCACCATGACGGTGATGATGACCGCCAGCACGCCGTCGCTGAAGGCCTCCATCCGCCCCTTGCCCATGTGCGCTCCCGTCCGGATTAACACGCGGCCCGCGCAAGAGTTTGAACGCACAAACTCCGGCGCGGGTCGCAACATCGTTCAGTCAGCTCCGGCTCAAGCCTGCTTTTTGCCGTCCTTGACCTCTTCGAACTCGGCATCCACCACGTTGTCCTTGCCCTGCGCATTGGCGCTGTCGCTCGCGCCCGCACCCGCGGGCTTGGGCTCATCCTGCTTCGCGGCATAGACACGCTCGGCGAGTTTGCCCGCGGCTTCCGAAAGCGCCTGGGCCTTGGTCTCGATGACGTGCTTGTCATCCTTCTTGATTGCATCCTTGAGGTCGCTGATCGCCGACTCGATGCGTGCGCGTTCCTCGCCCGACACTTTGTCGCCCAGCTCCTTCAGGCTCTTCTCGGTGGCGTGCGCCAGGTTTTCCGCCTGGTTGCGCGTGTCCACCAGCTCGCGGGCCTTCTTGTCCTCGGCGGCATGCGCCTCCGCGTCCTTGACCATGCGCTCGATGTCCTCCTTGGACAGGCCCGAGGAAGCCTTGATGGTGATCTTCTGCTCCCGGTTGGTGGCCTTGTCCTTGGCGGAAACATTCAGGATGCCGTTGGCGTCGATGTCAAAGGTCACCTCGACCTGCGGCACACCGCGCGGCGCGGGCGGAATGTCGCTCAGGTCGAATTTTCCAAGCGACTTGTTGTCGCGCGCCATTTCGCGCTCGCCCTGCAGCACGTGCACCGTGACCGCGGTCTGGTTGTCATCCGCAGTGGAGAACACCTGCGTGGCCTTGGTGGGAATGGTGGTGTTCTTCTCGATGAGCTTGGTCATGACGCCGCCCAGCGTCTCGATGCCGAGCGACAGCGGCGTGACGTCGAGCAGCAGTACGTCCTTGACCTCGCCCTTGAGCACGCCGGCCTGCACCGCGGCGCCGACCGCCACCGCTTCGTCCGGGTTCACGTCCTTGCGCGGTTCCTTGCCGAACAGATCCTTGACGGTGTCCTGCACCTTGGGCATGCGTGTCTGGCCGCCCACGAGGATGACTTCATCCACATCGCTCACCGACAAGCCCGCATCCTTGAGCGCGGTCTTGCAGGGCGCAGCGGTTTTCTGGATGAGATCCTCCACCAGCGCCTCGAGTTTGGCACGCGTGAGCTTGATGTTCAGATGCTTCGGGCCGCTGGCATCGGCGGTGATGTACGGCAGGTTGATCTCGGTCTGCTGCGAGGACGACAGCTCGATCTTGGCTTTCTCCGCGGCTTCTTTCAGCCGCTGCATGGCGAGCGGATCGTTGCGCACGTCGATGCCCTGTTCCTTGTGGAACTCCGCGGCGATGTAGTCAATGATGCGCTTGTCGAAATCCTCGCCGCCCAGGAAAGTATCGCCGTTGGTGGCCAGCACCTCGAACTGGTGCTCGCCGTCCACTTCCGCGATCTCAATGATGGAGATGTCGAAGGTGCCGCCGCCCAGGTCGTAGACCGCGATTTTCCGGTCGGTCTTGACCTTGTCCAGACCGTAGGCAAGCGCCGCGGCGGTCGGCTCGTTGATGATGCGCTTGACCTCGAGACCGGCGATCTTGCCGGCATCCTTGGTGGCCTGGCGCTGGGAGTCGTTGAAATAGGCCGGAACCGTGATCACGGCTTCCGTGACCTCTTCGCCGAGATAGTCCTCGGCGGTCTTTTTCATTTTCTGCAGCACGCGCGCCGAAATCTCCGGCGGCGCCATCTTCTTGTTGGTCGCCTCCACCCACGCATCGCCGTTGTCGGCTTTGACGATCTTGTAGGGCACCATGCCGACGTCCTTCTGCACCACGTCGTCGGTGTACTTGCGGCCGATGAGCCGCTTAATGGCGTACAGCGTGTTCCTGGGGTTGGTGACCGCTTGGCGCTTCGCCGACTGGCCCACCAGCACCTCGTTGTCCTTGGTAAAGGCCACGATCGAGGGCGTGGTGCGGTCGCCCTCGCTGTTCTCGATGACCCGGGGCTTGCCGCCTTCCATGATGGCCACACAGGAGTTGGTGGTGCCGAGGTCAATGCCGATGATCTTGCTCATGGGTAAACGCTCCGAAACAGGGATGGAACCAAAGTTATCCGGTTAAATGGGGGTAGGCCAAGGGCTTTCAAGCCGCGGCATCCGGGGATTTGGCCACGATCACCCGCGCCGCACGCAGCAGCCGATCGTTCAGCTGGTAGCCCTTCTGCACCGTCAACAGCACGCTGCCGGGCGGGGCCTCGGTACTGGGCTGCAGGGTCATGGCCTCGTGCTGCTCGGGATTGAAGGCCGTACCCCTGGCGGGATTGATTTCGCGCACGTCAAAGCGCTCCAGCAGCGCCGTCAGCATTTTGAGCGTCATCTCCAGGCCTTCGCGCAGGTTGTCTGCCGAGCCGGCCGCTGCGGCAATCCCCGCCTCCAGGCTGTCCTTGACCGGCAAGAGTTCCTGCAGGAAACGCTCCAGCGCATAGCGGTGCGCATTTTCCAGGTCACGCTGGCTGCGCTTGCGCAGATTGTCGAGTTCGGCCACCGCGCGTACGTAACCGTCCCAGTTCTGCGCGGCCTTCTGCTGGGCTTCGGCCAGAGCCGTCTTGAGTTCCACCGCCGGATCCGCCACAGGCTCCGCCGCAGCCGGATTGGGCGCCGCGGCCTGTTCCACATGGGCGGCATGCTTCTTGCTCATTGAGTCCTCCGATTCCACTCTCCGGCTGACGACCGGGCACAATCACGCCATCCGCGGCGCGGACGGCATTTTCCACGAGTTGGGGCTTACTTGCGCGGGTTCAAGGCTGCGCCCAGCAGGCGCGCGGTCAAATCCACCAGCGGGATGACGCGCTCGTAGGCCATGCGCGTGGGGCCGATCACGCCCAGCACGCCGACCACTGCGTCGCCCACCTTGTAAGGCGCAGTCACCACGCTGCATTCGTCCAGCACCCGGTAACCGGATTCCTCGCCGATGAAGATCTGCACGCCCTCCGCGGCGATGCACTTGTCCATGAGGTGCAGGATTTCACGCCGCTGATTGAAGGCCTCGAACAGCCGGCGCAGCTTTTCCACGTCCGACAGCTCGGCCCATTCCATGAGGTTGGTCTCGCCGGCCATCACGTAGCTGCGCCCCTGATTGCGGCTGCGGTGCTCCGCGGCCTTTTCCGCCATGTGGATCGCGGCCAGCATGAGCTCGTTCATGCTCTCGCGCGTGCTGCGCAGTTCCTCGATCAGCGCGGTGCGCACGGCCTGGATGTCCTTGCCGGCAAAATGCGCATTCAGGTAATTGCTGATCTGCTGCAGGGCACTGGGCTCGTAACGGCGGTCCAGGTGCAGAACGCGGTTCTGCACCTCGCCCTCGTTGATCACCAGAATCGCGAGTACGCGGTTGTCGGACAGCGGCAGGAATTCGATGTGACGCCAGGCGACATGTTCGAGCCGTGGCAACGTGACCACGCCTGCCATGTGGGTCACCGCCGACAGCAGGCTGCTGGCCGAAGTCAGCAACGCCTGCGGGTCGGCATCTCCCACATCGAGCTGCTGGCGGATCAGGCGCACTTCCTGCTGTGCCAGCGGCTTCACGGTCAGCAGCGTGTCCACGAAGAAACGGTAGCCCTTGACCGTGGGCACGCGCCCGGCCGAAGTGTGCGGCGAAGCGATGAATCCGATGTCCTCAAGATCGGCCATGACGTTGCGGATACTCGCGGGGCTCAGCTCCATGCCGGAATCCCGCGACAAGGTGCGCGACCCCACGGGCTCACCGTCGCGGATATAGCGCTCCACCAGCACTTTGAGCAGGTGTTGTGCGCGTTCGTTCAGCGCCGTCGCAGCGGTCGGGCCCGTCATGTCTGCCATCGCTCCATTGTCACGCATCTGGCACCGGCCAGCGCCGAGTGTCGTTGAAAAAACTGGCAGCCCGCCGTGAGAACCGTCAAGCACAGCCCGGCATTTCGCGCTCCGGGCGGCCATGCTAACGTTGCCGGCCGTATGCCTGCTCATTTTGCCACCATCGCCGTGCTGGGCCGCGAAGGCGACCCGCAAATTGCCGCGACGCTCATGCGGTTGCTGGCGCAGCTGCGCGTCATGCACGCCGTGACGCTGGTGGACGCGGCGCTGGCGCCGCTGCTCGGACACCCATCCGATGCGCAACTGGCCGACCATCCACGGTTGGCCGCGGCCGCGGATCTGGCCATCGTCATCGGGGGCGACGGCACGCTGCTCAGGGCTGCGCACCTGTTCACGGCCCGGCCGGTGCCGCTGGTCGGCATCAACCTCGGGCGCCTGGGTTTTCTCACCGACATTTCGCCGGACTCGATGGACACGGACATCGCGGCCATCCTGCGCGGCGAATACCACTCCGATCGCCGTCTGCTGCTCGAAGCCGAAGTTGTGCACGGTACACACACTGCCGCCTGTGTACCGGCGCTCAACGACGTGGTCATCCAGAAAACCGGCGGCGGGCGTCTCATCGAATTTGAAACGCATGTGGACGGGCAATTCGTGTGCGCACACCGCGCCGACGGCATCATCGTGGCCACGCCCACCGGCTCGACGGCCTACGCGCTTTCCGGCGGTGGTTCAATTCTGCACCCCGCGCTGGATGCCATGATCCTGGTACCCATCTGTCCGCATGCGCTCGGTGACCGCCCCATCGTACTGGGCGCCGGCAGTCGTGTGGAAATCGTGATCAGCCAGACCCACGGAGGCCGGGCGCAGGCCACCAGCGACGGCCAGCACACGCAAATACTCAATGCCGGTGACCGCATACGCGTGTGGCGCGCGGATCGCGCCATGACGTTCATTCATCCACGCGGTCACGATTACTTCCGCATACTGCGCACCAAGCTGCACTGGGGTCCGGCGCCCGCGCGCGGCGATAATGAATAACGCATGCTGACCCAGCTCGCCATCCGCGACTTTGCCATCATCGACAGGATGGACCTGGATCTGGCCGCCGGCCTGAGCGTGCTCAGCGGCGAAACCGGTGCCGGCAAATCCATCTTCGTGGACGCATTGGGGCTGGTGCTCGGCGACCGGGCCGACGCCGAAGTGATTCGTCTGGGCGCCGAGCGCGCCGAAATCGGCGCCGAATTCGACATCGGCAAACTGCCATCGGTGCGTACATGGCTGGATGCGCATGAGCTCGCGGCCGACGGCGCGTGCATTCTGCGGCGCGTCATCGGCCGTGATGGTCGTACGCGCGGCCAGATCAATGGACGCAGCGTACCGCTGCAGCTGCTGCGCGAGCTTGGTGAACAGCTGGTGGACATCCATGGCCAGCATGAACACCAGTCATTGCTCAGGCCGGCTGCACAGCTTGCACTGCTTGACGAGTATGCCGACAAGGCGGCCCTGCTTGCCAAAGTCACCGGGCTGTACCGCGAGTGGAAAGCAGCGCATGAGCGCCTCACGGAATTGCGCGCCGCCGCCCGGAACCGCGACACGCAGCTGGATCTGCTTGGCCATCAGGTAAGCGAGCTCGACGCTTTGGGTTTGCAGCCGGGTGAAATCGCGGCGCTGGACGCAGAGCACCGTTGCCTCGCCAACAGCGGCAAGCTCATGCAAGGCGCGCAAACCGCGCTCGACGCAGTTTATGAAAATGAAGAAACTTCCGCGCATCAATTGACTCACCAGGCATTGGCCGCGCTCAGCGCGTTGGGTGAACTCGATGTGCGCCTGAAGCCGGTCGGGGACCTACTGAACAATGCCGAAATCCAGCTCGCGGAGGCCGGCGAAACGCTGCGCCGCTACCTGGCCGACACGGATCTCGATCCGCGGCGACTGGAACAGGTTGAAAGCCGCCTGGGTGCGATTCACAATCTGGCACGCAAGCACCACCTCGATCCCGAGGAGTTGCCCGCGTTGCTGGAAAAGCTGCGCATCGAGCTGCACGCGGTCGAAAACGCCGAAGTCGCGCTACAGGAACTGGAACGCGAACTCGCGCGGCTGCGCGACGCCTACCGCGAGTCCGCCAGACAACTCAGCCGCGAGCGCGTGCAGACGGCTGCCCGCCTTGGAACCAAAACCACCGGCATCATGCGCGAACTCGGAATGCCCGGCGGCCGCTTCGCGATCGAGACCCACACTGACGCCGAGCGCTTTTCAACGCTCGGCAGCGACACGGTGGAATTCGAGGTGAGCGCCAACCCCGGCCAACCGCTCAAAGCGCTGGCGCGCGTGGCTTCGGGAGGTGAACTTTCGCGCATTGCGCTCGCCATCCAGGTGGTGGCGGCGCGTGCCAGCGCCGTGCCCTGCATGATTTTCGACGAAGTGGACGCCGGCATTGGCGGCGGGGTGGCCGAAATCGTCGGCCGCTATCTGCGCAGCCTCGGCGCCAGCCGCCAGGTGCTGTGCGTCACGCATCTGCCGCAGGTGGCTTCGCAGGCGCATCAGCACTTCCGCGTGCTCAAGCAGACCCACGGCGAGAGTACATCCGTACGCATCGACTTGCTCGACAAAAAATCCAGGATTGAGGAGCTCGCACGCATGCTGGGCGGGGTGGAAATCACCGCTACTACACGCAAGCATGCCAGCGAAATGATCGCGCGCGCGGGTAATTCCTGAAGGCCCATTCCCCTTTCCGCACGCCCGCGCCAGCGGCCGCGAAATTGCCGAACTGCACCTATTTATTCAGGGTCTTGCGGCATTCCGAGCAGACGCCGTACAGATACAGTGAGTGGTCGGTGATTTCATAACCCTTGGCGATGGCAATCTGCTTCTGGCGTTTTTCGATCTCGCCGTCCACGAACTCGTCCACCCGCCCGCACTTCACGCACACGATGTGATCGTGGTGCATGCCCTGGTTCAGTTCAAATACGGAATGCCCGCCTTCGAAATGATGCCGGGTCACGAGACCGGCAGTCTCGAACTGCGTAAGCACGCGGTAAACGGTGGCCAGGCCGATGTCCTCGCCGGAATCCAGCAGCGCCTTGTACATGTCCTCGGCGCTCATGTGGCGCAGCACGCTGCTTTCCAGGATCTCGAGAATCTTGACCCGTGGCAGGGTCACCTTGAGACCGGCGTTGCGCAATTCCTGGCTTTCCACGCAGAGTTCCTCGCGGCCGCCGCTTCTCGACGCGCCGGCACTCGGGTATTATCACCCACTGGTCACGCAGCACAACCACTCCCATGCGCCTGATTGTTCCCGCCCTGCTGTTGGCAGCGCTCGCCCTGAGCGCTTGCGTTTATCGTCCCGACATCAAGCAGGGCAATTTTCTCAAGCCCGAGATGATCGAACAGGTCAAGCCCGGCATGACCGAGGCGCAGGTGCGTTTTGTCCTGGGTCCGCCCATGATCCGCGATCCGTTCCATACTGATCGCTGGGACTATGTCTACTACAACCTGCCAAGCAGCCTGGCACCGAAACAAGGCGTGAGTCGCGAACACGTCGTGGTGTACTTCAAGGACGGCAAGGTCGTGAGCATCGAGAAACTTCCGATGACGGGCGCAACGGACGGTTGAATCAGCGTTACCCGCGGGCACGCCTGCGACGCGCCTGCCTGGGGTCAAGTTGCAACGGCCGATAGATCTCCACGCGGTCGCCGTCCCGCAGCAATTGCTCCGCGTTCACCAGGCGACCCGATACTCCAAGTCGACAGCGGATCGCCGCAAGCTCGGGAAATTCCTGCGCCAGCCCGGAAAGCCGCACGGCATCGCGTGCCGTCGTGCCGGCCGGCACCGCCAGCCTCACCAAGCGCTGCAGGTCGCGATGCGCATAAACGACTTCAACGTGCAGAGTTCGCGGGTTTGACATACAAGGCCGCGGCGCGGCGTGTGAACGCCGTCACCAGCGAATTGCAGATCTCGTGAAACACCGGACCGGCCATCAGGTCGAGCATCGTTCCGGCGAATTCGAATTCCATGTTGAGCGTGACCCTGGAACCCTCGGGCCCAAGATCCGCGAATCCCCAATGGCCCTCAAGATGCCGGAACGGACCGCGATCCAGCGCAATCACGATGCTGCGACCCGGATCGAGCCGGTTGCAGGTGGTGAAGGTCTTGTGGAAACCGCTACGCGCGAGTTCCAGGCTGGCGCACATCTCAGCGGAGCTCTGGCTGAGGATGCGGGCGCTGCGGCACCACGGCAGGAACTCGGGGTAGCGCTCGACGTCATTCACCAGCGCATACATGTGCGCGGCGGTGTACGGCACGAGCGCCGACTTATTGACGGTGCGCATGGGTTGCGCCTAGCGGAAATGCGGGTCCGGCATGGACGGCGATTGTGCGGCAATTGTCCGTGTGGCACAACGCCGGAACCGCGCAGTACGCGGGCTATAATCGCCGCATGCCGCAACAGAAAGAAGCCACCGAGCCCGCTGCTGCGACCATCGCACTCAACAAGCGCGCGCGCTTTGACTATTTCATCGAAGAGCGTCTCGAAGCCGGTCTCGCGCTGCAAGGCTGGGAGGTCAAAAGCCTGCGTGCACACAAGGCGCAGATCACCGAGGGCTACGTGCTCATCAAGAGCGGTGAAGCCTGGCTGCTGGGCGCACACGTAACGCCGCTCAATACCGCCTCCACCCACGTGCATCCCGATCCCACGCGCACGCGCAAGCTGCTGCTCAAGCGCGTGGAACTGGATCGGCTCACCGGCGCGGTCGAGCGCAAGGGCTATACGCTCGTGCCACTCGCGCTCTACTGGAAACGCGGGCGCGCCAAACTTGAAATCGGCCTGGCCAAGGGCAAGAAACTCCACGACAAGCGCAGCACCGAAAAGGCACGTGACTGGCAGCGCCAGAAGCAGCGCCTGGTGCGACATGGCTGACGGCAAGTCCGTGCGCACCGCGGTGTACAATGACGGCCACAGCGTGGGGGCGACCTGGTCTCGACGTGGGTCGCGAAACCCGAAGTGCATGCCGAGGTGCAGGATTCCTCGTAAAACTGTCTTGCAAAAACGCTAGCTGCGAACGATAGCAACTACGCCCTAGCCGCCTAATCCCGGCTAGCCTCTGACTGGAGCCGTGCTTGTGCGTCCAGAGTCTCTTCGGAGACGCCTCAGAGGTCGTGCTCACAAGATCGCGGTAAGGTGCATCCGGCGCCAGGCCGCTAAAAAATACCGGACTCGCTGTCGGTTTTCCCTGCCCGTCGGGTAGCCGCCAGTTAAATCAAAGACGTGTGCTACGCATGTAGAGCTGAGGGCGGAGGACTTGCGGACGCGGGTTCGATTCCCGCCGCCTCCACCAGCATTAAAGCCACCCGTGAGGGTGGCTTTTGCTTTTTCCGCGGCGGCGGGAATCGAACGCCTAGCCATGGATGGCTGGGCCGGGGCGTATCGAAGCAGACACGGCGGCGCCACGGATGGCACTGGCAACGCCTCTGTACGCGCGTGCGCGACTCACTTTCCCGCCGCCTCCACCAATATTTAAGGTCATCCGCGAGGATGCCTTTTTTTGCCGTTGCCAGTGCCCGCGATGGGCGTTTCCGCCTACGCTTGTGACGCACCGCGGAAATTGAGGATTGCAAGCAGTGGCAATGCCACGAGTTGCAGCAGCATCGCGGCAACGACCAGCCACAGCGGACTGACGGCGTACAACGCTCCCAGCATCACACTGCCCACAAACCAGGCCGCACCGAATACAGTATCGAACAACCCGTAAGCCGTTCCGCGCAGATTTTCCGGCGTGAGTGTGGCGACACCCGCGCGCACCGTACTCTCCTGCACGCCGAGGGCCGCGCCCCACAGCACGGCGCCTATCCAGATCCACAACGGATGCGCGCTTAAGAACAGCAGCGGCAAGGTTGGCAGCGTAAGCAACGGCAGTGCATACAGCACCTTCAGGCCAACACGGTCGTAGAAACGCCCTACTACCAGAGCGGCCAGCGCATCCGCACCCATCGCCACACCGAACAGCACCGGAATCAGTGCCGGTGTGAGGCGTTGCGTAAGCTGCAGGTGATAGGCCACCAGAATGAAGTGGGAAAATCCCAGAACGCTGACCACGGCGAAGGCCATGTAAAGGTAATAGCGCGCATCAAATTTGGCAGGTACGGGTGCGATCGGCGCAGGTGCTGCCTCCGGTTCGAGACCCCGGGCGCGCCACAGGAAAAACAGGGCGAGCAGCGCCGGAATCACCAGAACCGCAAAGGCCACGCGGTAGCCTGCCGTCGGGCTGGTCAGACCATGACGCGCATTCAGAGCGATGACCCCCGCCACCAACAGCGGACCGGCTACCGCGCCCAGTTGATCCAGAAATTCGTGCAGGCCGAAAGCGTAACCGTGCCCCAACTCACGGCCGGCGCGCGAAAGGAGTGCATCCTTGGCGGGATTGCGCAGGCCCTTGCCGATGCGTTCCAGAAACACCAGCAAACCGGCGATCCAAGCCAGAGGCGCGAGCGCCAGCGCCGGTACCGCCAAAAGGTTCAACGTGTAGCCTGCGCCCATGACCTGCCAGTTGCGGCGCGTGCGATCCACAAAACGGCCCGACAGGAGCCGCACCGCGTAGCCCAGGAACTCGCCCAGTCCCGCGACCACGCCCACGAACACCGGGCCTGCGCCCAGCACCGCGAGATACGGTCCGACGATGCCGCGGCCGCCTTCGTAGGTGAAATCCGCGAACATACTGACGATGCCGATGCCCAGCACGAAACGCAGCGCACGGGTGCGCGTGTCGGATTGGGTTACACCCGCATTCTGATTTGCCCGGTTCACAATCATGCCGTGGAATCCGTGTCGAACCCGCGGGCCTCACAGGACTTCTGCCGTCCGACCGTACTATGCCCTTGATTCACCGGATCCAAGAAAATCCGCAGCAGACGCATGGTTGCCTCACAGTTCCAGGCCGCTCACGGGCCGCGCGCAAGCCAGGCGCCGGCAAAGGCCGCAGCCAGACCCAGTAATACCGATGCCGCTACATATACGACGGCGATCCGGGTTGCACCTTCCTCCACCAGCAACAATGCTTCCATGGCAAATGTCGAGAACGTCGTGAAGCCGCCCAGGCCGCCAGTGAGAATCGCGGTGCGCAGCGTGGGGTTGAGCGACAGGCGTTCCACGGTCAGAAAAAACAGCCAGCCCATCAAAAAGCACCCGAGGATGTTGATGACGAACGTGGCGAGCGGGAAGCTGCGCCCGTAAAACTGTTGCACCAGTTGGGTAAGGCCGTAGCGCGCGCAACAGCCAATCACGCCGCCCACGGCCACGGCCAGATAATTCCACATGCTGCCAACTCCTGGAGTTCAGCTTCGGCAAGAGATCGGAGCTCCGGGAGCAGACTGCAACCCTGCATTCCCGGTGCCGGGCTGCAGCGCTCGAAACGAGCGGTTGGCACAGATCATGACTCCCCGGAAAATTCTCCGGTTCAGCAGGAGTCATCAGCCTTGGCAGACGATTCATGGCGAACTCCATCGCCATGGTTGAGACCGAGACCAGTACGACAGCGCACCTGGACCGATTGCTGCAAAACCTCATTACGCACAAATAAAAACTGCCGGCGTGGTCGCCGGCAGTCTGCCAATTCACGGACCCTCAGCCTCCACTCAGGCTGTATTGGATCGGAATGGTGAACACAAATTCCCTTCCCTGAAATTGCTCGGGCGGCGCGGGACATCTGGCCGTCAGTACCGCCTGCACTCCGGCGGTATCCAGTGCCCGTGTACCGCTGGAGCGTTTGACCGCGGCATCGCTGATGCTGGCATTTATGTATTTGAACTGAACCACGACGGTGCCGGTGCTGCCAGCGAGTATCGCTTCGCGCGGGTAATGGCGTATGGCCACCGCCTGAATGCACGCACGCAGCTGTTCCTGGAAGCTGGCTTCTATGGCCGCCATATTGACCTGCGGCCGCGGGACCGGCGGCGGGGGGGGCGGCGGAGGCGGTACCGCATTCGGCGTCGGAATCGGCGTCGGAATCGGCGGTACCTCCGTCAGCGGCTGCGGCTTGGGCATGTTGGGCACCGGCGGCTGCGGCGTCTTGGGCGGCGGCGGCGGCGGCGGCGGCGGCGGCGGCGGAATGGTCACCACCGCAACCTTGTTTACCGGCGGCGGCGGCGCTTTGTGGGTCTGCTGCCAGATGATCAAGCCCGCCACGATCAGGCCGATCAACACCTCGACGATGATCGCCAGAACGAGATTCCGGCCATTTTTGAACGAGAAAAAGCTTTCGCTAAAAACGTGCTGCGTGTCCACCGTGCTACCTTAATGATGGATTAGTCGATGTTTTTAGCGGCGATGCCAATCTGCGTGACTCCCGCTTCACGGCACGCGTCCATGACAATCACCAGATCCTGCAAGGTAGCTTCCCGCGCGCCCGCGATGGTGACGTTGGCGTGCGCCGGATCCTGGCCGAGCAGATACGAAGTCAGCTGATCTGGGGTCATCACCTGGTTTTCGACCACAATCTGGCCGTGGGCCTGCAGGCTGATGATGATCTTGGGCCGCTCGATCGTCACGGCCGTGCTGCTTTGCGGCAGATGCGACGCGATGCCCGTCGCCGGGATCATGCGCAGCGTGATCATGATAAAGAACACCAGCAGGAAGAGCATGATGTCGATCATGTTGATGATCTCGATCCTGCCCTTCTTCTTCTCGACAAAACTCTTCATGGCCGCTACCTGCCTCGACCGTGCCTTACACGGTCAGTTGAATGTTAACCGCCGACTCCTACAGGCTCACGCGGCCTCAGGTGAGACGATTCACCAACATCACTTTGATGGCTTCCATCTGATGCAGGATCAGACGGGCGCGGTTGTTGAGGCCGTTGAAAAATACCAGACCGATGATGGCGACCGCGAGACCTGCGGCGGTTGCGATCAACGCCACTGCCACGCCGCCGGTTACCTGCGTAGGCGCGGTGTCCGCGGCACCCAGCACCTGGAAGGCTTCGAAGATGCCGATGATGGTACCGAGCAGCCCCAGCAACGGGTCAAGCGTAATCACGGTGTCCAGCACCCACATGCCGCGGTCCACGCGCGGCGCCTGCAGCAGGATGGTTTCCTCAATCAGTTCGGACAGGCGCTGCGCGTCCTTGAGTTCGGGATACTTGAGCGCCACTTCCAGCACCGCACCCTGAGGATACTTGGCGGTGCGTACCGCCAGATCCATGAGCGCATCGCGATCCACTTGATCGGATTGCAGGATCGTGCGCGCGATCAGTTCGCCCTGGCGCACGATCTTGGCCAGCGTCCAGGTGCGATCAATGATGATGACCAGCGCCACCAGCAACGTGAAAACGATGATCCAGATGACGCCACCCGAAACGTTGGCAATATGAAGCAGCTCTTGAATATTCACTTAAGAATCTCCTGCAATACCGGAGCCGGTATCCGCTGTTTACAAACGCGCACAGGCGTCCTGCGACCAGTTGAGCAACACGCAGGATCGCCTATCGCACCGTTAAACCATTCTTAGGGGCCCAGTTTTTTACTCGAATACGTTGTGTCAAGTCAAGACACCAGAGACAAAAAATCACAATTTCCCAGGAGTTGCCACCACCCGCGCTGCCATCTTGATGCCCCGCGACCGGCGGGAAGCGCACAATCCCGTTTCCGCCAATTTACACCGCGTAGCATAGCAGCACGGCAAGCGCATTGGCCGACTTCATAAATATACCGGCTTAATTTCAGCTGAAATCCCCGGCGCACCACGCCGCGCGCGGCGCACAGCGCCTGAATCCCACACAGATGCCGGGTAAATTACTCGGAAAACCCTGCATATCAGCTCACCACAAGCCGCGTACAGACCACGAGCGCGACCCGGTGTGAGCGTTGTCGCATCCGGCGCGGCTCTGACGAGCGTGTTCCGAAACCGCTGCATGCCAGTCGCGACCGCCGGTAACGGTGCAAAGCTGCAACGCAGCGCCAATGCCGATGCGCCGCATGACTGCGGGCTGCAACGCCCCCCCCGTCGCCCGCCGTGCCAAGCCGGACTGTTACGGAGATCGGAAGGGTCATTGGCCTCACAATGCGGGGGGGGAAAGTCTGCCTATAATTCAATTACATGTATAATCATTTGCAGGTACTTACAGCGTCTCGGGCCTCTTACATAGCGCCCCAATGGCGCACGCGCTCGGACAAACTCCAATAGCATGCAACCCGGCTGCCAGGGTCTGCGCCTGCGGCAGGCTCCACTGGCACATTTAACCCAGGAAACTCCCGAATACGATGCGTAAAAGAGTCTTTGCCGGCCTGATGTGTATCGGGCTTACGCTGCTTGCCGCGTCGGCCGATGGTGCCACCCGTGCAGCTCCGGTCGCGGCCAGTGTTGCCCCCTTGGCCGCGCTCAGCCCACTGCCACGCGAGACTCTGGTGGACCAGGCAATCGCGGGTATTCTCGAACGTTACCATTACAACAAGGCGCCCCTGGACCAGGCACTGTCGCAGCTGATATTTACCCATTACCTGCAGAACTTGGACCCCAACCGCAGCTACTTCCTGCAGTCCGATATCGACAGTTTCGCGCCCTATCGCGACGCCCTGGATGACGCGATCCGCAACGGCAACCTGCGCCCGGCTTTCACCATATACAACGTGTACCAGCAGCGCGTGCAACAGCGCATCCAGTACGCGCTCGGCCTGCTCGCCAAAGAGCCGGATTTCAAGGTCAAGGAGAGCTTCGTCTATGACCGTTCCAAGGCGCCCTGGGCGGCCAATGTCACGCAACTGGATGACCTGTGGCGCATGCGCGTAAAGAACGATGCCCTGGGTCTGCTGCTGGCCGGGAAAACCTGGCCGCAGACCGCGGACATCCTGCGCAAGCGCTATCAAAACATCGAATACCGCACCCGGCAGATTGCGCCTGCGGATGTCTTCGACCTGTTCATGAATTCCTACACCCTGTCGCTGGACCCGCATACCAATTATTTTTCGCCCGACCAGTCGCAGGAATTCCAGATTCAGATGAGCCTGAAATTGCAAGGTATCGGAGCCGCGCTGACATCCGAGGGTGAATACACGCGCGTGGACCAGGTGATTCCCGGCGGACCGGCGGCGCGCAGCAAGCAGCTGCATCCCGACGACCGCATCACCGGTGTAGCCCAGGGCGACAAGGGTGACATGGTGGACGTGGTCGGCTGGCGCCTCGACGACGTGGTGCAACTGATTCGCGGCCCCAAGGACTCGGTAGTGCGCCTGCAAATCCTGCCCGCGGGTGCGCCGCCCGGTTCGGCCGAAAAAGTCATCCGCCTGGTGCGCGACACCGTGAAACTCGAGGCGCAGGCGGCGCACAAAAGCGTCATCACGCTGAGCCATGCAGGCCGCCAGTACAAGATTGGAGTCGTCACCATCCCGGCCTTTTACAGCGATTTCGAAGGGCGCATGGAGGGCGAAGCCAACTACACCAGCACCACCCGGGACGTGCGCAAGCTGTTGCTGGAACTGGAAGCCGAGCACGTGAACGGCGTGGTCATTGATCTACGCAACAACGGCGGCGGCGCTCTGGACGAAGCTATCCGGCTGACCGGGCTGTTCATTCCGCACGGACCCGTGGTCCAAATTCGGCACCGCGACGGCAGGATTGATGTTCTGGATGACGACGACAGCAGTATCGTGTATCGGGGTCCATTGGCGGTGTTGGTGAACCGCTTCACGGCCTCGGCCTCGGAAATATTTGCCGGCGCCATCCAGGATTACCACCGTGGATTGATTATCGGCTCCAATACCTACGGCAAGGGTACGGTGCAGACCTTGTTCGACCTGAACCGCATCGTGCCGGGTAACCAGGACACCGGCCAGCTCAAACTCACGGTGGACAAGTTTTATCGTGTCAGCGGGGCGAGTACCCAGCGCAAGGGCATCACGCCGGACATCACCCTGCCGTCAAACATTGACCCGCAGGAATTCGGCGAAGACACCCAGGATGATGCCCTGCCTTGGGATCAGATTGCCGCCGCCGACTATACCCCGTTGCACCTTGGACTCGCAGCGGCGTTGCCCAAACTGGAAAAATTGCATGCTGAACGCATTGCGCACAGCCCGGCCTGGGCACTGTACGTGGACGGCCTGCACCTGCTGGCGCAGGAACGCGCGGAAAAATCCGTACCGCTGCTGTTGTCGGCGCGCGAATTACAGCGCACAGAACGCGACCACGAGCGCCTAACGCTTGCCAATGGCTGGCGCAAACTCAAGGGCCTGCCGCCGGCGACCACGCTGGAAGCGGCCTATAAACTTGCCGCGGCCGATAGCGGCAAGACCGGAGCCGGTTCTACACAGGAATCCAGCGCGGACAATCCGGCCGCACTGGTGCCGGACGTGCTGTTGCAGGAAACCGCACATATCGTGGCCGACATGGACGCTCTGCGAATCGGCAACCTGCCGCCACCGCCGTCTGACTGATCGAATCAAGCCGGACGGGGAATACTGTCCCGCCCGGCCGGAACTCCTTCATGGCCCCCCGCTATGCAGCGTGCCGGTGGCAACCATCGCGCGGGGTCACCCTTATTTGGTCTTCGCGGTTCGCCAGGAAGGCGGTACCGCCGGATTCCACGCGTCGAACCCGTGTGAATCCCAAACCAGGCCGGAGATACTCTGACCTTCCGATGCCAAGACTATCTGGTTGGTCGGGCTCAAGGCCTGCTTCGCCACGATGAAGGGATTGAATATCAGTGTGAAGTTTCCCTGTGGATCTGTAGTCACAACGCATTGCAGGTTGTAGGGCGGATAGCGCACCTTGAACACCACATGCAATTCGCACGCGCTGCCGTTTATGCCGATGTTGGCGCTCGCCACCAGATACCCGAGGTTCTGGGCCGCGAGCTTCCACTGACCCGGATAGAGAGCCTGCCCCCATTGATCCGGGAAAGGCTGACCGGTAGCCGGTGCGGCGGGTGTCGCGCTGGCTGCGCCCGGCGCGCTCGCGCTTGCGACCGCCTTGTTCTTGATGGCGGCCTTGCCGGCGCCCTGCGAGGCGGCCGCGGGTGTCGCGGTCGCAGCGGGTGCAGCCGTGGTTGCCGGTAACGGCAGGGTCAACGCGCTTTTGGCTGTGAAACTGCCATTTGCGCCCTCCATGTCCACCTGCTGGCCGCCAATCGTGAAACTCTTGTGGGTGACGCTGTCCTGATTCACACTGCAGTCCGGTGACCAAAGCGTACCCGAGTCCGCGGTCAGGATGCTGATGGTGCAGGTCGAACCGGTGACATCAATGGCCGCCATGACGATGCGCTGCTGCTGCGACATCTGCGGCAGTTTGGCCAGCAAGGTATAGGATTTTGAGGACGAGGATGAACAGCCGTACACCAACAGCAACGCACCCAGGGCGCCGCAGACCGCCACCCAGCGCAAAGTGAACTTCCGCATGACTATTGCCTCCGCGTACTGATGTTGAAAAATGGACTTTGCCTCGGTGGTCCCCCGGTCCGTATGCGCAATGACCGCCGAGTTCAAGTGCGCATTAATCTGAACTTATGGCCTGCCGGAGTCAACTTTTGCCGGGGTCATGAACCGCCAGCCATCACGCGCCCGGCGCCCGCAACACGCTGCGGCTCAGCCTGAGCCTGTCGGCGGCGCTTTCCTGGAGGCAACCGGTTCGCTGCCGGTTGCGGATGCGGCGGGCATGAGCAGGATGTTCTGGATATCCCAATAATTCATGCGCAGCACGTTCATGGCCACGCCAGCGGATTTGACACCCGGGGCTTTCGGCGCAGCCTGCGCGATGTATTGCAGGCAGGATTCCTCCGGCACGGTATCCCGATCCGACGCATAGGTTGCGGTCGTGCGCAGATATTCGGCGCGCCTGCGCAGCGTTTCGGGGCGCTGCTTGTCGTTGCGCAGCTTCACCACGACCTCGTAAATATGGTTGCCGATCGTCAGGCAGTCGCTCGGCAGACCGAAATTCACATCGGTGATGGCCTGCGTGCCGGCGCTGCGCGCCTTTTCGGCGATACCGTATTCGGTCAACTGCAGATACAGATACTGCGCCAAGGCGAGCAGCCACAGATTCACGCTGCGTCGGGATGCGATACTCAGGCCCGGCCAAGCCGGCGCGTTTTGATCTTGCAGGGTTCCCATGGCCGCCTGCAGTTCCAGTTTGCCGGTATCGACCGACTTGAATTGGCGCGCCAGCTTGTCAATCTCCAATTGCAGCTGGTTGCGCTTGTGCCTGTTCCACAATCCCTTTGCTGCTGCAAGTTGCTGCTGCAGCTCTTCAAGTTGAATGGACAGGTCGCGCCGTTCATGCTCGAGCTGGCCACGCTGCCGGGTAAGCTCCTGCTCCCGCCGGCTGCGGTTGCGGCCGTGATCTTCCTGAATGTGACCGCGCTCGGCCTTTTCGAACTTGCCGGCGAGTTCGTTCGCCAGCAGGTGCAACTGCCGCCGGCAGGTTTCCCAGACCGCACGCAGGCGGTAGTACACGACGGCGCCCTGGCCGCGTTCCGCATCCCCCAGCACCTGTTCCAGACTGCCGAGCTGGCGCTGCGAATCGAGGTACCCCCGGCGCAAGGTCTCGACCTCCGCTTTGAACGCATCGCGCTCGGCCGTGACCTGCGCGAGTTCCCGCTTGATGAGATTGCGGTTCTCGAATAATTCCACCAGCTTGATTTGCTGCGTCGCAGCCGCGTCGGGCTCGGCCACGGCGTCCGGTTTACGCATTCCCGGAATGAGGTTCTTGAAGGCCAACGCCATGCGCATCCCGGCTGTTGAGTCCGCTGGTTTACGAACCGTGATGATCGGTCTTGTTAACAGGCGTGATGTGCACCGCCGTTCACCCGTGCATGCGCAATCGAAGTACTGGCCCGGGCACTCCTACCATGCCCCATCCCGCCCCCGCCGGCCCGTTGAGCATCACGCCACACCTGCAAGCTGTGCCTGTGACATGGCGAAACAATGCCTGTGATCCAGACAATGCTCCAGCCACTTGTGCAGCAGCATGTTCAGATTCCAGCGCCGCAGCAGCTCCGACCGCGGAGCGGCCGCATTTCTGTCCGCACCCGCCGCAGACGGTTGAGCATGACAGTTCAATGCCTCGACCAGCCTGGCATCGTGGTAAATGCGCAGCTCCAGATCGGGAGTGCGACACCAGCCACCGTTCACGTTCAGCCAGTAGGTCATGCGCACGCTCGTGGTGTAACGGCTGCGCGTGCCTACCTTGAGATAAATTTTCAGGTCTGTGGGGCTGTTGGATACCAACGTGGACGGTAGCGCATGCAAGTCGCCCAGCAGCTGCCGCAGGCGCGCATGATTAGCCGCATACAAGCTCATCAACCCCGCAAAGCTGCGCGGTTGCACCAAGCGGATTCTCGGGCCAGCGGTTTCGATAAGCATGGCTGAAATATAGCATAGGCGCGTCATGCTTCAGGCGCCGCGGCCGCCGCGGTCCGCGCGCGTACGCCGCATATGTGTTGAATCAGAACCGCCGCTTGATGCCGGTCTGATGCAGAATGGTGGTGGCAATCTCCTCGATCGACGGCAGCGTGGTGTTCATGCACGGCACGCCGGCAGCGCGGAAGATGTCTTCGGCCTTGCGCACTTCGTAGCGCACCTGATCGGAGGAGGAATAGTTGCTGTCCGGGCGACGGTGATGGCGAATCTGCTGCAGGCGTTGGGGATCAATGGTCAGGCCAAACAGCTTGCGGCAATACGGCAGCAGCGCTTCCGGCAGCCGGCCGTGCCTGAGATCGTCCTCGGTGAGCGGATAATTCGCGGCAAACACGCCGTATTGCAACGCCAGGTACAGGCAGGTCGGCGTCTTGCCCGAGCGTGACACGCCCGCCAGAATCACGTCCGCCTTGGAATAGAAGCGGGTGCTCACGCCGTCGTCATTGGCGAGCGCGAAATTCACCGCTTCGATGCGCTGGATGTAGGCCGCGTTGTCCGCAGAGGCATGCGCCCGCCCCGCGGCATGTGAGGACTTCATGCCCAGTTCGCTTTCCAGCGGGCCGATGAAGGTGGCGAAGAAATCGAGGTACAGCGCGTGGCTGTGCTGAATGATGCCGCGCACCGTATCATCTACGATGGTGCTGAACACCAGCGGTTGGGCGCCATCGGATGCCGCCGCCGCATTGATGCGCGCAACCGCGTCGTTTGCCTTGTCAATGTCGGCGATAAATGGCAAAGTGACTTGGCGGAATGCCGCCCCGTCAAACTGACTCATGAGACTGCGCCCGAGGGCCTCGGCGGTAATGCCGGTGCGGTCGGAAACAAAAAATACCGTGCGTGGTTTTTCCTGCGGCGTTGGCATGGATTCTGGTGTTCTGCATTGCGCCACGATCAGAAATTGAATGCCATTATAGCTGCCCGTAACCCACATTCCGTCGAGTGAGCCGAGTCCGGCACATGGATCAGCCCTACACCATCCGCTTCGAAGACCTGGGGATGCACGACCTCGCCGTCGTCGGCGGCAAGAATGCCTCCCTGGGCGAAATGCTCAGCCACTTGACCAAGCTCGGCATCTCGGTGCCCGGAGGCTTCGCGACCACGGCCGACGCATACCGGGAATTTCTCGGGCACGACAATCTTGCCGCACGCGTGAACCGGGAACTCGCGCACCTCGATGTGGATGATGTCGCGGCGCTCGCGGACACCGGCGCCCGCATCCGGCGCTGGTTGCACGACGCGCCACTGCCGGCGGCACTGGAGAAATCCGTACGTAGTTCCTATGCCGAGCTGCTGCAACAGTCACGCAAGGAAATCTCGGTGGCGGTGCGCTCGTCGGCCACCGCCGAAGATCTGCCGGATGCCTCGTTTGCCGGCCAGCAGGAAACTTTCCTGAACGTGCGCGGCATCGGCGAGGTGCTGAGCGCGCTCAAGGACGTATTCGCCTCGCTGTTCAACGACCGCGCCATCGCCTACCGCGCACACCACGGCTACGACCACGGGCAGGTGGCGCTGTCCGCCGGAATCCAGCGCATGGTGCGCAGCGATCTCGGCGCCTCCGGTGTCATGTTCACGCTGGATACCGAATCCGGTTTCGACCGCGTGGTATTCATCACCGCCGCCTACGGACTCGGCGAAACCATAGTGCAGGGCGCGGTCAATCCCGACGAGTTCTACGTGTACAAGCCGGCGCTGGAGGCCGGCAAGTATCCCATCGTGCGGCGCAACCTCGGCACCAAGGCGAGCATGATGATCTATGCGGATGGCAATGGCGGCGGCAAGTCCGTGCGCACCATAGACGTGCACGCCGAGGCGCGTGCGCGCTTTTCCCTGAGCGACGCCGAGGTGATCGAGCTCGCGAAGCAGGCGTTGATCATCGAGAAGCACTATCAACGGCCGATGGACATCGAATGGGCCAAGGACGGCGCCGACGGCCGCATTTACATTCTGCAGGCACGCCCGGAAACCGTGAAAAGCCGTGCCGGGCAAAAGCTCGAACGCTATGCGCTCAAGCAGCGCGGTCCGGTACTGGCCGAGGGCCGCAGCATCGGCCAGAAAATCGGCGCCGGCACCGCCAAAATCATCCGCGACATCGGCGAGATGCAGCGCATCGCGAAAGGTGACGTGCTGGTCACCGACATGACCGACCCGGACTGGGAACCCATCATGAAGCGCGCCGCGGCCATCGTTACCAATCGCGGCGGTCGCACTTGCCACGCCGCCATCATCGCGCGCGAACTCGGCATCCCGGCGGTGGTGGGCTGCGGAGACGCCACGCGCACGATCAAGGATGGCCAGGCGGTCACTGTATCCTGCGCCGAGGGCGATACCGGACACGTCTACGCCGGCCAGCTAGCATTCGAACGCCGCGAGATCAGTCTCGACAACATGCCCAGGGCGCCGCTCAAGATCATGATGAACGTGGGCACCCCGGAGCGTGCATTTGACTTTGCCATGCTGCCCAATCAAGGCGTGGGCCTGGCGAGACTCGAATTCATCATCAACCGCATGATTGGCGTGCACCCGAAAGCCCTGCTCAATTTCGCGGCGCAGCCGTCCGACATCCAGCAGCAGATTCAAGAGCGCATGGCCGGCTACAAAGACCCGGTGAGCTTCTACGTGGAACGACTCGCCGAGGGCATCGCCACCATCGCCGCGGCCTTCGCACCGCAGCCGGTGATCGTGCGCACCTCGGACTTCAAATCCAACGAATACGCCAACCTGATCGGCGGCCGCCAGTACGAACCGCACGAAGAAAACCCGATGTTGGGATTCCGCGGCGCCGCGCGCTACGTAGCCCCGAGCTTCCGCGACTGCTTCGAGCTGGAATGCCGCGCCCTGCGGCGCGTGCGCGATGACATGGGTCTCGACAACGTGCAGGTGATGATCCCGTTCGTGCGCACGCTCGACGAGGCCAGGCAGGTACTGGAAATACTCGAGCACAACGGCCTGCAACGCGGCACGCACGGCCTCAAGCTCATCATGATGTGCGAGTTGCCCTCGAATGCCGTGTTGGCCGAACAGTTCCTGGAATATTTCGACGGATTCTCCATCGGCTCCAACGATCTCACGCAATTGACCCTGGGACTGGACCGCGACTCGGGCGTGGTGGCCCATCTGTTCGACGAGCGCAACGCGGCGGTGAAGGCCATGCTGTCGCTCGCCATCCAGGCGTGCCGCAAGCACAAGAAGTACATCGGCATTTGTGGCCAGGGTCCCTCGGACCATCCGGATCTGGCGCGCTGGTTGCTCGAGCAGGGCATCGAGAGCCTGTCGCTCAATCCGGACACGGTGGTGGAAACCTGGCTGTACCTCGCCGGCGAACCCAGGTAGGCTGCGCCATGCTGGTACCGCACGACACACAATTCGAGGACCATTTTCCCATCTGCGTAATGGTGAGCCATCATGCCGGCCTCGACGGCCTGAATCGCGAAACCTTCGACATCATCTGCCGGCTGCGCGACCAGCACGCCAACGACAAACAGGAGAACGAAGCACTGTCAGGGAACATCACCACGTACGGCGGCTACCAGACTTCCAGGAAAATGATGTTCCTGAACCGGCCGGAACCGGCAGTGAGCCGGCTGCGTGATGAAGTCGTGCAGCCGGGTGTGGCGCGCTATCTCGCCAAGGCCTACGACAACAAGGTGGACACGAGCCGCACGCGGCTGGTGTCCTGGGCCAATATACTTGCGGCCGGCGACTGGCAAGCTCCACACATGCACCCTTCGGTCGGCAATCTGGCGAGCGGCGTGTATTACCTGCACGTGCCGGAGAAACCCGCCCCCGAGGGCTGTCTCGAGTTTCTCAATCCGCATCCCGTTGCGCATCATCATGGCGTGAGCCTGACGCGCCGCCTGCAGCCCAGGGCCGGCGACCTGATCATTTTCCCGCCCTACTACATCCACTACGTGTATCCCTTCAAGGGTGACGGCGAGCGCGCCATCCTGGCCTTCGACGTGTTGCTGCAGACCACGCAGTTCGTGTTCTGAACCCGTCCACGGAACTGACATGAGCGCTCCCGCCGAATCCGCCGCTTCCGGCGTTACGCTGCACGCTCCCGCCAGCGGCGCATTTCTCGGCCACTTTCCCTGGCAAAGCAGCGACGATGTGCGTGCCGCGTTGCGCACGGCGCACGCCGTGCAGCCGGATTGGGCCGCGCGGCCGCTTGCAGAACGCCGCGCGCGCATCGCGGGCTTTCGGCAGGCACTGCTCGATCAAACCGACGAGGTCGCGCAACTGATTACCGATTGTGTGGGCAAGACACGCGTGGAAGCATTGGCCACGGAAATCATGCCCGCCGTGGCAGGCAGTCGCTGGTATGAACGCCACGCCCACCAATACCTGCGGCCGCGACGTCTGAAAAACGGTTCGCTGCTGTACTTCAGCAAGCGCAGCACGGTCTATCGCGTGCCTTGGGGCGTGGTGGGCATCATCGCACCCTGGAATTACCCGCTCGGCATTCCCATGCACGAAATCATTCCGGCGCTGCTCGCGGGCAATACCGTGGTATTCAAGACGGCGCCCGAAACCCTGCCCGTGGGTTTCAAAATTGCGGACCTCCTGCGCCTGGCAGGTGTGCCCCAAGGCGTCTTCCAGCACGTGCACATCGACGGTTCGGTGTGCGGCGATTTGTGGCTGGAAGCCGGCGGCGTCAACAAACTGTTTTTCACCGGCTCGGTGCGCGTCGGCAAGCTGCTGGCGGAAAAGGCGGCACGTACACTGGTACCGGTATCGCTGGAACTGGGCGGCAAGGACGCCATGATCGTATGCGCGGATGCGGACCTGGAACGTGCCGCGGCGGGCGCGGTGTGGGCCGGGCTCTCGAATGCCGGCCAGTCCTGTGCCGGCGTCGAGCGCATCTATGTGCACCAGCAAGTGTACGCCCCGTTCATGGCGCTGCTGGCGCAGAAAGTAGTGCAGTTGCGCACCGGTCAGGACACGGATTTCAACGTGGATGTCGGCGCGCTGTGCACCGAGCGCCAGATTGAGACCGTGCGACACCAGTTGAAAGATGCAGCCCAGCAGGGCGCGCGGGTGGCCGCCCGAGGCGCACCGCCCGCAAATGACAACGCACACTTTGTGCCTCCCACAGTGCTCAGCGACGTGAGCCACGGCATGGCGGTGATGCGCGAGGAAACCTTCGGACCGGTGCTGGGTGTCATGCCGGTCGGCAGCGACGCACAAGCGGTAGAGCTCGCGAACGATTCAAACTACGGGCTCATGGCCTCGGTGTGGTCACGGGACCTGAGCAAGGCCGAAGGCCTGGCGCGGCAAATCCAGACCGGCGCGATCATGGTGAATGACCATTTGCTTTCACACGGACAGACCGAGACACCCTGGGGCGGATTCAAGGACTCCGGCAGCAGCCGCGGCCACGGGCAGTTTGCGTTTGAAGCGGTCACCGCCCCCAGGGTGATCGTGAACGATTGGCTGAGACTCATGCGCCATCAGCCTTACTGGATGCCGTACAGCCAGCAGATCTACACGGGTCTCAAGGGCATCCTGTTCGGACTGCATGCGCGCCGCTGGCGTGAGCGCCTGACGGGTTTCAAGCGGGCATGGGTCCTGTTGCCGCGCATGTTCCGTGCGCGCTGATCAGAAATTGTCGATCGGCACTTCCTCGAGAATCTCGATCTCGCCGTTGCAGGAGATCTCGTCGTCATAGGATTCGGTGACCACGCCGTTCCAGTATTCGAGCGCGCGCTTGTGCCATTCCACCAGGGAAATCGTATCGCCCATGACCATCTGCTGCGGGGCACGATGCATTTCACCCGTGGCGCGCACGCGAAACACCTTCTTGTGATCGCCGCGCATGTTCTCCAGCCAGAAGCGCACCGAGCGTGCATCATCGGGAATCAGCCAGATGCAGCTGGTGCGTGACGGCAGGTCCGGGTACATCTGGCGGCGCACTTCCTCCAGCACCAGCTCGCGCACCATGCGCGTGGACAGGAACAGGCTGTCGAGCGTCTCGGCCAGCGTCATCACCGGGTTGAAATGGTAGAACTCGAGGAGCGGGTCTTTCTTGCCCTGCTTGCGGTACACATGCAAGGCGCGGAAGGCCACCCGATCCACGGTGAAAACCTCGTTGGTTTCGGGATTGGTGATGCCGCGCCGCGCCACTTCGAACGCACGCCAGGAATTGTTGGGTTCCTCCCCGAAGGTGAACACCGCCCCCTCCACCCACTTGGGCGAGTTGTGTTTGTGAATGTGGAAAAACTTCTCGCTTTCGATATGCATGCGAATCCCGGCCCTTGTTGTGCGCACACGCGACAGTTATCGCCGAGCAGGCAGGCGAATATATAACAGCATTTGTGGCGCGGCCGCAACCGGCAAATCCGCAATTACGCCTGTGGTATAAGCGCGACCCGCACCGGCATGCGCCGTCGCCCCCAATGGCCCGGTTTGGCGCCGATTGACCCCGGTATCGGCGTGCCGCAACTCAGACAATTTCCGCTGGCGTTCAGGTTCCATGCCCCCAATGCGTACCAGTCACGCTCAATAACCAGGGCGCCACAACCCGGACACCAGGTGCTGCCGCCGATGCGATCGTGCACGTTGCCGGTGTAGCAATAGTGCAAGCCGTTCCTGAGCGCGATGCTGCGCGCGCGCACCAGCGTCTCGGGGGGCGTGGGCGGCCGGTCCCGCAGCTTGTAGTCGGGATGAAACGCGGTGAAATGCAGCGGCACATCCGGACCAAGATTTTGCATGACCCATTGCGTTTCGTTTTCGATCTCTGCATCGGAATCATTCAGGCCGGGAATCAGCAGCGTGGTGATCTCGAACCATACCGAGGTTTCATGCTTGAGATAGCGCAGCGTATCGAGCACCGGCTGCAGGTGGCCGCCGCAGGTTTTCCAGTAGAACTCCTCGGTGAAGCCCTTGAGGTCCACGTTGGCGGCGTCCATGTGGCGGTAGAATTCCATGCGCGGTTCGGGACACATGTAGCCCGCGGTCACCGCGATGGACTTGATCCCCAGCGCATGCCCCGCATCCGCCGCATCCATGGCGAATTCCATGAAGATCACCGGATCGTTGTAGGTGAACGCCAGACTTGCACAGCCCAGGGTCTTCGCCGCTGTGGCCAGCGCCTCGGGTCCGGCCGCATCGGCCAGCGTGTCCATTTCCCG
The DNA here is from genome assembly GCA_035279405.1 of Gammaproteobacteria bacterium. Classification (NCBI taxonomy): domain Bacteria; kingdom Pseudomonadati; phylum Pseudomonadota; class Gammaproteobacteria; species Gammaproteobacteria bacterium. The sequence continues at coordinate 497,714 of DATEHU010000026.1, forward strand.
CGACTTGGACATGTCCCAGTTCTGGCAGAACTTGCAGGCCAGGTTGCAGCCGGCAGTCCCGAAGGACAACACCGCGGTGCCGGGCAGGAAATGATTGAGCGGTTTCTTTTCCACCGGATCCACACAGAAGCCGCTGGAGCGCCCGTAGCTGAACAGCTTGATCTGGTCGTGTTCGCGGCCGCGTACAAAACACAGCCCGCGCTGGCCTTCATTCAGCTTGCAGGCGCGCGGACACACATCGCACTGGATCCTGCCATCCTCAAGACGATGCCAGTAACGTGTGGCGACAACGGTTTGCAACGGGGCGTGCATGGCGGCGTTTCCGTACTACCATTAAGTATATGACGGCCCACGATGTGCGCGCGCCTGCGGTTGCCGGCCTGTTCTATCCGGGTGATGCGGGGGCACTGCGCGCGCAGCTCGAACAAATGCTGGCTGAGAATCCGGCGCCCGGCGCGCCGCCCAAGGCGCTGATCGCGCCACATGCCGGCTATGTCTATTCAGGCCCGGTCGCCGCGCGCGCCTATAGCCGCCTGGCGTCGCACAAATCCACAATGCATCGCGTCGTATTGCTGGGACCCGCGCACCGCGTGCCTCTGCGCGGCCTGGCTCTGCCCGCCGCCGACATCTTCCGCACCCCGCTGGGCGATATCGAGCTCGACGCGGAGGCAATCGCGCGGGTCGCAGGACTGCCGCAAGTGACGCGTTCCGCCGCCGCCCATGCGCAGGAACACAGCCTCGAAGTGCACCTCCCGTTTCTGCAAACCCTGCTGGAAAACTTCACACTCGTGCCCTTGGTCGTCGGCTGGGCGCAAACCAGCGAAATAGCCGCGGTGCTGGACGCGCTCTGGGGTGACGAGGAAACGCTCATCGTCATCAGCTCGGATCTCAGTCACTATCACGATTACATAACCGCGCAGCGTCTCGACGCGGATACGGCGCGGCGCATCGAAGCCCGCCAATTTCCCATTCCCGACGCGCAAGCCTGCGGCGCCTTTCCGATCAACGGGCTGTTGAGCGTCGCGCAGACCCGCCGCTTGCGCATTGAACGTCTGGATCTGCGCAATTCCGGCGATACCGCCGGCGACCGGCAGCGCGTGGTGGGTTACGGTGCCTGGGCCCTGCATGCCGCTTAGCGCGCTGACACGCATCACGCTGCTGGATGCAGCGCGTCACAGCATCCGGCAGAGCCTGGATGACCAGCCCGCGGCGTTCAGCCACCAAAACGGCGATCCGGTATTGCGCGCCGTGCGCGCTAGCTTTGTAACGCTGAAGCGCCGCGGCACGTTACGCGGTTGCATCGGCAATCTCGATGCCAAACAGGAACTGCTCGCAGACGTCATGCAGAATGCACAGCTGGCCGCCTGTCACGATCCGCGCTTCCCGCCATTGCTGGCTGCGGAGTTCGAGGACCTGCATATCGAAATCTCGGTGCTCTCCGGCACCGAGCCGGTCGCGGCACGCAATCGCGATGAGCTGCTGCAAGCGTTGCGACCCGGAACCGATGGCGTGATCGTCCAGGAAGGCGAACGCCGGGCCACGTTTTTACCCGCGGTCTGGGCCAGCCTTTCCGATCCCCGGGAATTCTATGCGCAACTCATGTGCAAGGCCGGGCTGGGCGCAGCGCATTGGTCACCGACACTGCGCTTTTCTCGCTACCAGACTGAAAGCTTCGGCAAAGGAGAACCGTCATGAAATCACTGGCATGCGGGATATTGATGAGCGCGCTCGCGCTGTATCTTTGTGCTTGCGGGCCGGATCACCCGTCGCAGCGCACCGGCACGCAAACGACACAGGAGGCTCCGCCACCGGTGAGCCACACCGTGTTCGCGCCCTACATAAATGATGTCAACAGGGCCAAACAGGTGCAGACCACCGTGAATGCGCAGAAACAGGCGCTCGACCGCGCCATCCAGGCACAAACCGGCGCGAGCCGCAGTCCTGCTCCCCCGGCGCAGACGCCGTACTGATTATCTGCCGGAGTTCCGCAGCCGCAGACTGAAATGCAAGTCACAGGCAGCAGGGCCGGCGGCGGTGTGCAGCTGACGCGCAAAGCCGAAGCGCTCGTAGAGTTGCACCGCCTCTTTGAGTACCGGTGCAGTGAACAATTCCATGGTTTCAAAGCCCCGCGCCCTAGCCCAGTCCACCACCCGGTGCAAGAGCACGCGGCCGAGGCCACGATGCCGCACTTTGTAGGCGAGGTACAGGCGCCGCAGCTCGCATACCGTTTGGCTGCGCCCATAAACACCGCAACAGCCCACGAGCGCACCGCTGCTGTCTACCAGCACCTCAAACACGCCGTGGCGGTTTCCATACCAGGCTGCGACATCATCGAGATCGCCGTCCCCTGCCACGCTGTCCGGCAAGCCGTAGCTTTGCAGAATACCGCCCACCAAGGTGCGCAAACTGTCGGCATCCTGCCGCTTTCCGGGGCGCAAGCTCAGACGCAGATCGGCGAGCAGATTCTCGTGCGCTGGCTGCAAATGCCTGATCCTTATTTGATGCGCCGCACGAACACCGTGGCGCCGTGGCCGGGCAGCGTCAGCAGATACCCGAATCCCAGTTTCTTGATGATCACCTGCGGATTATCGAGTTCAATATTGGTGAAATAACCGGTAGCGGCCTGTTTCCACACCTGACCGTTTTCCAGCTTGAACACCGTAGCTCCGGTCCAGCCGGTGAACCGGCCCGCAATGCGCGTCTCGATGCGCTCCGGCATCGCCGGGTTTTCCCTAGGCGCCATGGTGTCTGCACCGAAACCAGCCGCAGGGGAAACGCCGGCTGGTGCACTCGACGAAGATAGGGATGGCGGCGCCACGCCCGCGGAGGGCGTCTGCGCGCGCTCCCGCACATAGGCCTGCAGCCAGGCATTCAAGGCCTTGAGCTGCACAGGCGAAAACTTGTCAATGCCGGTGCGGTGATACTCGGTGACTGACATCAGATCGCGCACATCCAGGGACGTTGCACTCACCGAGGCAGGTTCAAGTAGGACGTTTGATTTCAGCGTCGCGCTCAACCAGCGGTTGAAGGCCTGAAGTTCGTCAGGTGAAAGTATGTCGAGGCCGGTCTGATGGAATTCCGACACGCTGATGACATTGCGTACGTCCAGCGGCGTGGCGCCAGGCGCGGCCGCGAGCGTTGCGCCGCAAACGCAGATCGCGAACAGGGTCACCACACCGGCTTGCAATCCGCGCATCGTTCACCTCACCAGGGCAGATGATCCAGGTCCACGTTGCCGCCGCTGAGGATAACACCAACGCGCAGGCCTTTCACCGACACGCGCGCGGCACGCAGCGCCGCGAACACCACGGCCGCGGAAGGCTCGATGATGATTTTCATGCGCTCCCATGCAAAACGCATGGCGGCAATGACTTCCGCATCTGTAACGCGCACGATCTCGTCCACCTGCGCGCGCAGCACCGTGAAGGTCAGTGGCCCGATGGTGGCACGCAGTCCGTCACATACCGTATCCGGGTGCGCCACGGGTTGAATATGTCCCGCCTGCAGTGAGCGCCAGGCGTCGTCGGCGCTCAACGGTTCCACGCCGATGATTCTGCAGGCGGGACGCAGCGCACGCGTAGCCACCGCGGTTCCGGACAGCAAACCGCCGCCGCCCACCGGCGCCAATACCATGTCCAGGTCCGGAATTTCCGCGTGCAATTCCAGCGCCGCCGTGCCCTGCCCGGCCATCACCACCGCATCGTTGAATGGGTGCACCACCACCGCGCCGGTTTCCGCAACGCAGCGTGCCAGCGCCGCTTCGCGGCCCTGCATGCTCGGTTCGCAGTAAATGATCTGGGCGCCGTAGCCGGCCACCGCGCGCTTTTTGAAAGCACTCGAGTTTTCCGGCATGACCACCCAGGCCGGAATGCCGCGGCGCCGGGCGGCCAGCGCCAGCGCCGCGCCGTGATTGCCGGACGAATGCGTAGCCACGCCGTACGCGGCTGCCGTTGCAGAAAGCGACAACACCGCATTCGTCGCCCCACGGATCTTGAAAGCGCCCATTTCCTGAAAATTTTCGCACTTGCAGAAAATCTGCGCGTCCAGTTCGGCTTCGAGCGGTGCGCAGCGCAACACCGGAGTGCGGTTTACCTGCGCCGCGATGCGTACCGCGGCGGCGCGGATATCCGCAAAAGTCAAAACCTCCTGCATATCAGGCTCAGGATCCGAGAAATTCCGCACGCAGCAGGCGCTCGCGGTAATACCTGAGTTCAGCCACGGAATCGCGGATGTCGTCGAGCGCTAGATGGGTGGATTCCTTGGTAAAGCCTTCCGCCAGTCCCGGAGCCCAGCGCTTTGCGAGTTCCTTGAGCGTGCTCACATCCAGGTTGCGGTAATGGAAGAATTTTTCCAGCTCCGGCATGTAGTGCGCCAGAAAACGCCGGTCCTGGCAGATGCTGTTGCCACACATGGGCGTGGCGTTGGGCGGCAGATGCAGGCGCACAAACGCCAACGTCAGGCGTTCGGCTTCGGCTTCGCTCACGCGGCTGGCGCGTACCCGCGCGGTCAGGCCCGAGCGGCCATGCTGGTGGGTACACCACTCGCCCATCGCGGCCAGCGCCGCGTCGCTCTGGTGCACCGCAACGACCGGCCCCTCGGCCAGCAGGTTCAGCTGCTTGTCGGTAACCAGCGTGGCAATTTCCAGAATCCGGTCGCGCTCCGGATCCAGACCGGTCATTTCCAGATCCAGCCACACCAGATTTTCGGCATTCAACGCCATGACCCTACCTTGGTCGGCACGCAGGCTTCAGTCTAAACCTGCACGGCAATTCTGCCCACCCGCGCGGTCGCGTACAATGCACGTCCCGCTTTTTTTCCCCGGCTACGCATGAACGCCCTCACTATAATATTCGTCGTCGCGCTGGCACTGTCCGCGGCGCTGCGCGCCTGGCTGACAGGCCGTCAGATCCTCTACGTGCACGGCCACCGGGAAAACGTACCCGCGGTCTTCGCGGCCAGCATCGGTCAGGAGCAGCATCAAAAAGCCGCGGACTACACCGTCGCCAAGTGCCGCTTCGGCCTGCTGGGTACGGCGCTCGAACCGGTGCTGGCTCTGCTCTGGACCCTGGGCGGCGGCTTGACGCTGCTCGACAGCACCTGGCGCAACCTGAGTCTGGATGTGCTCAGCGCCGGTGTCGCGGTCATCGGCAGTTACGTGTTGATCAACGCACTGATCGCGCTGCCGCTCGGCGCCTACGCCACCTTCGGCATTGAAGCGCGCTTCGGTTTCAATCGCACCACGCTCAAGACCTATGCGCTCGATCATCTCAAGATGCTGTTGCTCGGCATAGCGCTCGGCGTGCCGTTGCTGTACGCCGTACTGTTCCTCATGCAGCGCACGGGTCGCCTGTGGTGGCTGTATGCGTGGCTGCTGTGGATGGCATTCAGCCTGCTGATTACCTGGGCCTGGCCGGTGCTGATTGCGCCGTTGTTCAACAAGTTCGCGCCGCTCGCCGATGCCGACCTTAAGCAGCGCATCGAAGCCTTGGTGACGCGCTGCGGCTTCACCAGCCGCGGCGTATTCGTGATGGACGGTTCGGCGCGCTCCGCGCACGGCAACGCGTATTTCACCGGCCTTGGCCGCCACAAACGCATCGTGTTTTTCGACACGCTCATGGACAAACTCGATGCTGGGGAAATCGAGGCGGTGCTCGCGCATGAACTCGGTCATTTTCGCCTGCATCACGTGGCTCAACGCTTGTGGGTAAGCGCCGTACTGAGCCTCGCGGGACTGGCGGCGCTCGGCTGGCTCGTGTCGCAGCCATGGTTTTATGCGGGCCTGGGGGTGCACATGCCATCGGCGCACATGGCGCTGTTGTTGTTCACGCTGCTGGCGCCGCCGTTCCTGCTGCTGCTGGAACCCGCGAGCTCGGCGTGGTCACGGCAGCATGAATACCAGGCGGATGCCTATGCGGCCAGCCAGGTAAACGGCAGCGCGCTGGCGCAGGCGCTGGTGAAACTCTATCGCGACAACGCCTCCACACTCACGCCCGACCCTTGGCACTCGGCGTTCCACGATTCGCATCCGCCCGCCCTGGCGCGCATCACGGCGCTGCAAGTGCTAACCCGTTGATTCCGATCAGACGCAGCGGAACGTCCGGATGATAACCGCCTCAGCCGGGCGGCCAAGTCATGAGGCGTCCGCCGAGCAGATGCAGATGGATGTGGAACACCGTCTGCCCGGCGCCACGATTGCAGTTCATCACCAGCCGGTAGCCGGATTCCGCGAGCTTTCGGTCCTGCGCGATATGACACGCCGCCAGCACCAGTTTGCCGAGCAGCGGCCCGTCAGCGTCGCCGACCTCGTTGAGCGTGGCAATGTGCCGGCGCGGCACCACCAGAATGTGCGTCGGCGCCTGCGGATTGATGTCATGGAAGGCAATAAGTTCGTCGGTTTCCATGACCATGCGCGGCTGGATTTCGCCGCGCACCATCTTGCAGAACAGACAATCGTTCATGGGCGCCTCTCATCGGCCCGCGGCCGGCACGGCGAACACGTCGTAATGCCGCCATCGGTCGGCATCGCGTTCCGACAGGACCTCACCACGGTAATTTTCCTCGCTCTCCCATTTGTGCAGCCGGTAACCCAGCGCCTGCAACTCGCGTAGATACTGTACGCGCCGTGCGCTCGGCAGGTGTTTGTAGATTTCAGTCTTGATGAAAGGCCGGTTGCGTTCCAGCAGGCCGCGGATGGATCTCGTCACATCCGGGTCATAGCCTTCGGTGTCGATTTTCACATAGCGTATCTTGCTCAGGGTTTCGGGATACTCGCGCTCCAGATAGCGCAGCAGATTCCGGCCCTGTACGCGCAATTTGAAAAAATGCGCGTGCGTCCATGAACCGATGTCCTTGTGCAATCCGCCATTGCAAAAGCCAGCATCGGAATACTCGAACTCCATCTCGGCATCTTCCGGGGTGGCGGCAAACATCAGCGGCTGAATGTTGGTTTTGCGCTTGTTGAGACCCGCGTTCGCGACCAGCACCTTGTAGACATGGGGATTGGGCTCCAGAGCCAGCACCCCGCCCCGCGCTCCGGCGGCGAGCGCAATCGGCAGCGTGGAATCGCCGGTGTGGGCACCGATATCAATGGCAAAATCCCCTGCGGACAAAAACTCACGGATCGCGTCAACCTGCGCCTGATAGAACTGCTTGGGCTTCTCCTTCGGATGCCGCCAGGCGGCGTATTCAATGGCTCCGTCTTTCTCAAGCTCAAACGTCCGGATGTCAAAACCATATTCCCGGACCGGCGGCTTCAGGCCCAAGCCAAAAAATACTTCCTTCAATTTCACTGCTGTTCCCCACCGCCAGTCAGGCGACGTCGCGCCGGCCGGAAAATGCATGCGACAGCGTGCCGCCATCCACGAATTCGAGCTCGCCGCCCAGCGGCACGCCGTGAGCAATGCGCGTGGCGCGGATGCCGCGGACACGCGCCAGTTCCGCGAGGTAATGCGCAGTGGCTTCCCCTTCGACCGTGGGATTGGTGGCCAGGATCATCTCCGTGATGCCGCCCTGTTCCAGACGCGCCTCCAGTTGTCCCAGGCCCAGCTCCTCGGGACCGATGCCGTCGAGCGGCGACAAATGCCCCATGAGTACAAAATATTTGCCGCCGAAGCTGGTTGCCGCGTCAATCGCATACACGTCGGCCGGAGTCTCGACCACGCACAGCAGACTGTCGTTACGGCGCGTCGACGCGCAGATCTCGCAGACCGGCTTGTCCGTAAGCATGCGGCAGCGCTCGCAGTGGCGCACCCCGGCTACCGCCGCCTCCAGCGCCTTGGCCAGCGCCAGCGCCGCATCGCGCTTGCGCTCCAGCAGATGGAAGCTCATGCGCTGTGCGGACTTCGGTCCCACGCCCGGCAGGCAGCGCAGCGCCTCCATCAGTTGTTGCAGCAGCGGCGTGTATTGCATGCAATCAGAATGGCAGCTTCAGGCCGCCCGGCAACGGCATGCCGGCGGTCAAACCCGCAAAGCGCTCGCGCATGAGAACCTCGAGCTTGTTGACGGCATCATTCATGGCTGCGGCAATCAGATCCTCGAGCATCTCGCGGTCGTCACCCGGCAGTGCGGGATCAATGCGCACGCGCTTGACCTCGTGGCGGCCCGTCATGACCACCTTCACCATGCCGCCACCCGCCTGGCCGGTGACTTCCACCTGCGCCAATTCCTGCTGCGCCTTCTGCATGCCAGCCTGCAACTCCTGGGCCTGCTTCATCAACCCGCCAAGTCCGCCTTTCATCACTGCTTACCTCGGGTCATTCCGACAGCTTCACAAGTTCGGGATTGACCTGCGCCCCAAAGGTCTCGCACAGGTTGCGCACATTGGGATCGGCCGCGATGGCGGCCTGCGCAGCCTGCAGATTTTCCGCCTGACGGCGCGCATCATGCTTGGCCGGCGTATCCAGCTCCGCGTGTACCGCCTGGATGCGGATTTTCAGCGCTTCGCCGTAATGGCGCGAGATGGCTTCCTGCAGGCGCTGGGTCAGCTGCTCGGTGGCGAGATGCGCGTGCGCCGTATCCAGTTCCAGATGCAGGGTATTGGCCTCGCGCTGCCGGTACATGCAGTTGAGCGCCAGTTGCTGTGCGGCACCGCGCAGTTCCAGGGATTCCACCAGTCCAATCCAGTCGGGATCTTTCCAGGTTTGCGCCGGCTTGGGCGCCGAGTTTGGCCGCACTGCCGTGGTCTGCGCGGCGCTGGCTGCAACCGGACGTGCCGCAGGCGCCTCCCTCCGTGCCGGCTCGACCTGAACCGGAATGAACGCCAGCATGCGCAACAAGGTCATTTCGAAACCGCCGCGCGGTGACGGCGCCAGCGCCAGGTCGCGCCTGCCAAACAGGGCGATCTGATAGCAAAGCTGCACTTGTTCAGGCGTAAGCCTACCGCTCAAGATCCGTACCGCCTCATCCGTCCCCATTTCCGCCGGCGCTTCGGGCAGCGCCTGCGCCAGTGCCACGCGCTGCAGGCAGGATGCCATGTCGCCCAGTAGCGTCGCGTAATCGGGAGCCAATTCATCGAGCCTGCTCACGATTTCAAACAGTGTCTTGCCATCCTTGCTGCCAACAGCTTGCAGCAGGGTCAACACGTGGGTTTGCTCGATACTGCCCAGCATGCTGCGTACTTCGTCCGCGCGCAGCGTACCGCCTCCGTACGCGATCGCCTGGTCCAGCAGACTCAAGGCATCACGCAAGCTGCCATCAGCCGCCTGCGCGATCTGCGCAATGGCCGCATCATCCCCCGCAACGCCTTCGGCTTGGAGAATGTGCGCCAAGTGCTTGTGCATCAAGCTCACGGGCAGGCGCTTGAGGTTGAATTGCAGGCAACGGGACAGCACGGTGACCGGCAATTTCTGCGGATCGGTGGTGGCCAGCAGGAATTTCACATGCGGCGGCGGCTCTTCGAGGGTTTTCAGCAGCGCATTGAAAGAATGGCCCGAAAGCATGTGCACTTCGTCTATCAGGTACACCTTGTAACGTCCGCGGCTCGGCGCGTATTGCACGTTGTCCAGCAACTCGCGGGTATCATCCACCTTGGTGCGCGAAGCCGCGTCCACCTCGATCAGATCCACGAAGCGTCCGGCCTCGATTTCCCGGCAGGCGCTGCATTCGCCGCACGGGTGCGAACTCACGCCCTGCTCGCAGTTCAGGCACTTGGCAAGAATGCGCGCGAGCGTGGTCTTGCCTACGCCGCGGGTCCCCGCAAACAGGAAAGCATGGTGAAGGCGATTGTGGTCAAGCGCATTGATCAACGCCTTGAGCACATGTTCCTGACCGACCATTTCCGCGAAATTGCGCGGCCGCCACTTTCTTGCCAACACCTGATACGACATGGGGAGCGAAGCTTGCCGGATGATTGCGCACTGCGCGCGGGCGACTACTTTACCAGACGGCGTTGACTGCCAGCAGAACCATGAATTCAGGGTGACAGCCTGCGCCAGCCTTGCCCAGCGCACGAGTTCACTGCTGCCGCTGCTCCCTCTCGGGCCTGACGGGGTTCACAGCTTGCCGTCGCGGAGTTGCCGGCACAGGCCGCCACCAAAACATTGTATGCGCGGATGCGCCGGTGAAGTCTTGAGTTTGAAAAAAGATGGGAGAGCGCGAGCCTTGCAGATTCACCACGGAGAGGGCGAGCCGGGTGAATCCAGCGAACCGCCGGTGGCGGTTCGATCCCGGCGAGCGCAAGGCATGGATGCCGAGCTGGGGGCTTACATGGATGTACTGTGCTGCGCGCACAGGCCAAGCGCTAACGCGTAAACTGGCGGAGAGGACGAAATTGCTCACCCCATTCCTGGGGCTCGCCACTGTGCGGCCCGCGTTGCGCGCCGTTCAAAATCAGTTCCAGGCTCGGCAATCCCTGCCGCGCCAGGAACTCCAGGGTTTGCCGTCCTGACAAACCCGTTCGGCGCGTTGCGCCGAACCCCGGCGATTTTGTCGAACCGGACCAATCACAACATCGCGGGTTCGAACCCCGCCCGCGCGCCTCTTGCGACGCCGGCGGATAATTTGGCAAGCACTCTACAATTTGGCGGAGAGGGCGGGATTCGAACCCGCGATACGCTTTAGACGTATACACGATTTCCAGTCGTGCTCCTTAGACCGCTCGGACACCTCTCCGAAATCTTCAATATCAAAAGCGCACCCCATAACCATCCCTGGTGGGTACACCGGCCCAGCCCTCCATGGCTGTGCGTTCGTGTGGATTGGAATGCCGCTGGCATTCCGATAAAGACACCACCCTTACCCGCTCGGACACCTCTCCGAAATTCAAATGGCTGCACACGTGCATCACTACCAATCATCTGGCGCGCGCATGTGCAAAAAGGCGCGGCAGGCTACTGCATGCCGCCGGTGACCGCAAGCAATTGCCCGGCCTTGGTGGCCGTACCGGCGGCAGGCGCCGGTGTCTGGCCCGAATTCGCCGGTTTTGCCGGCACCGGAACGCCCTGCGCGGGTGCACTCTGGATTCCGGCCGGCGCCTGTTGCGCTGCGGGTTTGGCAGAATTGCCCACTGGCACGACTTGCGGCGGATAAATCAGGCACACGCCCTTGGCATCACGCTCCGGATGCTTGCCAGTCACGGGCGTAACACTGGCGACGACGTAGGCCGGATCCGGTGTGGGTATGGTCAATCCTTCGGGAGCCTTGAGCGCCGGCTGGCTGGGGCTGTTGATGTAGGGATGCGGATCGCCGCAACCCAGGCTGCTGCAGCCTGCCACCATCATGGTCAGCAGCAGAGATACGCCGGTAAAAATTCTAAACATGTTTTTGCCGTCCCGAGTCATGCGGATGTCGAACTACAGCGCGCCCACGGAGCGCAACGCGTCGCGCACCGCGGCGTGATGTCCCGGCACCAATGGCGTGAGCGGCAGACGAATGCCGGCCGGTGCACGCCCCATTTGCGCCAAAGCCCATTTTACCGGGATGGGATTGCTTTCCACGAACAATTGCCGGTGCAGTGTATCAAGCCGTTGGTTGAGTATCTCGGCCTTGCTGCGCTCGCCGTTGCCAGCCGCCGCACACAAGGCATGCATCAGCTTAGGGGCCACGTTGGCCGTCACCGAAATCACGCCCCGGCCTCCACGCAGCATGAATTCCATGGCCGTGGCATCATCCCCGCTCAGCAGCAGAAATTCCGGACCACAAAGCCGACGGATTTCCTCGAGGCGCTCCAGCTTGCCGGTGGCCTCCTTGATGCCGATGATGTTCGGGATTGCCGCCAGGCGCGCCACGGTTTCGGGCAGCAGGTCCGCAACCGTACGGCTCGGCACGTTGTAAAGGATGATGGGCAGCGATACCGCTGCGGCGATCGCGCGGAAATGCCGATACAGGCCTTCCTGGCTCGGCTTGTTGTAGTACGGCACCACCGCCAGACCGGCGGCGGCACCACGGGTCTGCGCAAGGCGCGCGAGGGCCGTGGCGCGCGCGGTGGAGTTGGAACTGATGCCGGCAATCACCGGAATCCGACCGCCGGCCGCGCGCAAGCAGCAATCCACCACCTGCATCTGCTCCGCGGATTCCAGCGTTGCCGCTTCGCCGGTGGTACCGACTGCCACGATGCCATCCGTGCCCTCGTTCAGATGCCAGCGTACGAGCTCTTCGAGCGCGTCGTAGTCCACCCGGCCGTCGTCGGCCATGGGCGTGATGAGCGCCACTAAGCTGCCGTGAAACATGCCGAACACCGCGGAAAAGCCTATGTTACCGGCATTCCCGCGTTAGGCTCAAGCTGCGCGTGCGGTTGCGCCACACGGCAAACCCGGTACACTGCGCCGCGTGCATTCCAAGCCGGATCGTTCGCCCCGCGTGCGCACAAAACAATTCCTGGCGGTGTCGGTACTCGCGGAAAACCGCCCCGACGTCCTCCATGACATTGCGCGTGCCGTGCAGACCTGTGGCTGCAATATTGCGGAAAGCCGCATGACCGTGCTGGGCAACGAGTTCAGCATGCTGTTGCTGGTGTCCGGTAACTGGAACACCCTGACCAAACTGGAAGACCAGCTCCCCAAGCTGGGCAAGCCCCCGCACTTGACGGTGGCCGCACGCCGCACGGAAGAATGCGCGCCGCGGCACGATCTCATTCCTTACGCGATTGATGCGGTCTGCCTGGATCAACCCGGTATTGTTTTCAATCTGGCGCACTTTTTTGCGGAACGCGAGATCGGCGTTGCCGACCTGGTGACGCGTACCTACCTGGCAGAGCATACCGGGGCACCCATGTTTGCGGTGCAGATGGCGGTGAATATACCCGCCGATCTGCACATCGGCACGCTGCGCGACGAATTCATGGATTTCTGCGATCGTTTGAACCTCGACGCCATTCTCGAGCCCATCAAGGGATGAGGGCATGCTCATACCCGGACTGATCCATGAGTAAAGTTGTGCTCAACAAGCCGGTACCCGACTTCGCGCTGCCAGCTGCCGGCGACAAACAGCTGAGTCTGTCGCAATTTCAGGGCCACAACGTGGTTCTGTATTTCTATCCCAAGGACAACACCAGTGGCTGCACGCTCGAAGCCCAGGAGTTTCGCGGCCATCAGGCAAAGTTCAAAAGACGCAACACGCTGATAGTCGGCGTGTCCTGCGACAGCACGCAATCGCATGACAAATTCCGGCAGAAGTACCGCTTGAAATTCGACCTGTTGAGCGATGCGGACAAGAAGATTTGCAAGCGCTTCGGCGTCTTCAAGCAGAAGAGCCTGTATGGCCGCAAGTTCATGGGTATCGAACGCAGCACCTTCCTGATTGACGCCCGGGGCGTGTTGCGCCGTGAATGGCGCAAAGTCCGCGTCAAGGGGCACGCGCACGAGGTCCTGGATGCCGTCAAGGCGCTCGGCTGATACCTCCGCACGCAGGCAACCGTCCGCAGCCGCGCGGCGGCTGTACGTGCTCGACACCAATGTGCTGATGCACGACCCGACCTGCATTTTCCGCTTTCAGGAGCACGATATTTTCCTGCCCATGGTAGTGCTCGAAGAGCTGGACGCCGGCAAGAAAGGCGTTTCCGAGGCGGCGCGCAATGTACGCCAGGCCAGCCGCTTTCTGGATGAGATGATGCACGCTGCCGGCAAGCCGCAGATTGACCGCGGCCTGCCGATTCCGGGATTGCACCGCGACGCCGGCGCGGCGGCAGTGAGTGAACCGGCGGCGGCCACGGGCAGATTGTTTTTCCAGACCGAGCTCCTGCCCACCCTGCTCCCGGAAACCCTGCCGGGCAACACCGCGGACAATCACATCCTCGGCACCACGCTCGCGCTGCAGCACAAGCACTCCGAGCGCCGCGTAATCCTGGTATCCAAGGACATCAACCTGCGCATCAAGGCGGCGGTGCTCGGCATCCACGCCGAGGACTATTACAACGACAAGGCGCTCGACGACCTGGACCTGCTGTTCAGCGGTGTGCGCGAACTGCCCCAGAATTTCTGGGATGAGCACAGCACCAACATGGAATCCTGGCAACAGGAGGGCCACACCTTTTACCGCATCCAGGGGCCGCAGGTGCGCGGCTGGCATCCCAATGAATTCCTGTACAGCGAGGCCGACAACTTCGAGGCCTTGGTGCGCGAGCTTGACCAGCGCGGCGCGCTCCTCGAATTGACGCGGGATTATCGCGGTGTCCGCCATACCGTGTGGGGCATCAATGCGCGCAACCGCGAACAGAACTTCGCGCTTAACCTGCTGCTTAAGCCGGATGTGGACTTCGTGACGTTGCTGGGAGCCGCCGGCACCGGCAAGACGCTGCTGGCGCTGGCCGCCGGGCTGGCGCAGACGCTGGAACAGAACCGTTATCGCGAAATCATCATGACGCGCGTGACGGTGCCGCTGGGTGAGGACATCGGCTTTCTGCCGGGCACCGAGGAAGAAAAGATGACGCCCTGGATGGGTGCGCTCATGGACAACCTCGAAGTGCTCACGCAGTCAAACGGCGAAGGCGGCGAATGGGGGCGCGCCGCCACTGGCGATTTATTGCGCAACCGCATCAAGATCCGTTCCATGAACTTTATGCGCGGGCGTACTTTCCTGAACCGCTACATCATCGTGGACGAGGCCCAAAATCTCACCCCCAAGCAGTTGAAAGCCCTGGTGACGCGTGCCGGCCCGGGCACCAAGATGATATGCATTGGCAATATTTCCCAGATTGACACGCCGTATCTCACCGAAACCACGTCCGGCCTGACCTTCGTGGTGGACCGCTTCAAGGACTGGCCGCATTCGGGTCACATCACGCTGTTGCGGGGCGAACGCTCGCGGCTGGCGGACTACGCTTCCGAGATTCTGTAAGCCGCACCTCAGGCTGCGGGTACTGACAAGCCCGCGGGCTTGTGCTTAAATCTTGCGATACGAACTGCGTTACCCCACGAGGAGCCGCCGATGAAAAGCCAGCCGGTTTGCAAATGGACCTTGACTGCATGCGCCATCACCATCGCGGTCGCCCTGCCGGGTCTGGCCCGGGCTTCCAACTTTCAGTTGACCGAACAAAGCGTCACCAGCCTGGGCAGCGCGCATGCCGCCGGTGCCGCCTACGCCAGTGATGCCTCCACCATCTGGTACAACCCCGCGGGCCTGACGCGCCTGAATACTCCCGAATTGGACGCCGGCCTGAGCCTGATCCGCGTGGGCTTCAACTTCACGCCCACCACGGCCGTGGACGCTGCCGGCCGGCCGCTCACTGGCAACGACGGCGGCAATCCCGGCAAGCTTGGAGGCGTGCCGTTCATCTATTACTCAACGCCGATCAACGACAAGCTCTCGTTCGGCATCGGCTTTGGTGTGCCATTCGGCCTGGCGACCAGCTACCAGGCCAATTCGATTTTCCGCTATCAGGCAATCTACACCTCGGTCATGGTGTTCAACCTGAATCCCACGCTGGCGTATAAGTTCAACGACAACTGGTCGGCGGGCTTCGGCGTGGATGTCCAGAAAATGGACGTGAAACTCACCAACGACGTAGACTTCGGTGCCGTGTGCTTCGCCCAGGTCAACCCGGTGAACTGCACTGCGATGGGTCTGGTGCCGCAGGGGCATGACGGGTTCTTCCAGGGCACTGCGAGCAATACACACGTGGGCTTCAATTTCGGCGTGTTGTGGCAGGATGACACCACGCGCGTGGGCTTTGCCTACCGCTCGCGCGTCAAGCACAACCTCACGGGCAGCGCCAGTTTCACCAACGTGCCGGCGTTGTTTTCCAGCCAAGGACTGTTCCAGAACCAGGGAATCAGCGCCCAGTTCACCACGCCACAAATCGTATCCTTGAGCCTCTACCAGCAGCTTGATGCCAAGTGGTCGTTGATGGCCGACTGGAGTTATACCGGCTGGAGCAGCTTCCAGAATCTGACCATCAACTTCTCCGATCCCGGTATGCCCGCGACCACCGTCCAGGAAGGGCTCAGCAACAGCAACCGCTTCGCCGTGGGCGCCAACTATCAGTTCAGCGATCAGTGGACCTTCCGCGGTGGCGTGGCCCTGGACAAATCACCGGTACCCAACCCGAGTGCGCCATGCAATACCGTCGCTCCGCCGGCATTCGCCACCTGCAACAATTCTGTCTATGCCAGCCGCACCGCGCGTCTGCCCGACACCGATCGCAAATGGGTAGCCGTCGGCGCCAGCTGGAAAGTCTCGGATCATAGCCAGTGGGATATCGGCTACGCGCACTTGTTCATCAGCAGCCACATCCCCTTCAGCCAGCTGAACGGCAGCAGCGGTGATTACATCAACGGCCAGTTCAAGGGCGACGCCGACATCCTCGGCGTTCAGTACATTTACAGGTTCTGACACCCGCCGGCCCGGGACCTGGCTCCCGTTTGCGGGGGCCGGGCCCGTCCTGTTGGCACGTTTCCTGTCCTGCACAGTCGAACTCCTGGTGCAACCAGAAACGGCGGCTCGCCGTCAGTCGCCGTGCCATAATGGAGTCGACTGAATCAGGCCCGCCGGCGGCGGGCAGCTTGCCGTCATCGCATGCGTAAATCTTTCACTGTGGCATTCCTGGCGACCGTCATCGTCGCAGTCCCGGTTGTTGTCATCAGTGGTCCTGGCTACGCGGCACCCGGCCCGCGTGCGTTACCCAGCCCGCAACCGCCCATACCTTCCACTCCGCCGCCCGGCAGCGCGAGCTCCAGCGCAGCATCCTGGGCCAGCAATGCATCGCGCAGTGATTTCAACCTCCCCCAGATTGGGATGGCCGGCGCCAACGTGCTGTCGCCGCAGCAGGAATACCAGATTGGTGTGGAGATCATGAACCAGGCGCGCGGTGAAGGCGCGATTCTGGACGATCCGCTGGTGCACGAATACATCGACAACTTGGGACATGACCTATCGTCACACAGCGATGATCCGACCCTGCACTTCGAATACTTCGTGCTCAATGACCCGGAGATCAACGCTGTAACCCTGCCCGGCGGGTTCATCGGCGTGAACAGCGGATTGATCCTGGCCACTGACAATGAAGATGAGCTGGCGGGCGTCATGGCCCATGAAACCAGCCACGTGACCCAGCGGCACATCGCGCGTACTGTGGAGGACCAAAGCAACCGCAGCCTGCTCAACATCGCCACCCTGCTGGGCGCGATTCTCGTGGCCGCCAGTTCCGGCGACCCGGATGTCGCCTACGGAGCGATGGCAACCGCCCAAGGCGCGATTATCCAGCACCAGATCACCTTCACGCGCGCGCAGGAAGAAGAGGCGGATCGCGTGGGCATTCAGACGCTGGCACGCGCCGGGTTTCCGCCCCAGGGAATGATCGAGTTTTTCCAGAAGATGATGCAAAGCTCGGCGCTCAACGGCTACGACTACATTCCGGAATTTCTGCTCGATCACCCCCAGGACTCGACCCGCATGGCGTATCTGATGGAGCGTGCCGATGACCTGCACGTGCCGCCGCGCCCCAACACCCGCAGCTACGCCATCATGAAAGCGCGCGTGCGGGTGCTGGAAAGCAATGATCCGGAAAATCTGGTGGCCTTTTTCAACGGCGCCATCAACAGCCGGCACGGATGGGATCTGGACGCAGCGCGTTATGGTTTGGCGCTCACCTATTCCCGCGTCAATCGCGGTGCCGATGCGATCAAACTGATGCAGCAGCTGTGTGACAAATACGACGACGTTGTGGCTTTCCGCATCGGCCTGGCGGACGCGCAAATGGCGGCGAGCGACATGTCCGCGGCCAAAGCCACTTACCAGCGGGCCATGCAGCTGTTTCCTGACAGCCTGCCGCTGACGCTCAGCTATGCGCGCGACCTTATCGAAGCCAATCAACCGCGCAACGCCATCAATCTGCTGATTTCGCTTTCGGTACAGACCAACAACAAGCCCGCGGTGTTGCGCATGCTCGCCAAGGCTTACGAACATGCCGGCAACAGCGCCGAATCGCACTACTACATGTCCGAGTACTATTACACCACCGGCCTGCCCGCGGCCGCCGCCGACCAATTGCACATCGCATTGGCCACGCCCGGAATCGACGGCATGCAGCGTCAACGCTATCAGGCGAGATTGGAACGGCTGCAGGCGTGGGCCAAGGCAAACCGGCAGTCGCTCAAACCCGCAAACAACCCCAACTCACCGGGCTCGTGAGCACTGGCCCGGACGTGCCGAGCTGTTAGGATAGGCGCCGGCACCGTTTGGCCGGAGTACCCATGCGCCAGAGCTGTTACCGCCACAGGCGGCTGGGTCCACGGCTGTGTCTCGCCGCGACGCTGGCGCTGCTCGCGGCCTGCGCCTCGGCGCCCCCGGACTACACCACGCAGGTCAAGGATCCCTGGGAGAAGCTCAACCGCGTCACCTATGCGTTCAATGACACGCTCGACAAGGCCGTGGCCCGGCCGGTCGCCAGGCAATACGTGCGCGCGGTACCGCTGCCGACGCGCAACGGCATCCACAATTTCCTGAGCAACCTGGGTGAACCCGTCACCATCCTGAATGACCTGCTGCAGGGCCGCATCGGACAGACCTTCAAGGACAGCGCGCGCTTCGTGGTGAACTCCACCGTGGGCGTGGCGGGGTGGTTCGACGTCGCCAAACACCTGGATCTATCGCAACACGACGCGGACTTGGGCGAAACCCTGGCACATTGGGGCGTGCCGGCAGGACCGTACGTGGTGATCCCGTTTCTCGGGCCGAGCGACTTACGCGACGGTCTGAGCCTGTATCCGAATTACCACGCCAACCCCCTCACCAACAACATGCAGGCGCGTTATCGCAATGCCGGCACACTCAGCAACGCCATCGACACGCGTGCCGGGCTGCTGGATCTCGACAGCACGCTCGACAGCGCCTTTGACCCCTACACCTTCGTGCGCGATGCCTGGATACAGCACCGGCGCTTCCAGCTGTATAACGGCAATCCGCCCGCCCAGTTTCCCGATTATCCCGATCTGCCGCCGGACGACTCCGATCAAGGCGCCGCACCCGCCGCCGGCACCTTGACCGCACCGCCTGCGGCTAGCACCCACGAGCCGGCAGCCAAGCCGTCGGCCTCGTCCGCACCGTCCAATGCGCCAAACAAAAATGGCGGGTGAATCCCGCCATGTGTTGCACCCGTGGGTTGTGCGCGGTCTCAGACGACCACGGGCAGCATGCTTTCCACGTCGCTGATACGCGCAATCGCCATGACCTGTTCGGGCACCTGCAGAAAGTTCAGCACGCACTTGCTGCGGCGTGCGCGGCTCACCCATTCAATCAGCAGCGCCACCCCGGCGCTGTCGGCGCCGGTCACGCCCGACAGGTCCAGCTTCAGCGCATGATAGTCGCTGAACAATTTCTGGCTGGCGTCCAGCGCCGCCACCACCGTATCGAAGCCGAGCCGGCCCTCCACACGAAACCGGCCGCCGCCCAGGTCTTCAAATTTCACCGCTGCAGCCATCAGGAGCCGCTTGCCTTGGCAGGTGGTTTTGCGGCGTCGGCCTTCAGGCGTGCAATCAGGGCATCCAGGCCTTTTTGATCGATCTCGGGGCCAAACTGATTGCGGTAATTGAGCACATAGGACACGCCCTCGATGCTCACGTCAAATGCTTTCCAGCCCTGCGGGGTACGCACCATGGCGTAATCCACCTGCAACGGTGGGGCATTCGGACGCAACACCTGAGTGCGCACCATGGCACGGGTATCCCTGGCACTGCCGCGCCACGGGTCCACTTTGAGATTGCGCGTCGAGTAATTGCCATGTAGCAAACCGTTCGCGTAGCTGTTTATCAAGAAGCGGTAAAAGGCATCCTCAAATGCCTTGCGTTGCGCCGGCGTGGCGGTGCGCCAATGCAGTGCCAGTACCAGTCGCGATGCGTAATCAAAGTCGAAATGTGGCAACAACACCTTACCAACCATGGCATAGAGTTTTTCGGGATCCCGGGTATATTCAGCCCGGTTGCTATCGACTTGCGTGAGAATGTCCTGGGCAGTTTGCTGGATGACCTGATCGGGCGGCAGCGCGGGCGCACTGGAATTCGCCGCCTGCGACATGGCCGCCAGGCATAGGGTCATGGCCAGAACGCTTGCACCGAAACGAGCTATACGCATCATGGCTTGCCTCCTGACGCCGCCTTGTTGAACAGGAACTGACCAATCAGGCTTTCCAGAATAATGGCCGGCTGTGTGAACTGGATTTTACTGCCGTTCTTGAGAAAGGTCTCCGCGCCGCCGGGGCTCAGGCCCACGTACTGCTCGCCCAGCAGACCGGAGGTGAGAATGGCGGCCGTGGAATCGTCGGGAATCTCATTGAAATTGCTACCGATGCGCATGGTGACCAACGCGTTGAAAGTCCGCGGATCCAGGCGGATCGCAGTCACCCTGCCCACATCGACACCTGCCATGGTCACCGGCGCGCGTACCTTGAGTCCGCCGACATTCGTGAACGTTGCGGTCACCTCATAGCCGCCGGTGTCGCCATAGGCCTTGATGTTGGTGGTCTGGGTGGCAAGGAAAAACAAGGCACAGAAGCCCAGAATGATGAACAGGCCCGTGCTGATCTCGATACTGCGCGTTTGCCGCATGGTTAAACTCCGTGAATCATGAATGCCGTGAGCAGATAATCCAGGACCAGCACCGCCAGCGCGCTGTTGACCACGGTGCGCGTGGTCGCGCGGCTCACGCCCTCGGCGGTAGGATGCGAATAATAGCCTTCATATACGGCCAGCAGACTGCACGCGCCGCCGAACACGATGCTCTTGATGAAACCGCCGACCACGTCGTCCCACACGTCCACGTTGACGCGCATCTGCGACCAGAATGCGCCCGAGTCCACGCCCATGAAGGACACGCCGATAACGAAGCCGCCGAGGATACCCACGGCGCTGAAGATCATGGTGAGCAAGGGTACCGACACGGCGCCGGCCAGGAAGCGCGGCACGACCACACGCCGCACCGGATCAACCGCCATCATTTCCATGCCAGCGATCTGTTCGGTGGCACGCATCAACCCGATTTCGGAGGTGAGCGCGGTACCGGCGCGTCCTGCGAACAGCAGCGCGGTCACCACCGGCGCCAACTCACGCAGCAGCGACAGCGCCACCAGCGTACCGAGTGCCGAGGTTGCGGCGAATTTCGACAAGGTGTTGTAACCCTGCAGTCCCATCACCATGCCGACGAAAAATCCGGATACCATGATGAGCACCAGTGACATGGCACCCACGGAATAGATCTGCTGCCAGATGATGCGCCAGCGCAGTAACGCGCTCGGCACGTAGCGCAGAATGCGAAACAGGAACAACCAGCACGCGCCCAGTCCCTGCAGGAAGCCCAGCAGGATGTAATACAACTCACGGAGCAGACGCATCAGGCGCGCTCCTCGCCGAGCAGTTGCGCGGCATAGTCCGGCGCCGGGTAGTGAAACGGCACCGGTCCATCCGCCAGGCCCTTCATGAACTGCCGCACCCAGGCGGATTTGTTCTGCTCCAGCTCCCGCGGCGTGCCATAGGCAACCACCTTGCCGTTGGAAATCAGGTAACTCTGGTCGGACACTGCGCTCACCTCGTCCACATCGTGCGACACGATGATGCTGGTGAGTCCCAGACTGTCATTCAGGCGCCGGATCAGGCGCACAATCACGCCCATGGAAATGGGATCGAGCCCCGCAAACGGCTCATCGTAAAAAATGATTTTGGGATCCATGGCGATAGCACGCGCCAAGGCCACACGCCGCGCCATCCCGCCGGAAAGTTCCACCGGCATCAGTTGCGCTGCACCCCGCAGACCCACCGCCTGCAATTTCATCAGCACGATGTGGCGGATCAGGCTTTCCGGCAGGCGCGTATGCTCGCGCAGCGGAAACGCCACGTTCTCGTACACCGTGTTGTCGGTAAACAGCGCGCCGTTCTGGAACAGGAAACCCATCTGCTTGCGCAACTCATAAAGCTCATTTGCGGTAAGGCGTGCCATGTTCTTGCCTTCCACCAGCACCCGACCACGATCCGCCAGCACCTGCCCGGTCATGATGCGCAGCAGCGTGGTTTTACCGGTACCGGACGGTCCCATGATGGCGGTGACCTTGCCGCGCTGGATGCTGATGTTCAGCCGGTCAAAAATGACTTTTTCACCGACCCGATAGCGCAGGCCGGTGATATCCACCACATTGTTGTCGTCGCGTTCGGCGTTCGCCATGAGCGGTCCCTTCCCGTCTGGGTATCCCAACATTTTCGGTATTGGACTGGACAGTCCAGTCTAAATCTCCTACGGGACTCGAATCAAATGTCCAGCATCGTTGCCTTGCGACGGGGCGGCCATAAATCGCAAGGCGGCTGAAAAGTCACATGTTCGACACCGTGCCAGCCCACCATCGGCCTTCAGGCGGCTTTTTCCATGTGAGGTGTGTAGGCGCCCGCGCAAGCCGCGCTGTTCAGCTGGGCGCGGCGGATAAAGGCTTTCTGGCTTGCGGCCACGTTGGCGGCCTGCCCCTTCCAAGCCTCCAGTGCCGGGGTTTGCAGCGCCCGCGCGTACGAAAAGCTCAATTTCCACGGGGCCGGCCCGAGCGCATTCATGGCACTCAGATGCGCGGTGGCAAGCTCCGCACTCTGCCCGCCGGACAGGAACATGATTCCGGGCACCGCCGCCGGTACCCTCTGTTTGAGTACACGCAGCGTTTCGGCTGCAACCTTTCCGACCGCGGCCTGCTGCGCGCATTGCATGCCGCTGACGATCATGTTCGGTTTCAGGATCATGCCCTCGAGAGCAATGCGGTGTATGTCGAGTTCATCAAACACCGCCTTGAGCGCCGTCAGCGACACCTCGGCGCAGCTCTCGATGGTGTGCTCGCCGTCCATCAGCACTTCCGGTTCCACAACGGGCACCAAACCGGCTTCCTGACAGAGCGCCGCATACCGCGCCAGTGCCTGGGCATTGGCGCGCAGGCAATATTCAGAGGGGGTACCCGCACCAATCTCAATGACGGCACGCCATTTTGCGAAGCGAGCCCCCAAAGCGTGATACTCCTGGAGCCGCTCGCGCAGGCCATCCAACCCCTCCGTGACCTTCTCTTCCGGGCTACCGGCCAGCGGCTTCGCGCCCTTGTCCACCTTGATCCCCGGCACGATCCCGAGCTTCGCCAGATACTCGGCAAACGGTACGCCCGCACTGGTCTTCTGGCGGATGGTCTCGTCATACATAATCACGCCACTGATGAATTTCTCCACACCCGGGGCGGTAAACAACATTTCCCGATACGCCCTCCGGGTGTCCTCAGTGGATACCACGCCCACAGATTTGAAGCGCTTTTCGATGGTTCCCGCACTCTCGTCGGCCGCGAGCAGGCCGCGATGGTTAGCGATCATCTGCCCCGCCGTCTTTGTCAATTCCTTCAAATTCATGGGACTGTCACCTCTATCGCATAACTCACATTAACCATGGCTTCGATACCGCGGCAGCTCTGGTCAGACGCGAGAAGCGCGGGCAATTTTATCAGACAGCGGAGTGGCACACAGCTCGAATGCGGCGGGTGCTGGATCCGCGCGGCGCTTGCCGGAGCTCGGCGGACTTGATAGGAGCGCTGATCCATCCGGAATAATTCACGGTATCAGAGAATTTGGTGGGCCGTGGGCGGTTCGAACGCCCGACCAACTGGTTAAAAGCCAGCTGCTCTACCGGCTGAGCTAACGGCCCAAATTCAACTAGCACTCACTGCGCCCTCCCTGGCGGGCCCCCGGCTCGGCATCGTGCCTCGCGCTCGGCCGGATCGAAATGCCACTGGCATTTCGATTAACCTCACCGGCCTCACCCGGCTGAGCTAACGGCCCATACTTCGACTGAATCCAGACTACCATCCTTGGTGCGTTGCCCAGTCCCGACATCCCTGTCGAGCCGTTTGGCGGGCGCGAAGCTGTGCTTCGCGGGAATCCCCCGCCTCACCCCGGCTCGAAATGCCACTGGCATTTCGATTAACCTCACCGGCTTCACCCGGCTGAGCTAACGGCCCGGAAACAGCACAGGATGCATTGCTCGGCGCGCATGATAACGGACGCTGTAACCTCGGCCAAGCTCAACGGTATCGGGTCGGATCCGGAATACCGGCATCGCGAAAGCCGGCGAGCCTCAAGCGACAACTGTCACAGCGGCCGCAGGCGCGACCCGACTCGTCGGCCTGATAACAGGAAATCGTAAGCGTGTAATCCACACCCAGCAAAGTACCACGACGAATGATATCTGCCTTGGAGAGCTGCATGAGCGGCGCATGGATGCTGAATGCCCGGCCTTCCACTCCCGCGCGCGTGGCCAGGTTCGCCAAGCGTTCAAATTCGGCGACAAACTCGGGACGGCAATCGGGGTAGCCGGAATAATCCACGGCATTGACGCCGATGAAAATGTGTTGCGCGCCGAGCACCTCCGCCCAGCCGAGTGCCACCGCGAGAAATACCGTGTTGCGCGCCGGTACGTAAGTTGCGGGAATGCCCGAGCTTGGGTGCTCGGGCACATCAATGCGCGGATCAGTCAGTGCCGACCCACCGATGGCGGACAGATCCAGAGCCAGTGTCTTGTGCGTGACTGCGCCCAGCGCGCGGGCCACCTGTCCGGCCGCCTTGAGCTCAATACGGTGCCTTTGGCCATACGCAAAGCTGAGTGCATGACAGTCAAAGCCCTCGCCGCGCGCAATGGCCAGAACCGTGGCGGAATCCAGTCCGCCGGACAGCAGCACCACGGCAGACTTTCGCGCCTGTGCCATCAATGTCCGGGCACGTCGCCCCAGATGTATTTGTGCAGTTGCACTTGCAGCCGTACCTGCAGCCGGTCGGCAAGGATCCAATCGGCCAGGGCGTGCACTTCAAGCTGGGTGTAACTCGGCGAGAACAGCACCTGACAGCGCCCGCTCAAACGATGTTCCTCGAGAGTTCGCTTTGACCACTCGTAATCGGCGCGGTCGCAGATCACGAATTTCACCTGATCCTGCGGGCGCAGCAGCGCCAGGTTGGCGTAAAGATTGCGCGCGCATTCTCCCGAACCGGGCGTTTTCAGGTCCAGGACGCGTATTACGCGCGCATCAATATCCGCAATCGGCAAGGCGCCGCTGGTTTCGATTGATACCCTGTAGCCCGCATCGCAAAGCCGCGCGAGCAACGCCAGGCAGTTCGGCTGGGCCAGCGGTTCTCCGCCGGTGACTGTCACGTAGGCCGGCCGGTATCGGCCCACCTCTTTCAGGATCGCATCCAAGCTGCGCCACTCACCGCCCTGAAAGGCATAGGCGGTATCACAGTACTGACAACGCAGCGGGCAGCCAGTAAGCCTGACGAATACCGTCGGCCAGCCGACGCTGTCGGCTTCGCCCTGGATGGAATAGAAAATCTCGGTGATGCGCAGACGTTCGGCCGCCGGCAGATCGTCGCGGCGCACACTTGGCGGCCTTATGGGAACGGAACTCAGCGTCAGTGACCCTCTTTGCGCATGCGATCCAGGCGCTGGCGCGCAAGTTTCGCCACGTTGGTCTTGGGGTACTGCTGCAGGACGTTTTCCAGGGTCTGGCGCGCGGCGCTGTACTTGCCCAGTGCATATTGCGCATAGCCCAGCTTGAGCAGCGCATCCGGCGCCTTGTTCGAATCCGGATAACCCTGCACCACGGCCTGATAGTTCACCAGTGCACCCTGGAAGTCGCTCATCTGGTAATGCGCTTCACCCATCCAGAACTCGGCATTCGGTACCAGCGGGCTCTGTGGATACTGTTGGATGAAGTTGGTGAACCCATTGATGGCATCCTGATAGCGGCCCTGCTTCAACAAGTTGAAATTCTGCTGGTAAGCGGCCTGATCTCCGCCGGCCACCACGGCTGCGGAGGCCGTACCGGCCGCCGGCGCTGTACTGGCGCCGTTCGCGGATGCGGTGCCGGAACCCACGTTCAGTTCGAGCTTCTGCAGGCGCTTGTCCAGATCCGAATACAGGTCCCGCTGCTGCTTGATGCTGAGTTGCTCGTCGTGTTGCAGTACCTGGATGTCGCCGCGCAGTTCATTGACCTGCTGCTGAACACTTTCCTGATTCTGCGACAGATTCACCAGACTCTGATTGTTGAAGATCTGATCGAGCCGGCCAACGCGCGTCTCCAGCTGTTTCTGCTGCGCCAGCAATTGCTGCTGCTGAATGTACACTGGATCGTCCGGTCGCACCGTCATGCAGCCGGCCACCAATACGGTCAGCCCCGCGAGCAGACATCCGCGAATGCCATGCGCTCTCATTGCGTCAGGTATACCAGCACCGCCCTGCGGTTCAGGTGCCAGCAGGCTTCGTCGTGCTCATGGCACACGGCATGCGCTTCCCCGTAACTCACAGTGCTCAACTGATTGGGATTGACGCCCTGAAACAACAGGAAGCGGCGCACCGATTGTGCGCGCCGGTCGCCCAGGGCAATGTTGTATTCCCAGGTGCCGCGCTCGTCAGTATAGCCCTCGATCCGGATCCTGGCTTCCGGGTGTGCCATCAGGTATTTGGCATGCGCGGTCAGCAGGTCCAGAAACTCGGGTTTGATGTTGCTCTTGTCAAAATCGAAATACACGGTTTTCTGATAGAGGATGTTATTCGGGTCATCCAGTGGGCTGAGCGCGGTTTGTGGCGGAGCCGCGGCCGTCGTCGTGGTGGGCGCAGTGGTGGCAGGCGGCGTCGTGACGGCAGCCGGCGCCGGCACGGGTTTCACAGTCTTGGCACAACCGGCAATCAACAACGCCAGTGCCAGCATCACGGAACCGTAACGTAAATTCTTCATGACTCGCTCCTCTTGACAATCAGGTCAATAAATACTGAAGCAGGCATCGCGCCCCGCTATTGTGACAGGAATGGTCCCCAAACGGGAGCGTGCACGCTTACCCCGGATTTGGATTCGGACAGGCGCTCGCGCACTTGGCCGTCGACGGATACTTCGGCAAGCACCCCGCGGCCAGCATAGCTGGCCTCATAAATAATCATGCTGCCGTTGGGCGCAAAACTTGGCGACTTGTCCAAGTCGCCGTCCGTGAGCGTCAGCAGCGCGCCGCTGTTGAGATTCATGACCGCAATGTGTAACCGGCCGTTCTCGCGGTGCACCATGACGAGCGTCTGGCCGTCAGGCGAAACGCTCGCGCGCGCGTTGTAGCTGCCGTCGAACGTGATGCGCTGCGGCGTGCCGCCGCTCAAGCTCACCTTGTAGATCTGCGGACTGCCGCCGCGGTCGGATGTGAAGTACAGGCTCTGGCCGCCCGGCGACCACGCCGGTTCGGTGTCAATGGCCGCGGAAGTGGTGATGCGACGCAGCGTGCGGCTCGCGAGGTCCATGACGTAGATATCGGGGTTGCCGGGTGTGGAGGACAGCACCAGCGCCAGCCGCCGGCCGTCGGGCGAAAATGCCGGCGCGCTGTTCAGCCCCGGCCGGTCGGAGAGCCGCTCACGCTTGCCGGTATATATGTTCTGCATGTAAATGGCCGGCAGACTGCTCTCGAACGACACATACGCCAGATCTTTCCCGTCCGGCGACCAGGCCGGCGACATGATCGGCTCATTGGAGCTGAATACCGTCTGCGGGTTGTAGCCGTCGGAATCCGCCACTACCAGATCATAATGATGATCCAGCCCGCCCTTGCCGGAAACTTCCACATACGCGATGCGCGTGGCGAACGCGCCGCGCTGGCCGGTGAGTTTCTGGTAAATCAGGTCGCTGATCTTGTGCGCGGTCCAGCGCAATGCGCCGGGAGTGGTAAGCACCGCAAGCCCCAGCAACTGCTGGCCGGTATACACATTGAACAGCTGGAACTCCACTTGATAGTTGCCCGCGCCCGCGGGTTTGATGCGGCCGATCACCACATCGTTGATGCCGAGAATGCGCCAGTTGGTGAAATGGATGTCCGCCGCGAGCGTGGGTTTCTCCAGCATGGAGCTGTCCGGGATTGCCTTGAACCGGCCGCTGCGAGTGAGATCGGCACCGATGACCGCTGCCACATCAGTGGCCGGCGGCGGTCCCGGCACCTCCCAGGCAAACGGCACCACGGCTACCGGCACCGCAGTGCTTATGCCCTGGGTAATCTGGATTTCGAGCACGGCGTGCGCCACACCCAATGGCAGCATGGCGAGGATCAAAACCAGAAGCAGTCTGCGCCGCACGTCAATTCCCCGGAATGTTTTGCGGTGTGAAGTTTAATACAAACACGCGCTGGAACAACGACGGCTCGGGTGGCGGCGGCAACGGTGAGGAACGCAGCACCGCGGTAATCACGGACTGCTGTATTGCCTCGTTGCCGTTGCAGGAAACAATCTGCGCATTCGCCACGGTGCCGCCTGGCACCTGCTCGACCTGCACCTTGCAGCTCAAATTGGCCGGTGCATTGGCCGGTTGATTCCAGTTGCTCTCCACCTTCTGCCTGACCAGTGCCGTCCATTGTTGCAACAGGGACGCACGTCGAGCATTGAGCGCACCCTGCTCGACTGCGATCTCGCGCTGCAATTCGGCCTGACGCTGGGTGTTTTGCCGTTTCTTGGCTGCCGTGGCGGCCTGGGCCTTGAGTTTGGCGATTTTGTCCTGCTGCGCTTTCTCCGCCTGCGCCTGTTGTTGCAACTCGGCGAGCTTGGCGTTCAGCGCCTGTTGCGCGGCTGCCTGTTGCTGTTGCAACTGGGCAAGTTTCTGCTGCTCCTGTTCGCGTTCGGTCTTGGCGGCCTGCGCCTGCTGTTCCAGTTTCTGTCGAGCCTCCTGCTTTTGTTTCTCCTGCGCCTGCAGCAAGGCCATCTGCTGACTGATCAGTTTCTGGTCCACCACCGTGGCCTGCACCGGCTGCGCAACCTGCGACGAACCGCCCAACGAGGGCAACGTGGAGTTGGTCCAGTGAAAACTCAGGACCATCAGCGCCAGAAACGCGGCGTGCAGCAGCACCGAATAAACCCAGGGCAGCAGGCGTTGTGAGCGGGCTTGCATCACGGCGGCCGTCATGACTTGCCGGTGATTTCCACGCGCGGCGGATTGTTGGGATTGGTTTCCAGGCCCACACTCGGAGCGCCTGCTGCCTGCAGCAGGACCATGCCACGCAGTACCGAATCGTAGCGGGCGTCGCGATCGCCGCGCACCACCACGTGTGTGCCGGGCCTGAGTTTGAGCACCGCCGCTACCGTAGCCACCACCAGACGTGCGTCTATTGGCTCATCCGGGTGTGCGCCGATATTGAGGTAATACCTGCCATCAGCCGTGACCGTAAGCACTACCGGAGTCTCGTCGGGTTTGAGATCCAGCGGCTTGGCGCTGGCCCTGGGCAGATTCACCTTCACGCCCTGACTGAGCAAGGGCGCAGTGATCATGAAGATGATCAGCAACACCAGCATCACGTCAATGTAGGGCACGACGTTGATCTCGCTTATCACCCGCTGCTTGCCGCGCCGTCCGGCCATGCGATTGTTACCCCTGCGCCGGCACGGCGCGTGTGCCTACGTGGCGCTGCAGGATGGTGGAAAATTCGTCGAGAAAACCGTCAAAGCGCGTTTCCAGGCGCTCCACATGGTTGGCGAAGCGATTGTAGGCAATGACCGCGGGAATCGCCGCGATCAGGCCCATGGCGGTGGCAATCAGCGCTTCGGAAATGCCCGGCGCCACCATGGCAATAGTGGCCTGCTGCACGTTGCCGAGGCCGTGAAACGCATTCATGATGCCCCACACGGTGCCGAACAATCCGACGTACGGACTGGTGGAACCCACCGTGGCCAGAAATGACAGATGCTCCTCCAGCCGATCCACCTCGCGCAGCTGCGCCACGCGCATGGCGCGGCGCGAACCCTCGATGACCAGACCCTGGGCGTCGCTCTGCTTGCGCAGGCGTGCGAATTCGCCGAAGCCTGATTCAAAGATGCTTTCCATGCCGCTCTCCGCGCCTGCGCCGCTGATCTCCTTGTAAAAGTTGGCAATCTCGCCGCCGGACCAGAAGCGCTTCTCGAAGGTGTCGGCGGCAACCCGCGCCTCTCTGAGCATGCGGTGTTTGCGGAAAATCACCGCCCAGGAGGCCAGCGATGCCGCTACCAGGATGAGCAGCACGATTTTCACCACCAGGCTCGCGTGCAGGGCAATTTCCAGAAACGATTCCTGACCATTCATTTACTGCAGCTCCACCGCGATTTCCCGCGGCCAGGGTTGGGGTTTGAAACTTGCGCTGTCCACGCACACTACCGTGACTTCGGCGGAACACAGCCGTGCGTGCTCCGCGTCCAGACGGTGGAGCGCTTGGGCAAACGTCAGGCTGGCGCGCCGCCGGTGCAGGATTTTGACGCTTACCGCCAGCTCGTCGTTGAAACGCGCGGGCTTATGATAGTCGAGCTTCAGGCCGGTCACCACGAACAATATGCCCAAACGCCGGCGCAGGTCGTCCTGCTCGAAACCCAGATGACGCAGCCATTCGGTGCGTGCGCGCTCCAGAAACTTCAGATAATTGGCGTGATACACCACGCCACCCGCGTCGGTGTCCTCGTAATACACGCGCACCGGCCAGGTGAATACAGCGTATGGGACCAGTGCCGGTTTACCGGTTACGCCGCCGTGACCAAGCGGCCTGCGTTTGGTTCCGTACGCCACACCTTCAGCCCGGAGCGCCGTCAAACAGGTCCACGGATGGATCGCGCGCCGGCGGCTTCAGGCCGAAATGCTGGTACGCGGCCTTGCTGGCCATGCGCCCGCGGGCGGTGCGCATCAAATACCCCTGCTGGATCAGGAACGGCTCGAGCACGTCCTCGATGGTGCCGCGCTCCTCGCCGATGGCTGCCGCCAGACTGTCCACGCCCACCGGCCCGCCATCGAACTTTTCGATCACGGTCAGCAGCAGGCGGCGATCCAGTTGATCGAAACCGTGTACATCCACCTCCAGCAGGTCCATGGCTTGGCGCGCCACCGCCGCCGTGATGCGGCCATCGGCCTTCACCTGGGCAAAATCCCGCACCCGGCGCAACAACCGGTTTGCGATGCGCGGCGTACCGCGCGCACGCGTGGCGATTTCACGCGTGCCGCCGGCGTCACAAGCCAGGGCCAGAATGTGCGCCGCGCGCGCTACGATACGCGCCAGTTCCTCGTGGCTGTAGAACTCCAGACGCTGCACGATACCGAAGCGGTCGCGCAGGGGCGATGTCAGCAGACCCGCGCGTGTGGTGGCGCCCACGAGCGTGAACGGCGGGACGTCGAGCTTTATGGAACGCGCCGCGGGTCCTTCGCCAATCATGATGTCGAGCTTGTAATCCTCGAGTGCCGGATACAGCACTTCCTCCACCACCGCGCTCAAGCGATGAATTTCGTCCACAAACAGCACGTCACGCGGTTCGAGATTGGTGAGCAGCGCCGCCAGATCTCCGGGTCGCTCCAGCACCGGACCCGAAGTCTGGCGCAGATTGACGCCCAGTTCGTGCGCGATGATGTGCGCCAGCGTAGTCTTGCCCAGGCCCGGCGGCCCGAAAATCAGCACATGATCGAGCGCTTCCTGGCGCTGGCGTGCGGCACCGATGAAGATTTCCATCTGCTCGCGCACCGCCGGCTGGCCGATGTACTCGGCCAGCGTGCGCGGCCGGATGCTGCGGTCTATGGCCTCGTCCTCGGGCGTGGTCCGGGCCGCTACCAGGCGTTCGTCGGTCATCACTGCGGCATTAACCGGCGCGCGCCGCGTTCTGCAGCGCGCGGCGGATCAATTCGGCACTGCTGATGCCGGTGTCCTTGATGGCCTGCAACATGCGACCGGCTTCCGGCGGTTTGTAACCCAGGCTTACCAGCGCCGACATGGCCTCGTCGCGCGCGGTCATCGGCGCGTTGCGGGTCACGGCGTCGCCGCCGGCATCCTCCAGGCGGTCGCGCATCTCCACCACCAGGCGTTCCGCGGTTTTCCTGCCGATGCCCGGCAGGCGCGTGAGCGCCGCACTGTCATTGTCACGCACGCAGCGCACGAAATTCTCCACGCTTACTCCCGAGAGGATGGTGAGCGCCAAGCGCGGCCCCACACCGTTGACGCGTATCAGCGCACGGAACAGGCGCCGCTCGGTTTCTGTGCCGAAGCCGAACAGTACATGCGCGTCCTCGCGCACTGCGAGATGCGTATACAGCATGACCTCGGCGCCCACCTCGGGCAGACCGTAGAACGTGGACATCGGTGCCTCGACTTCGTAGCCCACGCCCTGCACATCCACCAGCAGGTGCGGCGCCTGGCGCTGCAGAATGCGGCCGCGCAGGAATCCGATCATCGTGCCTCCGCCAGCTGCCGGCGCAGCCGGCGGCTGTGGGCGTGACAGATGGCCACAGCCAGCGCATCGGCGCTGTCGGGCTGCATGCGTCCCTGCAGACCCAGCAGGATTTTGACCATGTGTTGCACCTGCGGCTTGTCCGCGCCGCCCTTGCCGGTGAGCGCCAGTTTCACCTCTCTCGGGGTATATTCGAACAGCGGCACATCCAGTTCGAGCGTGGCGCAAATGGCGGCGGCGCGCGCCTGCCCCAGTTTCAGTGCGCTGTCGACATTCTTGTGCACAAAGGCCTTTTCCACCGCCAGTTCCTCGGGCCTGAATTCCGCCAGCACCGCGCCTACACCCTGGAAAATTCCGCGCAGGCGTGCACTGAAATCGCTGCCGGTCACGCGGATGCAGCCGCTGGCCACGTGCCCCAGATGCTGTCCGTCATAATCCACCACGCCGTAACCGGTGAACAGCGAACCGGGGTCAATGCCGAGTATGCGCACCGCCACTGGCTCACGAGGCCTTGAGCAGGGCCTCGGGAAACTCGGCGTTGGAATACACCGCCTGCACGTCATCCAGGTCTTCGAGTGCTTCCAGCAACGCCAGCACCACTGGCGCCTGCTCGACCGAGAGCGGCACCGCGGTGGACGCACGCAGTGTGACCTCGGCGGATTCCGGCATCAGACCGGCGCTTTCCATGGCTTGCCTGACGTCGTGAAACACGACTGGATCGGTGAGTACCTCGAAGCTGCCATCTTCGGCCGTCAGGATGTCCTCCGCGCCCGCCGCGAGCGCCGTCTCCATCAATGCCGCTTCGCTGCTTCCAGCTGCAAACCTGAGCACGCCGCATTTGTTGAACAGATAGCCAACCGAACCGTCCGCACCCATGTTGCCTGCGTGCTTGGTGAACGCGTGCCGCACCTCGCCCACGGTACGCGTACGATTGTCGGTGAGGCACTCGACGATGATGGCTACGCCGCCCGGTGCATAGCCCTCGTAGCGTGCCTCTTCCAGTGCCGCAGCTCCGGGTTCGCCCGCACCGCGTTTGATGGCGCGTTCGATGGTGTCCCTGGTCATGTTAGCGCGCAGGGCATTGTCCACCGCGAGGCGCAGGCGTGGATTGTTGCCGGGAGTTGGATCACCGTGACGTGCGGCGGTGGTGATCTCGCGGATCAGGCGCGTAAACAGCTTGCCGCGCTTGGCGTCCTGGGCAGACTTGCGATGCTGGATGTTGGCCCACTTGCTGTGACCGGACATGGTTCACCGTCGCGCAACTCAGAAGCTCAGGTTCAGCCCCACCATGAAGGTGTTGTCCAGGGTTACCGTGCTGGTGCCGGTAAAAGCCGCGGACACGTGCCGGTAGCCGACGTACAGTTCGGCGTTACGCAGGATTTCATAGCCGGCGGTTACCCCGTACTGCAGGTAGCGATCCGCATTGTTGAAGGACACAACCTTGGGTGCCACGTACAGCTCACCACCAATGGTGAAGCGGTTGTAGGTCGGCCAGGTGTAATTGAAATGCCCGCCGAGAGCCAGCACTGTGCCATTGCCGTTGTACTGCTTGGGACTGATGAAGAACAGCTTGCCGCCCACGGCAAACACAAACGGCGAGCCCACCGGGTTGGCGTTGCCCACCACGGTCAGGCCGGCGCTGCCGATGTCCACGTAATCGGTGTGATGCAGGTAACCGACCTCGGCTTGCAGCCCGGTATTGGTGAGACCCGCCGCATAATTTATGGACGCGGCATTGCTGCCCAGATTTACGTTCAGGTCATTCGCCTGAGCCGCGAACGCGGCACACGCCGCAAGCATGAACACCATCAGCCAGCCCGCGCGGCGCATGAGCATGTTTAGCCTCCTCCAGAAGTAAATCCAGTACTGGTGCTTATGATAGCGTCAAATCGGTGAATTCTGCAGTCTCAACGCATACGTGCCGGCGTGATTTGCGCTTCTACGCACTCCAGCAGACACAGCGGCACGCCGCTATCTGGATTCCCGCGTGCGGATTGATCAGCGGCTGCGCCCGCAATTCTGCAGCGTGCATCGGCTGCCGTTCCGGACCGGGCGGCATTTGCTGCAGCGGCGTCAGGCTTCAAAACCCCACGGCAATCCCGGAATCCTTGCCACACCCGTCCTGGCCGGGACCTGATTCTGTGCCGGAACCACGCGGATCGCGGGCTGCATCGGGGGGTTCCCTTCGGCACTTTCATGGACTACATTCCCCCTGTCCCATCACGAGGAACGGGTCATCCGAGGCCATATCCCCAGGCAACCCAGACCCAATCTCGTCGGCCGTGTCAGCCGCTTCCTCGGCTACATGCTGCTGTCGGCGATCCCCTTCCTGGCCGCAGGCTTCATTGTCTGGTACCACGGGCAGCGCCCGGCTCCCCCGCCACCGCTGATTGCCCAGGCCAAACTGATTCCCATCAAGCCGCCCTCAGCCACGGCGCTCGAGAACATTTTTTCCAGCCAGGACTACTCCTGGCCGCCGCAAGCTGCGGTGCCGCCGTATGCCATCCAGAGCCTGCCCTACGGTTTTAACACCCTGGACCCGGAAGAGAAGAAGACGGTATTTTTTCGCGCGCTCCTGCCCATGGTGCTGGCGGAAAACCTGCACATCTGGAACCAGCGGGTGTTTCTGCTGCAGCAGTTTGGGCACGGCAGCATTGATCCGCTGTCAGACGCCGGCCAGGAACTGGCGAGCATAGCCAATCAGTACAAGGTAAGCGGCGACCTGAACGATCCCAAAGTGCGCGAAACGCTCTTGAGCCGCGTGGACATCATCCCGGTTGCACTGGTGCTCGCGCAGGCGGCGCAGGAAAGCGGCTGGGGAACCTCGCGCTTTGCGCTTGAGGCCAACAATTTGTTCGGCATCTGGACCTGGGACAGCGAACAGGGCAGCGTGCCGGTCAACCGTCCCGGCGATGCCAGTCACCTGGTGCGCGTCTACCCTGACCTGCAAAGCTCGGTGCGTGCCTATCTGCACAATATCAACATAGGCTTCGCGTATGTGGACTTCCGCAATATGCGCGCGCACATGCGCGCCAGTGGTCAAGCGCTGGATGCACTCGAGTTGGCTGGAGCCCTGAATCGCTATTCGATTACCGGCAGCGCGTACATCGACAATATCCGCGCCATGATCCGCGGCAACGACCTCGGCAAACTTTCCAGCCTCACCTTGGGCAATTCCGGCGGATAAGCCCGAGGCTGGCTTGTGCCCCACACCGCGCAAGGCTCAACCCCCGGAAACGCCGGACCCGATGTTGGCGCTCACGCCGTCCAGGACCCCGCGGTCGGGACGTTCGCGTTACACTCGGCACATGTTCCGGCGCACGGTGCTGAGTTTCTTGCTGCCCGCAGCGGCCATCGCGCTCTGCGCCGCCG
The DNA here is from genome assembly GCA_035279405.1 of Gammaproteobacteria bacterium. NCBI lineage: Bacteria > Pseudomonadati > Pseudomonadota > Gammaproteobacteria > Gammaproteobacteria bacterium. Next base: position 533,186 of record DATEHU010000026.1, read on the forward strand.
CAGTCCTGCCGGTTGCCGGATGCTCGCGTAAAGACGCGATGTCATCGGCGACGCCAGCGTCGGGCCAGGTCGCCGCCAACAAGGATCTGACGCAATATCAGCGCCTGCTGGCCATGTCCGATGCGGTGCAGGCCGCGCAGCTGGGCGAGCAGATTGTCCTAAAATATCCCGGCACCCCGGCTGCGGCGGAAGTGCAGAAATCATTGCCTGAAATAAAAGCCCGCGCCGCGGCCCAAACCAAACGGCGACTTGCAAACCTGTGGGTTTACTCGGCCACGGACGCGGGCGGCCTTCAGTACACCGCCAGCATCTACACCAGCGAGCCGGCCGGCGCCGACGTGCAACTGATCCTGCGCCGCCACGAAAACTGGGGCCAGAGCGTGTACCTGTTCGGCAGCGGCAACGGTTTCGTCTGCCGGAAACTCTGTGACGTGGCGATGTCCTTCGATGGCAAGCACGAAGTCTGGAAGGCGTTTCCGCCCACCACCGGAGAGCCCGCCATCTTCATCAAGGACGACCAGACATTCATCGTGGCCCTGGAAAAAGCCAAGGTCATCACCATGGATGTGGTAACGAAGAGCCATGGCAAGGAAACCCTGGAATTCGAGGTCGGCGGCTTCGATCCCGCGAAATTCCCGCCGTTGCCCAAGCAATAGCGGTCGGTAGTACACTCGCGCTTGCTTTTTTCCTCCGGGATCCTGCGCGGATTCAGTGCCAATCAGGGCGGTGGCGGCAACAGCCACATCTTGCTGTACCAGTAATAGCGCCCGTTGACCAGCGCGGTGCAGTTGTAACGCGTACGCCCGACACCTACGGCTGCCGGCGCCTGGACGGCGAACCGGGTGCGCTCCGCATTCAGCCAGGTGACCGGCATGGGCGGCCCGTTCAGGTAGCAATGCAGCTCCGCGGGCGGTACCCGCCCCAGCACCAGGCTCACCTCCAGCCGTGGCGGATTGTTGGCGGAAGTCACCAGTGGATTCCACGGCAGCACTGATGCGATCGGCATGGGCAAGCTGGTCGCATCCAAGACAAACTGCAAAATCGCGCTGTAACCCTCCTCAATGGGGAAACGCGGCAGGGCGCGTGTATCCAATGGCTCGCCGATAGCGCCGGCCTGCTGCCCGAAGGCGACATAGCCCAGCCCGGTGACCAGCTCCGCCAGGTCCTGATCGTATTCCCCGTAAGGATACGCGAAGAGTTTGGGATCGGAATTGGTCTGTGGCCCGAGTTCGGCCTGCAAGCGCGCCTGGGCACCCAGAATATCCTTGCGCATGCGGTCAGCCCAGGCGAGATCCGTCTCGCCCTTGTTGCGAAACGCCAGGTGTGCATGATCCATGGTGTGATTGCCGAAATTTGCGCCATGCTGCTGCATTTCGCGCAGCTCGTCCCAAGTCATGAAGTCCGGCAGGTGCTGGTCCACGGCATCGGTTGAGACAAACACGGTGAACGGCCAGCCGCGCGCCTTGAGCCGCGGGTAGGCATACTCGTACACCGTTTGATAGGCGTCATCTATGCTGATGGCCACCACATGATCGGGAATCGGGCGACGCGCCCTGAGATAGTCCACGACCTTCGCCAGTGGCCACACCTGATAGTGGCGCTGCGCAAGCCAGTTCAATTGGGCGTCGAAATCCGCAAGCGTAACGTTGGTGGACGGATGGCGCGCATCTCCAAAGCGGTGATACATGAATACCACCGCATGCGAGGGGACTGCAGCGGGCGGCGATGGTGTTTGCGCCGCGGCCGCGAACGGCAGCAGGCCCAGAACTATTGCACAAAGCATCTGGCGCATGGATGCAAACCTTAATCGCTGCGTCACAGATACGCAATGCAAAGGCAAATGGCCGTCAGCGTCCTGGCCGGTGCGGGAACACCGGCGTCAGCGGTTGAGCACGTGAATGGCGCGCTTGTCCACCGCCAGCGCGGCTTCGTGCATGGCTTCCGCCAGCGTGGGATGCGCGTGAATGGTGCGCTGCAGGTCTTCGGCGCTGGCGCGGAATTCCATGGCGGTGGCGGCTTCCGCAATCATCTCGGAAGCCATGGGACCGAAAATGTGCACACCCAGTATCTCGTCGCTATCGGCCTGCGCCAGCATCTTTACCCGGCCGGTGCCCGCTTCCATGGCGTTGGCGCGGCCGTTGGCGGCGAAGGGAAACGTGCCGGCCTTGTATTTCACACCCTGCTTCTTCAGTTCCTCCTCGGTCTTGCCTACCCAGGCGATTTCCGGCCAGGTGTAGATCACCGAGGGAATCACCTCGTAATTCATTTCCGCGACTTTGCCGGCGATCAGGTCCGCGACCATGATGCCTTCTTCCGAACCCTTGTGCGCCAGCATCGGACCGCGCACGCAGTCGCCGATGGCCCAGATGTTTTTCACGCCGGTGCGGCATTCCTCGTCCACCTGGATGAAGCCGCGCGCGTCGCACTTCACGGCGCTGCCGTCCTCGATCAGATTCCGGGTCGCGGGCCGCCGCCCCACCGCCACAATCAGCTTGTCCACCTCGAGGGTGTGCTTGCCGTCCTTGTCCTCGTAGTTCACCGTGATGCTGGCCTTGCCCTGGCTCGCGCCGGTGACTTTCGCGCCCAGGCGGATGTCGAGGCCCAGTTTGCGGAACTGGCGCTCCGCGTCCCGGGCAATCTGCTGGTCGGCCATGAACAGGAACTGCTCCATGGCTTCGAGCAGGGTGACCTGCGCGCCGAGCCGGTGCCAGACACTGCCGAGCTCCAGGCCGATGACGCCGGCGCCGATCACGCCCAGGCGTTTCGGCACCGTGGAAAATTCCAGTGCGCCCCAGGAATCCACGACGCTCTTGCCGTCGAAGGGGGCGACCTTGAGCTCCACCGGCTCCGCGCCCGCGGCCAGCACGATGTGCCTGGCTTCGAGGATGTCCTTCTTTTTTGGATCGCCGAAGTCCGTGACTTCCACCGTGCCGTTCGCCAGCAGGCGTGCGCGCCCCGGGATGCCGGTGACATTGTTGCCCTTGAACAGCAGTGCGATGCCGCCGGTATGGGTTTGCACGATTTTCGCTTTGCGCGCCTGCATCGCGGCCACGTCCATCTTCACGTTGCCGACCTGGATGCCATGCGCGGCAAACTCGTGCTGTGTTTTATGGAGCATCTCCGAGGATTCCAGCAAGGCCTTCGAGGGGATGCAGCCGGCATTCAGGCAGGTACCGCCGAATGCGTGTTTGCCGTCGAGGTTTTTCCAGTCATCCACACACGCGGTTTTCAGACCGTTCTGTGCGGCGCGGATCGCACACACGTAGCCGGCCGGACCGGCGCCGATAACAATGACATCAAAAGATTGGTTCATTCAAATTTCCTTCGCACACCTTGCAAGATGCGCAATTTCCGAAAATCCCCCCGCACGCGATGCGTACCCCCTTTGCAAAAGGGGGGTCAGGGGGGATTTCGAGCGTTTGGTATTCACTGTGGCAGTTCATTAGACGCTCTCATAAGTGATCCCTCAACCTGACCATCCCCGCCGGGGAGAGATGGGACAAGCAAGGAAATCAAATTTGCAATAGCAGCCTTGCGGGATCTTCCAGCGAATCCTTGACCGACACCAGAAACAGCACCGCTTCGCGGCCGTCCACGATGCGATGGTCGTAGGTAATCGCAATGTACATCATGGGGCGCGCCACGATCTGGCCGTTGACCACCACCGGCCGTTCCTTGATGGTGTGCATGCCGAGGATGGCGCTCTGCGGCGGATTGATGATGGGCGTGGAGAACAGCGAACCGAACACCCCGCCGTTGGTGATGGTGAAGGTGCCGCCGGTGAGTTCCTCTATGCTGATCTTGCCGTCACGCGCGCGCAGCGCGAGGTCCGCGAGCGTTTTCTCGATCTCGGCGAAGCTCATCTGGTCGGCGTCGCGCAGCACCGGCGTCATCAGGCCGCGCGGCGTGGATACCGCCACGCTGATATCCCAGTAATCGTGATAAATGATGTCATTGCCTTCGGTGGAGGCGTTCGCCACCGGGTATTTTTTCAGCGCCTCGATCACCGCCTTGACGAAGAACGACATGAAGCCGAGCTTCACGCCCTGCTCTTTCTCGAACTTCTCCTTGTAGCGCTGACGCAAGGCCATGACCTCGGAGAGATCCACTTCGTTGAACGAAGTCAGCATCACGGTGCTCGCCTGAGACTGGGCCAGGCGCTCGGCAATCCGCGCGCGCATGCGCGTCATCGGCACGCGCCGGTCCTGACGTGTGCCGGACGGCGCGTGCGCCGCGGCACCGGCCATCGCCGGCGCTTCGGCACTCGCGGGCCCCGGAGTACCGCCACGATTGATGAAGTCGAGTACGTCGCCCTTGGTGAGTCGTCCATCGAGACCCGTGCCCTGAATCGCGGCGGGATTCAGTTGATGTTCCTCGACCAGCCGCCGCACCGACGGACTGAGGGGCAAATCACGCCCCGCCGCCGGCGCCGGTGACGCCTGCGCCGGGGCAACAGGTGCCGGCTTGGGAGCCGGAGTCGCCGCCGGGGGTGTAGCGGGCTTGGCGGGCGGTGCGGGTGCCGCAGCAGTTTTGGCCGCCACCGCGCCGGGTTCGAGGATGCCGATCACCTGATCGGCCGTCACCGTCGCGCCGTTCGGCTGCCGGATTTCCTTGAGCACGCCGTCCGCGGGCGCCGGGCACTCGAGCACGACCTTGTCGGTTTCGATGTCCACCAGATTTTCGTCGCGTTTGACCGCGTCACCCGGCTGCTTGTGCCAGCTTACGAGCGTGGCGTCCTGAATGGACTCCGGCAGTGCCGGAACCTTGATTTCGATGCTCATGCCTTCTCCGATACGGCCCGGGTCTTGGTGTTGTCACGGCTGCCGATTTGCACCGGTGCCGGCTTGTCGCTCAGCGCTTCCTGAATCAGCGCATTTTGCTGTTCTTTATGCAGTTGTGCATAGCCGGCCGCCGGCGAGGCCGAGGCCGCGCGCCCTACATAACGCAACACGTGCCTGGCGGTGAGCGGCTCCTGCAGGCGATGGCGGATTTCATACCATGCGCCCTGATTCTGCGGTTCTTCCTGGCACCACACGATATCGCGGGCATTGGCGTAGAACTTGATGACCTCGGCATACTCATCGTGCGGGAATGGATACAACTGCTCCAGGCGCGCAATCGCAATATCGTCAATCTTGGCTTTGCGCCGTGCCTGCAACAGGTCGTAATACACCTTGCCGGAGCAGAACACCACGCGCCGCACATTGGCCGCCTTGAGCGCGTCAATCTCCGGAATCACCACGTGGAAGCGCCCGTGGGTCAGATCCGCCAGCGAGGACACCGAGAGCTTGTGCCGCAGCAGGCTCTTGGGCGTCATGACGATCAGCGGTTTGCGATATGGGCGCAGCATCTGACGGCGCAGCATGTGGAACATCTGCGCGGGCGTGGAGGGCACGCACACCTGCATGTTGTGCTCGGCGCAGAGTTGCAGGTAGCGCTCAAGCCGTGCCGAGGAATGTTCGGGGCCTTGGCCTTCATAGCCGTGCGGCAGGAACAGCATCAAGCCGCAGAGCCGCCCCCACTTGGCCTCGCCGGCGGAAATGAACTGGTCAATCACCACTTGCGCGCCGTTGGCGAAGTCGCCGAATTGCGCTTCCCAGATCACCAGCGTATCCGGTTCGGCCGTGCTGTAGCCGTATTCGAACGCCATCACGCCCGCTTCCGAGAGCAGCGAATCCACCACCGTGAAGTGTTTCTGGTCCGGCGCCAGGTGTTCGAGCGGTGTCCAGGTGCTCCCGTCTCTCTGGTTGTGCAACACCGCATGACGGTGGAAGAACGTGCCGCGTGCGGTGTCCTGGCCGGTGAGCCGTACGGGATAGCCTTCGGTCACCAGGCTCGCGTAAGCCAGCGTCTCCGCAAATCCCCAATCCATGGCTTGCGCGCCCTGCGCCATCTTGCGGCGCGCATCGTAGATGCGCGCCACCGTAGGATGCAGCTCGACTTGCGCAGGCACGCGGTTCATGGCGTCCATGAGGAATTTGAGCCGGTCGGCGCGCAGCCGCGTATCCACGTCCTCGTGCCAGTGATGTTGCTGGTAGCGGCTCCAATCCACGGTGTACTGGTTTGCTACCGGCGGGCCGACACCCGGTGCCACCGGTTGTCCGGCATCCAGCCGCTTGCGATAAACGTCCACGGCCTTGTCCAGAGCACCCTCGTCCACCAGTCCCGCCTGCTGCAGCTTTTCGCCGTACAGCGCCGGTGTGGTGCTGCGTGCGCGTATATCCCGGTACATGACCGGCTGCGTGGCGGCCGGCTCGTCGGCCTCGTTGTGTCCGTGCCGGCGGTAGCACACCAGATCAATGAACACGTCCTTGTGGAACTTCTGCCGGTATTCCAACGCCAGGCGCGTGGCGAATACCGCGGCTTCCGGATCGTCACCGTTGACGTGGAACACCGGAGCTTCCAGCATCTTGGCGATATCGGTGCAATAGGCCGTGGAACGCGCGTCCTGCGGGTTGCTGATGGTGAAGCCGATCTGGTTGTTAAGCACGATGTGCAGCGTGCCGCCCACGTGGAAACCGCGTGCCTGGGAAAGCTGCATCACTTCCATGCAGATGCCCTGGCCGCTCAGCGACGCGTCACCGTGAATCATCACCGGCAGCACGGTCACGCCTTGCACATCACCACGCCGCTCCTGGCGCGCGCGCACCGAACCGGCCACCACCGGGTCCACGATCTCGAGGTGCGAGGGATTGAACGCCAGGGCCACGTGCATCATGCCGCCCGCAGCCCGCAGGTCGGAGGAAAAACCCAGGTGATACTTCACGTCGCCCGAACCCAGGTCCACCTTCGGATCGTAGGTGCCGGCAAATTCCTCAAACAGCTCCTGCGGCGACTTGCCGAGCACGTTGATCTGCACATTCAGCCGGCCACGGTGCGCCATGCCGATCACGGTCTCGTGCACGCCCTGGCGGCTCGCCTGATTCACCAGGTCATGCAGCATTGCAATCAGTGACTCACCGCCTTCAATGGAGAAACGCTTTTGCCCGACATAACGGGTGTGCAGGTATTTCTCCAGGCCTTCGGCGGACACCAGCGAGTTGAAGATGGTCAGTCGCTCGTCGCGCGTGAGCTGGGCCTTGGCGCGCGCGGCTTCGACGCGTTGGCGCAACCACACGCGTTCTTCGCCTCTGGTCATGTGCATGAACTCGAAACCGATCGTGCCCAGATAGGTTGCGCGCAGCATGCTCCAGATATCCGCAAGCGGCATGCGATCGGGCCCGGTGAGCGACACGCTGCTGAACACCGTGGGCATGTCGGCCTCGCTCAGCCCGTGATACGCGAGTTCCAGGTCCGGGACCGCCGGCACCGGCTTCAGCCCCAAGGGGTCGAGCTTGGCGCGCAGGTGGCCGCGCCCCCGGTAAGCTTCGATTAGGCGAATGACGGCTGCCTGTTTCTCCGCGGCTTCGGGATGCAAGCCGCCGTTCCCCGGTCCCGAAGCCAGTCGGTGCGCATGGGCGCTCGCGGCCAGCTGCCGTTCGATGGGCAAGCGCGGCGTGTCCGTGGCTCCCGCCGCCAGCGCGCGGAAATATCCTGCCCACTCGGCAGACACTGCGGAGGGATTGGCGAGGTACTGCTCGTAAAGAGCTTCGACATAGTCGGCGTTACCGCCCGACAGGGGGGTGCTCTGGTAACGTTGTTGGTAGGATGCGCTCATTTTCACCGGCAATGCACCCGCAGGTCCTGCCCCGGTTCGGCATAGACACATGCGGAAAATGCCAACAATTTCAAGCAGGCTGCGGAATATTGTTCAGGCGGCACGCAAGCCGCTCGCTAACATATATAGTGTAACGGAACGGCGCTCGCGAGAAAACGTCGCTTACGCGCCCGACTAGGCCTGCAATTCACCCCACACGAACGGCCGCTGCCGGAACCACACGGTCAACAGCCATTTTTCCCCACGAATCACCGGTTTGCCTGCGTGCAGCGTGCGGGTGTCGGGTTCACCGTGCGCATCGAGATTCACGAATTTCACCGCCTTGCCCTGTGCCGGCAGCACGCAGGCATGCAGCAGCGGGAAATCGGTCTCGCCACCGGCTTCCACATCATTCAAATATACAAACAGCGTGGTCTGTCGCTGGCCACCGCGCCCGTCCACCAACTCCTCGCGGTTGCCACGGCTCACGAAGTAATCGAAGTGTGGTTTGTATTGCTGACCCGGCAGATAGCGCAATACCGCCAGCGGTTCTGCCTGAGCGATGTCGTGACCGGCGAGGTGCGCGATCTGTCGCAACGCCAGGCCGGCGATGAAATCGTACAGGCTCAGCTGGAAAAACATCGAGCTGCTCGTGCGCACGTCGTTGGTAAGCAGTTTGCCACTATCCGGATCCGCGACGTAGGAAGGCGTGAGCGCCGGCCTGGCCAGGTTCATGAAATGCTCGCACATGAGCGGCGCCAGCACTTGGGTGATCTGCCAAACGGTACCAGGTACCATGGTGTCCACGACTGCGGCATCGGTGTGCGCGAGTTTCTCCAGATTCGGAACCGTCAAGGCGGGCGGGCGTTCTGGCGCCGCCCCCGGACGGTACGTCTGGGCGATTGATTGCCAGCGCTCCCGGTCCGCTCCGGATGCCAAGCGCTCAAGGCGCGCCACGGCACAATAAACCTGACGACCCGCGGCCCGCTCCAGCCAGTGCAGGCCTTCAGCCTGCTGTGCTGCGGCGGACTGCTGCAGCAACTGCGTAGCCAGCAGATATTGGGAGAGCGCGTCGCCGCCTTGTGCCGCAAGTCGCAGGCAGTAAAGCGCGACGGCATTTTGCGTGGACCCATGCTCGGCGAGGCAGTGCAACAGGCCGAGCGTGCGCAAGGCCGGCAGGTGATTCAATTCAGCAGCTTGCAACAGCAAGTCACTGGCGCGTGCTGCGTCCACCGGCACACCGATGCCGTTGAACATCAGATTCCCCAGCGTGTAACAGGCCTCTTTCAGTCCGCACGCAGCGGCCCGTTGCAGGAAACCGGCCGCCAGCGCCGGCCGCTGGGGAACTCCGATGCCGTTGAGATGCATCAAACCCAGCAAATTGCAGGCTTCGGGGACATCATGGCGCGCGGCACGCTCGAGCCACGTGCGCGCCTGCGCATGCTCACCGCGCGAGAACAATCCGATGCCCACGCGCGTCTGGGCCTGGGGATTGCCGGCTTGCGCGCTCTGCAGCAATGCGGAATCAGGCGTGGCGTTCACGGGAGTACCGGTTTCATGTTCATACTATATACACAGGTGCCGCCGGCGGCATCCCATGCGCACTGCAATGCTGTTGGCCCGTGACGCCGGTCGCCCGCCTATGTCACAATCTGCGCCACTCGCGCATTCTTGAAGCCCGTATGCCCCCGGCCCCACCCGATCCAGCCTGGCAGATTTCCACGCTTGCCGACAGTGCCCGTCGGCTGGCGGAGCGCGGCGAACTCACGGAAGCGGAAAAAATCTACCGTGTCATCCTGGAAACTGCGCCCTATCACGTACGTGCCCTGCAGTTTCTCGCGGTGCGTGCGTTGGAGCGCGGGCAACTGGATGAAAGCCAGCGCCTCGTCGAGCAGGCACTGCGCGTAGATCCCAAGCGGCCGATCCTGTATCAGAACCTGGGTCTGGTCCACAATGCAAAAGGCGATTCGGAAATGGCGCTGGCCGCCCTGAATCAGGCGCTGGCGCTGCGCCCGCAGTTTTTCACTGCTTTAATGCACAAAGGTGCACTGCTGGAACGCATGGGCCAGGATCAGGAGGCCGTGGTCAGCTACCAACGCGCCTGGAGCTGCCTCCCGCAGCCCCCCGAAGTCATGGCCAAGGACCCCTCCATTCCCGCCAAGGTGCGCGCGCTTATCGAGCATGCCGCCGAATACCTGCGGGCCCGTCAGGCGTTCGCACTGGCCGAGCAGTTGCTGCCGTTGCAGGACAAATACGGTGAGGCCGCACTCGCGCGCGTACGCACGGCGGGCGCCATCTTCATGGGCACCGCAGCGGCGGAATACCGGCACACTTTGCAGCGCCCCGCCTATCTTTACCTCCCGGGCATCGAACCAAAGGCATTTTTTGAACGCGCGGATTTTTCATGGCTCACGACGCTGGAGCAGGCCAAGTCCGCCATCCGCGCGGAACTCGAAGCCGTCCTGCAGGATCCGCAGGGACTCAAGCCTTACGTACAGATTGACGCCGGACAAGACCCCCGAGAATGGAGCGCGCTGAATCAATCGCCGCAATGGAGCGCGTTTCAGCTGCTCAAGGGCGGCAAGCCCGTTGAACCGAATGCCGCGCGCTGCCCGGCTACCCTGCAGGCGCTTCATGCATTGCCGCTAGCACAGATCCCTGAGCATGCGCCCGAGGCGTTCTTCTCGGTGCTGCGCCCGGGCACGCATATTCCGCCGCATTACGGCCTCGGCAACTACAAGCTCGCCGTGCACCTGCCGCTGATCGTGCCGCCGGATTGCGCCATCCGCGTCGGCAATGAAACGCGCGGCTGGACCGAGGGCCAGTGCCTGATCTTTGACGACAGTTTCCAGCACGAGGCCTGGAACAGGAGTGACCGGCTGCGCGCGGTGCTCATCACCGAAATCTGGAATCCGCTGTTGACCGAGGCCGAACGTGCCGGCGTTACGTCGCTGGTGACGGCGATCAGTGCATTCAAATTGGGCCCCAAGACCGCGCAGGGTGCCGGGTGATTTCCAAGTCCGCGGCGTGAGCGGCGCAACGTGATTGCCACGCGACGTTTTCTGTTTCTGCATCTGCACAAAACCGGCGGCCAGTTTGTCAACCGTGTGCTGCTGCGCCACCTCCCGGACGCGCGCGCCATAGGCTATCACCTGCCGCGCAGCGCGGCACCGCTGGAACTGCGTGGCTTACCAGTCATCGGCTTCGTGCGCAATCCCTGGAACTGGTATGTATCCTGGTACGCGTTCAATCTTGCGCAACCGCAGCGCAACCCGATCTTCCGTGCGGTGTCCGCCGACGGCCGACTGGACTTCAAGCACACGCTCATCAATATGCTGCATCTCGGCTGCGAGCGCTCGCGCCCAATGCGTACGGCGATCGGCACCGCACTACCCGAGACGCGCGAGGGCAACCTGGGGAGCGGCATTACGCGCGCAGACATCCTGGCCTACGAGGATGAAAGCCGCGGCTATTTCACCTGGCTGTGGCGTTACATGTTTTTCCTGGGCACGCGCGCCGACGGCCTGCATGCCGGCCGCATGGAGTACCTGCGCGCGGATTTGCTCGACGCGCTGCAGGCTGTCGGGCAGCCGGTCACTGCCGAACTGCGGGACGCGATACTCAACAATCCACCGGTCAACGCCTCGGCGCGGCGCGATTACCGCGGCTATTACGATGCCGAGCTGCGCGCGCTGGTCGCGGTGCGCGATGCCGAGCTCGTGGACACTTACGCTTACGGCTTCTGAACGGCGGCCGGCCGCCGGCTCGCCACCTGGCTGAACAGCACTTCGTCTTCCGTCCCGGGCGCTTCCGGCAACCGCGCCAGCAATTCCACCGAGGACGCGTCCGGAAAGATGTCGAATATCAGATGCACGCGCGGCGCGCGCGGGTGCAGATTGAGCACCGCATGCGGCGCGAGGTTGTTCACGGACCAGGCCTCGCCCGCCGCCATCTGGAACAGGCGCCGGCCGGAGAAGAAATGCACCTGACTGCTGGTGAACACCGGCACGTGCACCCGAAAGGAGCCCAGGAAATAGTCATTGGCGGCATCGGTGTGGGGATACACGAGTCCGCCGGCCCGCAACGACGCCAGCAGGCACTTGCCGCAGCGGCCGGGCAGCACCTCGTGCAGCAACTGCCTTATATAAGGACACTGGCTGAGCAGCGGCTGGTCCACGTCCTCCGCCGCACCCTGCAACGGCGCCTGGCCCCTGAGGAACACCGACACGGTTTCCTGATGCACCGGCGCGCGGACATTGCCCCAGACCACGGGCGGCAGCGCCGCTACTTCCGCCTGCAGGCGTGGCGCATCTACCGCATACGGCAGGCGCTTGCAGCCAGAAATGTACTGGCGCTTGTCCGGCATGCTGTGCATGCCATCCAGTGTAACCCGCGTGCCTGGCGGCGTCTTCCCTTGAAGGCGGCAACCGCCATTCGCTATAGTGCCGCACGCTTCGCGCTACCGGCTTTCACGCATGCGGCTGCCCACACCCTTCATCCAGCTTCCGTTGAGTTTCGACGCCGCGCGTATGCAGGCCGAGATCGGGCAGTTTTCGGAAAGCGACTGGCGCGCCCATCCGCAGGGGTTCGCGGGAAATTCCGCGCTCATTCTGGTATCCCGCGACGGCGGCGAAAATGACGACCTCGCCGGCGAAATGCGCACCAGCCCGCGCCTGGAGCGCTGTCCCTATCTGCGCCAGGTGCTGGCGAGTTTCCACACCGTCATTGGCCGTTCCCGGCTCATGCGCCTTGCGTCCGGCGCCGAGGTCACCGCCCACACCGACATAGACTACTACTGGCGCGAGCGCATCCGCATCCACGTGCCCGTGATTACCGATGCGCAGGTGCGGTTTCAGTGCGGCAGCAGCGAGATCCACATGCGCGCCGGCGATGCTTGGATATTCGATAACTGGCGGCCGCACCGCGTGACCAACCCGAGCGGAATCACGCGCATCCATCTGGTGGTGGATACCGTCGGCAGTGCGGAATTCTGGCGCATGGTGTCGGCCCGACCGGCATCCTCGGATCGCGTGGCCGCAACACGCGTCGAATTCCAGCCGCAGCAGCGCGCCGACTTCGCACTCGAACGCTTCAACCGCGAGCCGGTGGCCCACCCCGCGGTGGTGCGCAACATGACGCAGGAACTCATCGCGGATCTGCGCAGCCAGCCTGCGCGCTCAGCCGGGCAAGCGCAGGTGGAACAGACGCTCATGGATCTCGCCAATCAGTGGCAAGCTCTGTGGGCCATATACGGCCCGCATGCGAGCGGGCACGCATCCTTCGCTTTGCTATTGGAACGCAGCCTGAACAGCGTCGCCCCGGCCGCATCCGACCTGCGCCTGCCGAGCAACGGCGCGCACCTCCCGCTGGTGTTGCAGCGCTTCCTGCCGCCGCTGTTTCCCGGATTCCAGGAATTCCTCGCTACTCTCACCCCGCCGCGCTTCGAATGCCCGCTGATAATTCTGGCGGCGCCGCGCAGCGGCAGTACCCTGTTGTTTGAACTGCTGGCCCGGCATCCGGACCTGTGGACCCTGCCGGATGAAAGCCACGCGCAATTCGAAAACATTCCGGGGCTGGCGCCGCGCGAGCGCGGTTACGACTCCAACCGCCTCGAGGCCGCGGATGCCATGCCGGACATCACCGCACAATTGCTGCGCAACCTGAGCTGGCAGATCGGCAATGCCCGCGGACAAAACTTCATTGAAATACCCGAGACACAGCGTCCGGAATCGGTGCGCATCCTGGAAAAGACACCCAAGAATGCACTGCGCGTCGGTTTTCTGCTATCTCTGTTCCCCGATGCGCAATTTTTGTTCCTGCATCGGGATCCCGCCGCGAGTCTGGGCAGCATGCTGGATGCCTGGCAATCGGGAAAGTTCATCACCTATCCGCAACTGCCGGGTTGGCCCGGCCCACCCTGGTCATTGCTGCTCACCCCGGGGTGGCGCGTCCTGGCCGGGCAGCCGCTGGCACAGGTGGTTGCGCAGCAGTGGCGCGCGGCCAACGAAGCCATCCTCGCGGCCCTCGAGAAGCTGCCGCGTGAACGCTGGCGCACGCTGGATTACGCGGAACTGCTGCGCGATCCGGCGGGCGTGTTTGCACGCGCGAGTGCCTTCATGCAACTTGCGGTACCGCAGCAACTGCTCCGCAGCCTGCCCGCGCAGTTGCCGTATTCAAGTCACACGCTCACGCCGCCGGCCAAGGACAAATGGCGGCGGCACGCGGCGGAACTCGAACCGGTGCTGCCCCCGCTCGCCGACATTAACGCGCGTCTGCAGCGACTGGGCAACCGCCTGTGAACGAGGCCGCGGCCGAGACGCCGTTGTTTGAACAAGCCTCTCAAGCCTACGAGCAGGGCCGGCGCACGCAGGCCGCACAGCTGGCGCGTCAGCTGTTGCAGCAGTCGCCGCAACACACGGGCGCATGGTTCCTGCTCGGCAGCGTGCTGCTGGACGACGGCCGCGCTGAAGAGGCCCTGCCCTGTCTGCAAGCGGCGGCGCGCCTGGCGCCGATGCACGCCGGCATTCTGCGTGCGCTCGGTACGGCGCATTTCAACCTCCAGCAGTGGCCCGAAGCTGCGCGGCAGTTCGAGCTGGCCTTGCACCACGGACCGGCCGACGCCGGACTGCTTAACAACTTCGGTGTGACGCTCAAGGAACTGGGCGAAAGCGAGGCCGCTATCACGATTTACCGGCAAGCTCTGCAGCTTGAGCCGAATGACGCCCGCATCCACAACAATCTCGCTCTCGCCCTGAACCGAGAACACGACTACGCGGCAGCCATTGACGCGTACAAGCGCTCCACGCAGCTCGATGCGCGCAATGCCGCCGTGTGGATCAATCTCGCCACCCTGCTGGAACAGACCAACCGCCTGGACGAAACCGAAGCGGTGCTCGCGCAGGCACTGCAACTCGAGCCGCAGTCCGCGAGACTCGCTTTGGTGGCTGCCAAATGTCTGCGCAGGCGCGGCCGCACGGAGTCTGCCATTGCCCGCCTCAAGGATGCCCTCAAGCAACCGAGATTGAACAAGGAACTGCAGCGCAGCTTGGAATTCGAGCTGGGGCGCAATCATGACCTGCAGGGTGACAGCGACGAGGCTTACCGGCATTTCGAGCTCGGGAACCGGCTGACGCTGGAAGCCTGGCCGGAACTCGCGGATGGCGCGCGCGCCTATCTCGCAGAGCTCGACATGCTGCTGGATATCTGCACGCCCGCCTGGCTCCGGGCGCTGCCGCGCACGAAGCCCGCGGATTCGCAATTGCAGACCGCTTTTCTGGTGAGCTTTCCGCGCTCCGGCACGACCCTCATGGACACCTTCCTCGATGCCCACCCAAAGGTGCGCGTGCTGGAAGAAGAACCGTGCCTGGGACAGGTGCTCGACCGGGTGCGCGCCTTGCCCGGGAGTTACCCGCGCGCCGTCGCCTCGCTCAGCGCCGAGCAGCTGGCGGAATTGAGCACCGTGTATCTGAACGCCGTCACCAAACTGGCGCGGCCGGAAGCAGGCATGCTGGTGGTGGACAAGAATCCGTTCCATTCGACGCATGCCGGCCTCATCCAGCGCCTGTTGCCCGGCACGCGCTTCATCTTCGCACTGCGCCATCCTTGCGACGTGGTGCTGTCCTGCTTCATGCAGCCTTTCGGCCGCAGTCCGGTACTCGCGAATCTTCTCGATCTCGAAACCAGCGCTGAGGTTTACCGGCGGGTCATGGACCTGTGGCTGCGCTACCGTGATGCCTTACCTCTCGAAGTCCATGAATTGCGCTACGAGCAACTGGTGACGGATACGCACTCCAGCCTGCAGGCGCTGCTGGAATTCCTCGGCCTGGCGTGGTCGGAAGAACTGGCCGATCACACGGCGCACGCGCAGCGACGCGGCCGCATTTATACGCCGAGCTACCACCAGGTCATCCGTCCGGTGTACAGCGACGCCGTCAACCGCTGGCAGCGTTATCAGCGCCATTTCGGCGCAGCGCTGGACCTCCTGCGGCCTTATGCGGGGCATTTCGGCTACTCCATATAGCGGCCATCGGGTCCGCAGCCCGTGGATTGCCTGCGCGCGTGCGCTGCGCTTACCATGAGCGCTCGAAAAACACGCAGCCTATTGCCACGGGTTACGCATGAGCCAACCGCCCATTCAGATCAACGCCGCGTTCGCCTCGCCGCTGCTGCGCACGCGGCTGCCGCAGTGCGAAACCCTCAACGCGCGCCTGCGCGAGCTGTTCCTCGCGTGGGAGTCCGATCCTGCGCGCAAGCGCAGCTCCCTGCCCACCGGGGTCGTCAAGGTGGCGGTGTATGAAAGCGATTTTTCACTGTTCGACAATCCCGAACCCGAAATCCAGGCGCTCAAGCAGTTCTGCCTGCAGGGCACCGGCTATGCCATCCAGCAGCTGAACGGGTACAGTGCCGAAGAAATGGCGCAATTGCGCATCTTCCAGCACAGCTGGTATCACCTCACGCGCCACGGCGGTTATACCGCCCAGCACAACCATCCCATGGCCTCGTGGTCAGGCGTGTATTGCGTGGACCCGGGGGATCCGGTGCAGGACAAGCCCAACAACGGTGCACTGCGCTTCCTGGAAGCCCGCCAAACCGCGAGCATGTACCTGGACAGTGGCAATGCGCACTGGAAGGCGCCGTTCGGCTTCGGCGAACAGGCCTTCCAGTTCGAGGCCGGCGAACTGCTGCTGTTTCCCTCGTATCTCGTGCACGAGGTGGCGCCGTATTACGGCCAGCGCGAACGCATCACCGTGGCTTTCAATGCATGGGTGCGCGACGCGCAATCTGCGGGCGACGAGCCTTTCATCAGGCCGCGCTAAGCTGCCGGCAATCCCGAGCCGGGAATTGATTTATTGATCGCGGCGAATATCGCCGCTCCCACAAACCCGACATCTTTTCCACTGTGGGAGAGATGCGACGGTAGTCCCTCCACCCCGACAAGTCCTTTCAGGCTCATCGAGGATAAGCATACAAGCGACGGTCTGTGGGAGCGGCCGTCCCGGCCGCGATAATCCTCCCCCACCTGATTTAATCGCGGCGAATATCGCCGCTCCCACAAACTGCCGGTAATCGGTTGCCGGGGAAATGATTTTCCGATCGCGGTGAAGGCAGATTTTTGCTCCTGCAAAATCTGCATTTCCGCCTTTCAAGGGGCGCTTCCATACGCCGCTTGAAAGGCCAGAGCATACATCCCTGTATGCCCGCTCGCTGCTTCCGCAGCGGGCCCATGGCGGTCATCGCCGCTCCCACAATCCCAATACCCTCTCCACTGTGGGAGCGACGGTCTCCGTCGCGATGCTCCCGGCCTGATTGGAACCCATCTCAAAATACCGTTCGCCCCCGGATCAAGTCCGGGGCAGGCTCTGCGCGTAGCGCCGCAGGCGCGGAGTCGAAGGGCCTGTCCTGAGCGGAGTCGAAGGGTTGTTACCCTGATCTTCCGTGTTTCGACTTCGCGGAGCCTAGCTCCGCTACGCTCAACACGAACGGTTCGAAGATTTTGAGATAGGTTCCAGCCATCGCGGCGAATATCGCCGCTCCCACAAAATATTGGCGCTCGCGCAAAAAAAGCGGCCCCGTTTCCGGGGCCGCGAGTTTGCACAGTATTGTTGTTGTTAATCGGTCTCAGAACTTCACGGCCACCTGGGCGTAGAAGAACCGGCCCGGGACGCGGTAACCCACCGACGGAATGAAGCTGTTGGCGAACGAGGTGAGCGTCGCTGGCGGCTCCTTGTCGAACAGGTTGCGGATACCGAAAGTGAAGTCGGTATTGATCGCGTCCACGTGGTAGGTGCCTTCCACATCGTGGTAGATGGTGCGGCCCTGGTGGTTCATACCCGTGCCTCCGGAGAAGGCGTTGGGGCTCGTCGGGTTGGAGCACTCCTTGGCCGTCTTGGTCTTAGTCGTGCAGGGTTCGAACCAAGACCCGATGTACTGCATGAACCAACGCGCCGACCAGTCTCCGTAGTTCCAGTCGAGCGAGATGTTGCCCTTCTGGCTGGGGAAGGCGGTGAAGGCGCTGCCGTTGCCGACCAGCTCGGTGTTCTTCCAGCCGGTAGGACAGGCACCGGTTGCCGCGACCGGCGTGCAGATCGTTGTAAGCACGAAGGAACGCACGAAGGTCCAGTTCAGCCCCAGCTTGAAGTCGCCGATGGCGGTGGATGGGAACTTGTAGTGCGTGCTCACGTCTATGCCGCGGGTGTACTCCCCGCCGGTATTGGTGGAGATGGAAAAGATCTTCGAAATTACCTTGCCCTGGAGATTAATGAGCGCACAATTCGCGGCATTCTGCGCTATGTAGCAGCCATTCAATATCTGCTGCGCATTAATCGTCCCGACCGCGTGATCCAGCTCGATCTTGTAGAAATCGGCGCTGAAGTCAAAGCCCGGGAACCAGCCGGGGTTATATACAAATCCGACCGACCTGGAGATGGCCTTCTCCGGACTCAGGTGCGGGTTACCGCCGCCGATAGTCTGGATCTGTCCGTTCGGCTGCGTGTGCACGACGCCACCGCAGCCCGGGGGCAACGGAGCCGGAGGCACGTAGTTGCCGTTCGGCGGGCCCGCGCAGGGATCCTGCACACCCGGATAATTCGAGAACTGGCCGGTGTACAGATCCGCCAAACTGGGCGCGCGGAAGCCCTGCGACCAACTGCCGCGGATCAACAGGTCATCGGTCGGCTGCCACTTCAGAGCCGCACGGCCGGTGGTGGCGCTGGCACGGTTCTCCACCCCATAGAACGTGTCGCCCGGTTCGCCGCCCTTCCATTTGATCTGCGTCCAGCGGTTGGCGAGGTCCAGGTTCAGAGAGTGGAACAGCGGCACGTCCGCGAGCAGCGGAATGTTGAACTCGATGTACTCGGCGGTGCTCCATTCCTTGCCGTCGGTGGGCGTGGATACGTTGCCCGAGGTATTGCCGGTGGCGGTGGTGGAGTCCGGGTGGTCGAAGCCGTCGTTCTCGAGGTACTCGGCACCGAGCGCCACCCCAAACGGACCGGCCGGCATCTGGAAGAGATCGCCGGTGATGTTCGCGGTGTAGTCGCGCAGCGTCACGGAGTTCACGTTGTGCTCTTCATACTGGCTGTAGGCCAGCATCTGTGGCGTCAGGCTGCCCTGCCCGGTGGCCAAGTTAAAACCGCCGAAGGGATTGAATGGCACGCAACCAGCCGTGATGATCGGGTAATACAGGCCGTTGATGAGCACCGACTGGCCTGCGGGCTGGGTTACTTGGCCGGGGCCGTTACACTGAGCGGCACCGGGGGAATTCAACTGCGTCGCCAAGCGGCTGGTGTTGAACAGGCCTTGGGTGAGGTTCGACTGGTAGGTGTTGCCGTAGATCGAGCCCACGTCCCAGTCCCACTCGCTGCCCAGCATGTTGAAGAAGCCGTTCAGGCCCATGCGGAAGGTGTAGCTCGCCACGTTCTCGTTGAAGTTGCGGTTACCGGCTTCCAGCGGCCGCCGGCCCCAGAGAATCAGCAACTCGTTGGAGCAGCCGCTCACGGCTACACTTGTGGCCGCCGCGTTGCCCGGGCAGTACTGGTTGGCATTACCCACGATGTCCTGGCCGAAGGGGTTGTAAGGGTTGTTCTTGCCGATGCCGATGTAGGAGCCGTTGTTGAGGTAATTACCCAAGCCCAAGAACAAGGGCGAGGGCGCCAGCGTCTGCTGAGAGGTGCGGTTGCTGTACATGGCCTCCGAAGTGAAGGTCAGGTTGTCCGCGAGGTCGTAGTGGCCCTGAACATAGATGGATTTGGTCTCCAGCGGCGTCACGAAATAATTTAACGGCGCGTAATTGAATGCGTGCGCTGGCGACCAGTTCGTGAAGTTGCCCAACTGCGGGTTGTTGCTCGGCGTGGCGGTCAAGCTCATGTCGCAGGTGCCGTAGGACTTCGCAGCCGGGTTGAACGCCGCACAGGTCCCCGTCCCAAAGGTCTTGCCGGCAAAACCGGTACCGATAAAGAAAAATCGGCCGTCGGCCGCACCGGAACTGCCCCCGCCCTGCGTCCAGATGGCTTCCCGCGATTGCACGCGGCTGCCCGCCCAGATGGACTGCTGGTTGGTATAACCGGCATCGAACACCACGCCCGCGCGGTCGCCCTGCGAACCGATGGTGAAGTCGTATTGCTGGATCTTGCCGTCCCAGTGGTCGAAACCGTTGTTGGGTTTCGAGGTCTTGGCGTTGTAGGTGTTGTGGTAGATGCCCACATAAGCATGCGCTTCGGCGCCGTTGTAGTTCTTGAGGGTGATGATGTTCACCACGCCCGTGATGGCATCCGAACCGTAAACGGCCGAGGCGCCATCCTGCAGGATTTCCACATGGTCAATCACCGACACCGGTATGGTGTTCAGGTCCACGACGCCGTTGAGTTGCGGGGTCCAGCGCCGGCCGTTCACCAGCACCAGTACCCGGTTGGATCCCAGATACCGCAGGTCAATGGATGTCGAACCGTTGCCGCCGTTGTTGAACAGCGTGTTGATGGCGGCGCCCGACTGGGTGAGGTTCTGCAGCACATCGCCGATCGTGGTCAGGCCGCTCTGCTGAATCTGCTGTGCGGTGATGATGGTCACCGGCTGCGCGGTCTCGACGTCGGTGCGCTTGATGCGCGTGCCCGTGACCTCGATCTTGCCGAGTTGCGCGGTATTGGCGTTCTGGTTCTGATTCTGGTTATTGGCGGGGGTCTGCTGCGCCGCGCTTTGCGCGAGCACCGCTGGTGCGGCCATGGCCGAGGCGGCACCCGCCACCAGAGCGTAACGCACGGCTTTGCGAAGGTTGCTGTTCATCCGAAACTCCTGCGTGATTGGAGGGTTGGAAACTGCCGGGCCCTTGGCTGCGCTGGAGTGCGCAATGCGGACCCATGTAATGGAAATTTTCCCGTTTTCCCCGAGGCCGGAGACATGCTCCGCCTCGCTTAGCTCAGGGGAATATAGCACAGGGGATGCAAAATGGAAGGGTAATGTTGTAAATCTTTAACAATATTTTCAACGGTAAACATCCCGCAGTGACGGGCTTTAGAGCAAATCTAAGCCCTTGGATTTCATTCGTGTTGCTTCGTAACAACATTGGATGCTCTGTGATTTTTGGCAGCATGCGATAGACTTGCCTTTGCCCGCCGCCAGCTCACAAATTGCTTTACCCAGTCCGGAATTGACACAGATGCCAGCCGACTTCACAACAGCCGCAGCACCCAGCGCTGAGTCGGCCTGCCAATCCGGCCTGGAATTGCTGAGCCGCGGCGACTTCGCTGCCGCTGACAGGGAATTCGAAACCGCCATCTCCATGGCTCCGTCCATGGCGCAGGCGCATCTGGGACTGGGCAACAGCCTGCGGCGCCAGCGCCAATCGCGCAAAGCCGAAACGGCGCTGCGGCGTGCACGCACGCTGGACCCCAATCTGCGTGACGCCACTTACAGTCTTGCCTTTCTGCTGCACGACGCGGGCCGGGATATCGAAACGTCCGCGGCCTTGATGGAGCTGGCCGCACGCGAGCCCACGGATCTTACACTGCAAAGGCAGGTGACCGGCCTGCTGATGGATTTCAACTGCTTCGAGGATGCCGCCCGCCTGGCGAGAAAGATTGCCGAGGTCGCGCCGGCCGCGGGTGCCTGGCAACGCCTCGGCGCATGCCTGCTGCAGTTGCAGCGCCTGCCGGAAGCCGAAGAGGCGCTCAACGCGGCCGTACGCAGAGACCCGCTGGCCGGATTCGCCTACCTGCTCATGAGCCAGGCCCGCCGGGCGACGACGGCTGACCGGGCGAGGCTGGATGACCTGCAGGCCATTCTGAACAACAGCAAGATCACCGGCGAAGCGCGCGCCTGCCTGCATTTCGCCATGGGCAACTGGCTCGAAGATCTGGGTGATTTCAAAGGCGCTTGGCAGCAGTTTTCAGCCGCCAACCGACTGCGCCGCGACGCGCGGCCGTTTGACCGGCTGGTGTGGGAGGACTACTTCAAGGGCCTGCCGAAAACCGTTGCGCGCGCGGATCGAATCCCAATCTCGGGACCGAATCCCCAACCTCTGTTCCTCATCGGTTTTCCGGGTGCCAACCCCGAGTCGCTTGCCTCACTGCTCGCAACTCACCCTGCCGTGTCCAGCCTCGGCGTGAGCACCCAGGTGGATGGTGTGGCGCGCGCCTGTGAGCAACTGGCGGACAAGGCGTACCCCGAATGCCTTGCAGATATTGAAGACGCCCAGCTTGATGGCCTCGAACAGGGCGCGCGTGCCGATTGGCCCGAAAAGACCAAGGAGGCGCGGTGGGTTCTGGATGAAACTCCTTTGAATTTCCTGCATCTGGCACTGATTCAGCGGGTATTTCCGGATTCACGCATCATTCATCAGCACAGGCAGCCCTGGGACGAGTGCCTGTCCGCGTACCTTTGGCCCTTTCCCCATCCGAATCACAGCCATGTGCATGCTCTTCAGGACCTCGCTTATTTTTACCGGCAATACTCGGCGTTGATGGATCGGTGGCAGGAAAGCTTGCCGGCCCAAACCCTGTTGAAATTCCCGGCCAATTCCCGAGTGAACATTCCTGCTACAGAAACTCATGCAGTCTGGAAGTTTCTGGGACTGAACCCGCCGCCGGCCGCAGGCGCTCTACAACCGGCATCCCGGCCGCTGTTGTCGGCCGATCCGCAGAAACGGGACGTTCCGGGGCGCTGGCGGAACTATCGCGAGTACCTGGCCCCCGTGTTCGAGGCAGCGGGCCTGGAGCCTGACTGATGGCCGCCAACCCGATGCCGTCCGCCGAAATCCGCGCCCAGATTGCCCAAGCCGTTTTCCACCAGCAGCGGGGGGCGTATGCGGACGCCGAACGCCTGTTGCGCGCGGTCATCGCCACCGATCCTCGCCAGCCTGACGCCCTGCATTATCTGGGCCTGCTCGCCTTTCAGACGGGACGACCCGAGCAGGCGGTGGACTTGATGCAGCGATCCATTACGGAAGCCCCCGGGAATGCCGCGTTTTATTACAACCTCGCAGGTGTGCTGCAGAAACTCGGCCGTGGCCAGGAGGCCGTGCCCCTCTACCAGCGGTGTCTGGACCTGCAGCATGGCAATGGCGATGCCTGGCAGGGCCTGGCCCAGACACTGCATGCGCTGGGGCACCCGGAAGACGCGGTGGCGTGCCTGGAACACGCTGCCATCTATGCGCCGAATCACAGCGGGTGCTGGTCCGTACTCGGCGAAATTCAGGACGCCCTCGGGATGCTTCCCGAGGCCACGGCCGCTGCCCGCAGGGCGTCGGAACTGTCACCTGGCAACCCTGAATTGCGCGCGCGTCTGGGAGCGCAACTTATAAAGCAGGCGCACTATGACGAGGCCCACCGGGTCCTGGACCAGGCCATCGCATCCGCACCGCGCCTCGCGCAAGCTCATTACGACCGCGCCACATTGGATGCCGTGCTGGGAAACTTTGATGCAGCGCGTGCCGGTTTTGAAACCGTGCTCGAAATTGATCCGCAGTTCTATTCGGCCTATTTCCATCTGGCCGCGATCCGGAAAATTCCCGCAGGTGATCCCATGATCGGCCGGCTGGAAGCCGCGGCGGAGCGCAACCAGTGGCGCGAGCCAGCCGAGGCCATCCACGTGCATTTCACTCTGGGACGGATTCTTGAAGGTCAGGGCAAGTATGAGCAGGCGTTTGCACATTTCAGCGCCGGCAACCAAGTACGTCGCTCCACGCTGCACTACTCCGCGGCCGATCAGCGCGAGGTGATGCATGGGCTGGCGTCGCTGTTCGACGCGGATTACCTGCGGCGCATGACGGGAGCTGCGCACACCACCCATCTGCCGGTATTCATACTCGGCATGTCGCGCTCCGGAACCACGCTCACCGAACAAATCCTGGCGCGTCATCCCCAGGTGCGCGGCGGCGGCGAACTCAACTTCCTGCACGCGGCCTTGCGCCGGCGCCTGGGCCGGGATTACCGCCTCGATTATCTCGCCGCGCTGCGCAGCCTGAGCGACGCGGATCTGCACGGGATCAGCGCGCAGTGCCTCAATGAAATGCAGGCGCTGGACCCGGCGGCGGCGCGCATCACCGACAAGATGCCTTCCAATTTCATGGTTCTCGGCCTGCTGCACACGCTCTATCCGCAGGCTCGCATCATCCACTGCCGGCGCGATCCGCTGGACAACTGCGTGTCGCTGTACACCACGCTGTTTGAAACCGGCCACGGGTTCAGTTCAGATCTGGCCGAGCTGGGCGGCTACTACCGCATGTACGCCGAGTTGATGCAGCACTGGCGTGCAATTCTGCCGCCCGGCGTGATGCTGGAACTGGATTACGAGGCGCTGGTCAGCGATACCGAAAATCAGGCGCGCCGCTTGCTGCAACATTGCGGGCTGGAGTGGGATCCCGCGTGCCTGCAAGTCGGCGAGTTGCAGCGCGGCATTCGGACCGCCAGTCTGTTTCAGGCACGCCAGCCCGTGTACCGTTCGGCGGTCGGGCGCTGGAAACGCTATGAGCGTTTCCTCGGGCCGCTGAAAACCGCGCTCGGCATCCCAAACTGACAGACTTCCATTGATATACTTACCCGTTCATTTTGCAACCGCGGCTGACGCCTGACATATGAATGAAGCTGCCACCGCCGAACCCACAGCGCTGGAATCCGCGCTGCTGATTACCGCGGACAACCTCGAAGGCCGGCGCAAGATCCTGCAGCTGCTGTTCGATGCGCGCGTGTACGTGGTGCTCGATCAGCCCTGGGACGGCCGCGCGCTGCCGAGCACCGACATGCACCTGCTGCTGGTGAGCGACGGCAAGAACAGCCAGCAGGCGATGCTCGCGCTGTTCACCAGCCGCGAAAAATGCACGGCGGTGCCCAAGGGAGATTCGCTGTTCGATTATCCGGTCGAAGTGGACGCCAAATGGGCGCTGCTCGGCGTGCCCGAGGGCGCCGGCATTCTCGTCAATCCAAACTCGGCGCCGGCGTTCCGGGTCACGCCGGAGCTGGCGGCGGAATTAAGGGCGATTGCACAGCGTCACCTGGCGCAGCACCTGCCGGGCAGCGCATCCTCCGCCAAACCATGAGCCTGCCCGCCGACAAAGCGCTGATTCCCGACGAACTGCAGCAGGCCGCCGAGTGCATGCGCATCGGCCAAGTCAGCGTCGCCGCCAGCCTGCTGGATCCCTGGCTGCAGAATCATCCGCAGGATTATCACGTGCTGCATCTCGCGGGTACGATTGCCATCGCCGAGGACCGGCATGCGGATGCCGTGGACCTTTTCCGGCGCGCCATTGCCGTGGCCCCCGACGCCGCAAATCAGGCCATGAGCTGGAATGGCGTTGGGCACGCCATGAGCGGCCTGCATCAACACGCCCAAGCCGAAGAGGCATACCGGCGCGCGATGCTCGCGGATCCCGCACGCGTGACGCACGCCCTGGATTTCGCCCAGGCATTGTCCGACGGCGGCAAACACCAGTTGGCGATGGACGTGTTGCAGACCGCGATCCGGCGGCATCCCAAGGACCCCGCGCCGTGTGCGCGCCTTGGAAGTTTCCTGGTGAAACAAGGCCGGCAGCAGGACGCCCTGGTGATGTTCGACATGGCCATGCGCTGCGACCCGCTGTACGCGCCCGCGCATTTCAATGCCAGCGTGGCGCTGGTAATGCTCGGCAAGACCGACGAGGCCTACAAGGCCTGCGACACGGCGCTCAAGCTCGATCCCAACATGGCGGGCTACTACCAGTTGGCGGGACTCGGTGAAGTCAGTGCCGAGCGCCTGGTGCTGCTCGAATCCCGTGCCGCCGCAGATTCCGGCGCATCGTTTGAGGCACGCATTGACGCGGGCTTTGCACTCGCGTCCGCCTACAATCGCCGCGGCGATCCCGAGCGCGCGTTCGGTTACCTGGCGGAAGCCAACCGCCTGAAACGCGGCACACTCCAGTTCGACATCGAAATCGAGCGCGACCGCGTGCAGCGCCTCAAGGCATTTTTCACACCGGAATTATTCGCGCGTTTTGCCGGCCGCGTACCCTCCACGCTGCAACCCATGTTCATACTCGGCATGCCGCGTTCCGGCTCCACACTCGTGGAGCAGATGCTGGCCGGACACCCGCAGGTACAGGCCGGCGGAGAAATGCCGCACCTGCCCGTCATATGCCACGCCGTGGGCGACACTTGGGGGGCACGCGGCGCCGCCTCCCCGGGCAGCGATGAGCAGGTCATCGCCGACCTCACCGACGCCGTGCGTCAATACGCGCAGCTCACCGAACATCTGCGCCGCCGGCATCCGCGTTTCACCGACAAGCTGCTGGGCAATTATCTGATGCTGGGCATGATCGAGCTGATGTTTCCCCAGGCCAGCATCATTCATACGCACCGCAATGCTTTCGATACCTGTCTGAGCTGCTATGAGCGCTTGTTCACCTCGGAGCTGAATTACACCTACGATCTTACGGACCTCGGCCAACAATACCGGCTGTACGAAGAACTCATGGCGCACTGGCACGCGGCACTGCCCGCGGGACGGATTCTGGATGTGGAATATGAAGCACTGGTGGCCGAACCGGAAACGGGCCTGCGGCGGATTCTTGAGCACTGCGGCCTGCCGTTTGATGCCGCCTGCCTCAAGTTTCACGAAGTCAGCCGTCCGGTCACCACGGCAAGTGCCGCTCAGGTGCGCAGACCCATATATCAGTCATCCGCCGGGCGCTGGCATCTCTACAAAAACCATCTGCAGCCGCTGGCGGAGGCACTGCAACGGCCGTTGCCGGCCGACTGACGCGATCGGGGATTTTCAGACTCCGGCCCGGGCTGCCGCCGGGCGACGCAGCAAATCCTCGCGCATGCGTTCCAGGCCTTCGGGCTGGGGCAGTTCCGCGAAAAAGCTCACCGCCACATGCCGGCCGCCAGAACTCACCTGATGGAACCAGCCGGCCGGCAGAAACAACATCTCGTTGGTGTTGACGTCGAAATCCATGCGCTGCTTTTCGGCCTCGGCATAGGCCGGGAAGCGCGCCAGATCGGGGTGATGAATATCCACCTGCGAAAGATGCGGCATGCCTGTGCCGCCTGCGTAGCGGATCAGGCCGTGCGGCTCGACCGTCAATAACTTACCCCGCGTGTACAGGTTCGGCGCCTGCGACGGCGGAAAAACCGTGAAGCGTTTGCGGCCCTGCACCACCACGTACAGGTTGTCGTTGAAGTCATGATGCAGCGGCGTGGTGATATCCGTAGCGCTGTTCCCCATCCATAGATTGATGCTGCGCAACGGCAGGTCCTTGAAATACTCCGGGATGTTGAAATCCCCCGCCAGTTGCAGCAACGGCGGCTCCAAAACCTTGTCGGTCTGCAGATTGAGATATAGATCCGGACTGCCGCCCGGCGCGGCCATGACCTGTTTTACAAAGTCGCGAAAGCGCATCGGCAGGTAGGAGGAACGCTCGGGCGCATAGTCCGGACTGCGGCTGCGCTTGAGCACCAGCACCGTGTGTGCGCCTGCCTTGTAGTCCAGATAATCGTCATCCCAAAGATGCGTGCGCCAGCCGAGTTGCGCCAGCGATTCGCTGCGCACGATCAACGGCCGGCGCTCCGCGTAGCGCAGATAAAACTCGGGCAGCGGCAGCGGATGCGTGAAGCGCTCGATGTCCATGCGAGAATTTACGGCAAACCAGCCAAACCAGGGTGGCGTCCCGGGGCGGAGTTGAACCGCCGACCTTCCCCTTAGGAGGGGGATGCTCTATCCAACTGAGCTACCGGGACGCAGGCAAAAAAGCCGGGCGAGCCCGGCTGCATTATGCTGGAAATCAGAAAATGGTGGAGCGGAAGGGGATCGAACCCTCGACCTTCGCATTGCGAACGCGACGCTCTCCCAGCTGAGCTACCGCCCCGGCGCGCGCATTCTAGCATCGCGTCCGGACGCGGCCAATTTGCCGACAGAAGGCCATCGGCCGGCATGCGTGACACATTATGCTAGGCTTTTCCTGACAGCTGCCGTGGAGCATTCCCCCGCGTCACCTCCGGCAGGCAAACACAATGCAGCGGTATTACAAACCCGGATTTGCAGTGCTCGTACTGGCGGCACTCTGGCTCGCGGCCTGCGGCGCGACGCCTCCGGTGCCGACCGTCCACGACGCCGGCGCCTCCGCCAAAATCTCACCGGTCCTGGTGCGGGCAGCTCAGCAATTGCAGCGTGGTGACAGCCTGCCCGCGAACGGCCCAGTGCGCAGCGACGCACAGGGGAGGATCCAGGTTTACGTCCATGTCAGCGACACTTCGGCCACAGTGGTAGCCGCCCTTGCCGGTCACGGCCTGCAGGACACTGTCCTCAGCCCGGAGATGCGCATTATCCAAGGATGGATAACGCCCTCGGATATGATGAGTCTCGCGACGTTGCCGTTCGTTACCTATATCTCGCCTCCAACCTATGGCAAGCCACGTTGAAGGTATGTTCCATGAATAACAGACATCCCCTGTATTTGATCTTGGCGGTAGCCACCGTGGTGCCTGTGGCCAGCTGGGCCACCCCATCTGCGGCTGCCCACAAACTTGCCCCGCGGCTCGCCGTCATCGCGTACGCCGCTACCCATCAGGAAACAGAAGCGCTCATGGCGCCCGCCCTTACCCGCCAACTGTTCCGCAAGAATTCACCGCTGGACGCGCGCTGGAATGCCGCCGGCCAGGTGCAGGTTTATCTGCATTCCGACGCGCGCGGCACCTCGCCTGGCGCCCAAGAGCTGGCGGCACTCGGCGCGACGGGAGTTGTGACCAGCCCCGAACTCGGCGTGGTGCAGGCCTGGATACCAGCGGACAAACTGGTGACGGCCGCAGCGCTTCCAGGCGTTACGCGCATTACGCTTCCACATTACGCCGTGGCGAAACGCACCCGGCCGGGCCATGCATTGCCCCGCACTGGGTCGGTGGACACCCAGGGCGACCAGATTCTGGGTGCTGCCCAGTTCCGGCAGCTCACCGGGTTCAACGGCCAAGGCATTGCGGTGGGTGTAATCTCGGACGGTGATGACCATATAGCCGCCTCCCAAGGTACTGGCGACCTGCCCGCCACCATCTGGAACGATCCCAACAACGCGGGCAGCTTCAAGAGTTCCGGCGATGAAGGCACGGCCATGATGGAGATCGTTTACGATCTCGCGCCCGGAGTACAGCTCGGATTTTGCGGCCCGCAAACTACCGTGGACTTCGTCACCTGCCTGAATGATTTCGTCGCGCATTTCGGCAACAGCAACCTGGTGATCGCCGATGATCTCGGTTTCCCCGGCGTGGCCATGTTCACCGACGGCGGCTTTGCCACCGCGGTGAAAAACTTTTCCATTGCCAATCCCGCCGTACGGCTGGTGACCGCCGCCGGCAATGACGCCCAGGGATTCTGGTCGGGCAACTGGAAACCGCTCGACCTGCCAAATGCCGCCGTCAACAGCGGCAACCCCGTCAAAATCAACGGCATCACCTACAGCCAGATTCAGAATTTCAGCGTCGGAAGCACACCGACTACGCAATTGAAAATCGGCGTACAGGCCAGCGATACGCTCAGCTGGATGGTCGAATGGGGCGACACCTGGGTGCCGAGCAATCAAATTACCGGCACCACGCCGAATGATCCGAACGATTACGATGTTGTGCTGCTGGACGCCAATGGCAACGTGCTGGCCTGCAATATCGGGATCAATTTCGGCGCCGCAGCTTCGCCGCCCGCGCCCGACAGTTGTCCGTACAGCGGCACGGCCGGGCCGACGAACACCCCGGGACCACAGCCGATTCAGGGCAACACCTGGACCAATAACACCGGAAACGTGGCGGCCGTGAGCCTCAAGATACTCTATGCTCCCGGAGACGGCACCCCGGACACCCATATCAAGGTGTGGGCCTACACCAAGAAATTCCAGATCAACATGCAACCGTCGGTTGCCGCCGGCAGCATCTACGGTCAATCGGCGCTGCCCTATCCCTACGAAGTCACGGCTGGCGCTGTGGCCGCGCAAAACAATCCCGCACACCAGATCGAACCCTACAGTTCCCAGGGCCCGGTATTTCTCTTTCAGCCGGCCAGCGGTGCCAGCTCGCGCATGAAACCGGATTTCGTCGGCGTGGATGGGGTAAGCATCACCGGTGCGGGCGGCTTCTCAAATCCGTTCTACGGCACTTCGGCGGCGGCTCCGCACATCGCCGGATTGATCGCACTGCTGGAATCGGGATATCCGAGTGCGGACCCATACGTGCTGCTGAAAGCCGGGGCCACGCCACTCGGAAACGGCAATCCCAACGGCGTATACGGATATGGCCTGCCGGATGCGGCGCGCTCCGTGGGATCCAATTATCCGGCGCCGCTTGCCAACATTACGGCCCCGTCCGGAAGCAGCACCATCAGCGCTGGACAGTCGCTGGCGTTCACCGGCACTTGCTCGGCAAACGGTGCACCCGGCAGCGTCACTTACAACTGGAATTTCGGCGCTGCCTCCGGCGTTCCGGATGCGAGCACGCCCAATCCTACGGCTACGTTCCAGTTTTTCGGCCAGTATACGGTGACGCTGACCTGCACCAACCAGTTCGGAGTCACCAGCACGCCGGCCACGCTGCAAGTTACCGTCAACGCCGCGCCCCCTGCGCCTGCCCCGGGCGGCAAAAGTGGTGGTGGTGGAGGGATGGACGCCGGGGTTCTGGCAGGCTTGCTGCTCGCTGTCGGTTTGAGTTTGCGGCGCCGTGCACCCGGCACACTGCACGGACGCTGAAGATCCGGTTACCGCCGGTCCGGCATTCGATCAAGGGGAAACCGCGGGACGCCCCACGGAATAGTGGCTGAATCCTGCGGCGCGCAGTTGCTGCGGGCTGTACAGATTGCGGCCATCGAAGATCACCGGATGTTTCAGGCGCCGCTTGATGTCGTTGAAGTCCGGGCTGCGGAACTGCAACCACTCGGTCATCACCACCAGCGCGTCGGCGCCGTCCAGGCACTCCATCGGCGTGGGGCACAGGCTGAGCAGCGGCTGATTTCCATACAGGCGCCGTGCTTCCGGCATCGCGGCCGGATCGTAGGCGCGCACCTTAACGCCTTCCTGCCACAGCGCTTCCATGAGCACGCGGCTCGGTGCCTCGCGCATGTCGTCGGTATTGGGTTTGAACGCCAGCCCCCAGAGCGCCAGCGTGAGGCCGCGCAGCTTGCCGCCAAAGTGCGCCTGGATCCTGCCGAACAGCAACTGCTTTTGGCGCCGGTTCACCTCTTCCACGGCCTGCAACAGCAGCGGCGCGTGTCCGGCCTTGATGGCGGTACGTGTGAGCGCCGACACGTCCTTCGGGAAACAGGAGCCGCCATACCCCACGCCCGCATACAGGAACGCGTAACCGATGCGTGCATCCGAGCCGATGCCCTTGCGCACCTGTTCGATGTCCACGCCCAGGAGTTCGGCGATGTTGGCGAACTCGTTCATCGTGCTAATGCGCGCCGCCAGCATGGCATTGGCAGCGTACTTGGTGAATTCCGCGTCGCGCACCGCCATGAGCATGAGACGCTCGTGATTGCGCGTGAACGGCGCATACACTGCGCGCATCACTTCGATGCTGCGCGCACTGTCCGCCCCCACCACGATGCGATCCGGATGGTTGAAATCCTCCACCGCGCTGCCTTCCTTGAGGAATTCCGGATTGGAGACCACGTCGAAGGGCAAATCCGTGCCGCGCTTGCGCAGTTGCGCGGCAATCTCCGCGCGCACCTGATCGGCGGTGCCCACCGGCACGGTGGACTTGTCCACCACGATCTTCTCGCTCTGCATGTGCGCGCCGACGGTGCGCGCCACTTCCAACACGTGGCGCAGATCGGCCGAGCCATCGTCGTCCGGCGGGGTGCCCACGGCGATGAACTGCAGCAAGCCGAATTGCACGCCCTCCACCGGCTGGTCGGTGAATCCCAGCCGCCCGCTTTCCAGGCCCTCCGCGAGCAGGGCTTCCAGCCCCGGCTCGAAGATCGGCACCTCGCCCTGTTTGAGCCGCGCGACGCGCGCGCGGTCCACGTCCACGCACAGCACCTCATTGCCAATGCTGGCAAAGCAGGCGGCGCTCACCAGACCGACATAGCCGCTGCCGTGCACCGTGATTTTCATGTTTGTTCCGGTGGTTGTCGTCCGAATTTGCGCGCATTATATCAGCGCATCCCTGCAGACCCGCCGCGTAAAACCTTCACATGCTGCACATTGGCGATCCCGCACCCGATTTCGAACTCCCGGACCAGGATGCGAGGCCGGTGCGCCTGTCCCAACGCCTCGCGCAGGGTCCGGTGCTGCTGTACTTTTATCCCGCGGACTTCACGCCGGTATGCACGCGTGAAGCCTGTGGCTTCCGCGCGCTGCAGCCGCAACTCGAACAACAGGGCGCCGCGGTCATCGGCATCAGTCCGCAGGACAGCGCCAGCCATGCACGCTTCCGGCAACGCCACGGACTGGCCTTCACGCTGCTATCCGACCCGGACAAACGCGTAATCCGTGCTTACGGTTGCGACGGGCCGCTGGGTTTCGGCGTCAGGCGCGTCAGTTACCTCATTGGCGCCGATAGGCGAATCAAGGCCCGCGTGCACGCCGCGTTTCGGGTCAGCCGCCACCTTGAATTGGCCGGGGATCTGCTTGCAAAGCGCTGAATAATTCGCAAGTCCCGCGGCACCAGAATCAGCACGCCGCGATGCGGCTGCCGCCCGCCGTTTGCGGAAACCGGTACGCGCAGCAACATGACCAATGTCACTTGCGCCGTATAGCGAATCGCTATAGCATCTCCGGCTCTTTTTGGCCCTGTGCCGGGATGCCCCGCAGTGAACATCATGGACCGGTGTCCGGGCGCAGTTTCCTTCGGCGGCACCCGCGGGCGCGATCTCCAGACGTGCATTGACACCCTCATCAGCCAGCGGCGCGTGACCGGGCATGACGTGCCCCCTACTACGCGGGATGCAGCAGGCCTGCAGGGCCGCCGGCAGCCCGCGGAGCATGGGGCAGGTGCGGCAGAATCCCAAGCTCCCGTAATGTGTCAAACCGGCTTGCCATCCGCATGGCCTGTATCACAGGGAATCGGGAACCGCGGGCAGTTCCTCGCGTCAAAGCCGACTATGGCTCACATTGGGTTGCGCACGTACGTTCATGAACGCGATGCCGGCAGCCCCGACCTTCGACCTATTTGAGACGAGGATAGCTTAATGGCCAAGCGCATTATCATCAGCATAGTCATCATGCTCGGCGTCATGATCCTCATCTACGGGGCGTGGGGCGCCAAATTGTATGCGGCCATCCAGGGCTTCAAGAACATGAAGCAGGAAACGGTGGTATCGGATGCGCCCGCCCAGCAGGAAACCTGGAAGCCCTACTTCACTTCGGTCGGCAATCTCACGCCGGTACAGGGCGTGGAGGTGAGCAATCAGCTGGCGGGCAACGTGACCGGAATTTATTTCCAGTCCGGCACGCAGGTCAAGAAAGGTCAGCTGCTGGTGCAGTTGGACGACAGCAGCCAGCGCGCGCAGCTTGTTGGTTTGCAAGCCCAAGTGCAGCTCGCTCAATTGAATTACGCACGCGCCCAGGAGCTCATCAAACAGCACCTGATCTCCACATCGGATCTGGACACCGCCGAAAACAACCTCAAACAGGCCCAATCCAATCTGCAAAATGACCTGAGCGCGATCGACAAACTTGCGATGCGTGCGCCGTTTGCAGGCCAGATCGGCATCCGCAACGTCAACCTCGGCCAGTACCTGCCGGTCGGCACCAGCATTGCCGGTCTGCAGTCGCTGGACAGACTTTACGTGCAGTTTGGCCTGCCCGAGCAGCAGCTGGCGCCACTCGCCCGAGGCCAGCAAGTGGAAGTCACGGTGGATGCCTATCCCGGCAAGGTGTTCAACGGCGAACTCGACGCCATCAATTCCGCCGTGGACCCCAACACCCACAACATCAGCGTGCAGGCCATCATCCACAATGCGGGGCACCTGCTGCGCGCCGGCATGTTCGCCAATGTGCGCGTATATGCGGGCGCGCCGCAAACCGTGGTCACGGTCCCGACCACCGCCGTGGACTATTCGCTCTACGGTTCTTCGGTATTTCTCGTGAAACAGGAGGGCAAGGATACGGACGGCAAACCGGTCCTCAAGGTCACCCAGCAGTTCGTCACTACCGGTCAGGAGCGTGACGGGCGCGTGGCGATCACCAAGGGCTTGAAGGCCGGCGACGTGATCGTCACCGCCGGCCAGCAGAAACTGCAGAACGGCATGCAGGTGGAAATCAACAACAGCGTGAAGCTGGATTGACCTGCCGGAGCCGCCGACCATGAAATTTACCGATATCTTCATCCGTCGCCCGGTGATGGCGACGGTCATCAGCCTCGTCATCCTGTTGCTGGGGCTGAATTCCATCAACAAGATGGAACTGCGCCAGTACCCGCAGATCGCGACCGGCCAGATCACCATCAGCACCGCCTATCCGGGCGCCAGCGCCGACGTCATTCAGGGTTTCATCACCCATCCCATCCAGCAATCGGTGGCCGGTGCCGAGGGCATTGATTACATCACGTCGTCCAGCACCCAGGGCCTGAGCACCATCACGGTGTACCTCAAGCTCAACTACGACATCCACAAGGCGCTCACCGACATCATGTCCAAGGTGGACGAGGTGAAGAACGTGCTGCCGCCGCAATCCCAGGCGCCCGTGATCCAGTCCTCGGATGTGCGCAACACCGCCATCATGTTCATCAGTTTCTATTCCGACCAGATGTCGCTGGGGCAGATCACCGACTACGTGACGCGCGTGGTGGTACCGAAGGTGCAGACGCTGAACGGCGTCGCGCAGGCGCAGGTGTTCGGTTTCCCGTACGCCATGCGCATCTGGCTGGATCCGAAGAAGATGGCCGCCTACGGGGTCACTGCGAGCGACGTGGCCAATGCGCTGCTGCAGAACAATTACCTCTCGGCTCCGGGCGCCACCCGCGGCAGCCTGGTGTCCATGAACATCGCCACTACCACCGACCTGCAGGATCCGCAGGGCTTCGCTAACATCGTGCTGCGCAGCCAGAACGGCAACCTGGTGCGCATCAAGGACGTGGCGCAGGTGGAACTCGGCTCGCAGGTACGCGACCTGGCGGTGAATTTCAGCGGCATTCCCTCGGTGTTCATGGCCATCAACCCGACACCCGACGCCAACCCGCTGGGCATCGTGAAACTGGTACGCCAGCAGATCACCGACATCGAACCCCAACTGCCGCCCTCGATGCACGTGACCGTAGCCTATGACGCCACCAAGTTCATCAGCGCATCCATCTCCGAGGTCATCAAGACCATCGTGGAAGCCGCGCTCATCGTCATCGTGGTGATTTTCCTGTTCCTGGGCGCGGTGCGCCCGGTGATCATCCCGGTGATCACCATCCCGCTGTCGCTCATCGGCGTGACCTTTTTCATGCTCATCCTGGGCTACTCGCTCAACCTGCTGACGCTGCTGGCCATGGTGCTGGCCATCGGTCTGGTGGTGGACGATGCCATCGTGGTAGTGGAAAACACCCATCGCCACATCGAAGCCGGCAAGACGCCGTTCCAGGCGGCGCTGCTGGGCGCGCGCGAGATCGCCACGCCGGTGATCGCCATGACCATCACGCTGGCCGCGGTATTCACGCCCATCGGTTTCATCGGCGGGCTCACCGGCGCGCTCTTCCAGGAATTCGCCTTCACGCTGGCGGCCGCGGTGATCCTGTCAGGCATCATCGCGCTCACGTTGTCACCCATGATGTGTTCCAAGTTCCTGGGTACCGCGGAACACGAGACCCGGCTGGAACACTGGCTGAATGAAAAATTCCACCAGATCAAGACCGGCTATCAGGGCTGGCTGCACAACGCCCTCAATTGGCGGCCGGTCACCGTGGTCATCGCGATCATGGTGCTTATCAACGTGGTGGCGTTCTATGTGATGTCGCCCAAGGAACTGGCCCCCACCGAGGACCAGGGATTCGTGTTCGTGCAAACCACCGGGCCGCTGGATGCCACACACGCCTACATGACGAAATACGGCCAGCAGGTGGAGGATATTTTCAAGGATGTGAAATCCAAAGACGCCTATGCGCTCATCAACGGTGGCGGCTTCGGCGGCGGCACCAACAGTCTCATCGCCTTTCTGATCCTTAAACCCTGGAATGAACGTTCGGTCAGCCAGTTCACTGTAGCCAATGAGATACAGCAGAAACTGAACCAGATCGCGGGCCTGCGTGGATTTGCCTTCAATTTCCCCTCGCTGCCCGGCGCCAGCGGCACGCCGGTGGAGTTCGTGGTGAGCTCCACCTCATCCTACGCGGATCTCTACGCGGTGCAGGAGAAGCTCATGGACGCCGCGCGCAAGAGCGGCATGTTCTATTACGTGGACAGCGACCTCAAATTCGACAATCCGCAGCTCAGCATCGACATCGACCGCAACAAGGCCCAGCAACTCGGCATCAACATGCAGGATTTGGGCTCGTCGCTCAGTACCTTCCTGGGCGGCGGTTACTTGAACTTCTTCAATCTGCAGGGCTACAGCTATCAGGTGATCCCGCAGGTCGCCGACCAGTTCCGGCGCAACGGCGCCGAACTCATGAACTACTACGTGCGCACCGGCAGCGGCGCCATGATTCCGCTGTCCACGGTGGCACACCTCACGCACAGCGTGCAGCCGGACCAGTTGAATCAGTTCCAGCAGTTGAACTCGGCTACGATTTCGGCGGTTCCGGGCGTGCCGCTGGGCAAGGCGCTGGATTTTCTCAAGAATGAAGCCAAGCAGATTTTTCCCACCGGCTATTTTGTCAACTACGCGGGCGAATCGCGCCAATTCGTGGAATCGGGCAATGCCCTGCTGCTGGCGATTCTTCTCGCTCTCATCGTGATCTTCCTGGTGCTCGCTGCGCAGTTCGAGAGTTGGCGCGACCCGCTGGTGATCCTGTGCAGCGTGCCGCTGGCCTTCTGCGGCGCACTCATACCGATTTTCCTGGGCGCGGCCACGGTCAACATTTACACCCAGGTCGGTCTGCTGACGCTCATCGGCCTGATCACCAAGCACGGCATCCTGATGGTGGATTTCGCGAACAAGTGGCAGCGCGAAACCGGCTGCGGCAAACGCGAAGCCATCGAGCACGCCGCTGCGGTGCGACTGCGGCCGATCCTCATGACCACCGCGGCCATGGTGCTGGGGGTGGTGCCGTTGCTCGTGGCTACCGGCGCCGGCGCCGTCAGCCGTTTTGACATCGGCCTGGTAATCGCCTGCGGCATGACGCTCGGCACCTGCTTCACGCTGTTCGTGGTGCCCACGATGTACACCTTCTTTGCCCGCGAGCATCACCCGGACGCGGAACACGCTGCTTGAGCTGGCGGGCCCGCCCGCGGCGGGGCCGGCCGGCCGCGGATTTACAAACCCGGGGCACGCGTGTATAAAGCGCGGCCGATATTTAGCCCACCTTGACCGAGAGAACGGAACATGGTCAAAGCCACTGCCCTTGAAGACCTGATCCGCAACAGTGATGACTCAGGTGCGGATACCTACGAGCCGCGCGCCGCCGGCCGCCGACGCGGCGCGGTGGTCAAACTGCCCAAACCGCAACACTCGTCACAGGCCTGGCGCCGGCTGGAAGACCGGCTCAATGACCGCCGGCTGCGCCACAAGCTCAAGGAAATCTACGAAGACGATTGAGCGCCATAGAAGCAGCTTCGGCTGCATTTCTTCATGATCACAGCATGATGCCTGTCGCATTCATGCTTTGCTCCTCACGCCTCACTTTCTTTTTACGCGCCGCGTCGGTTCGGCATGCAGCGGATCGTCCGGCCACGGGTGCTTCGGGTAGCGTCCCTGCATTTCCTTCTTCACGTCCCGATAACTGGATTTCCAGAATCCCGCCAGATCGCGCGTGACCTGCATCGGCCGCCCAGCCGGCGACAACAGGTGCAATACGAGCGGCATGCGGCCCCCGGCAATCGCCGGCGTTTGCGCCAGACCGAACAATTCCTGTACGCGCACCGCCAGTACCGGCGTGTCACCCGAAGTGTAATCCAGCGGCACGCGCCTGCCCGTCGGTACCGTGACCTGCGTCGGCGCCAACTCATCCAGCGCGCGGCGCTGTGCATAATCCAGTAGCGCTTCAAGCGCCTGCTTGAGCGGCACGCCGGCGAGATGCGCAAGGCGCGTGCATCCGGCCAGGAACGGTGCCATCCAGTGCTCCAGCAATCGTAGCAATGCCTCATCCGAAACATCCGGCCAGGAATCACCTTGCACGCGCCGCAACAACAGCACGCGCGCCTGCCAGTTGCGGAGCGCCGTGGTCCACGGCAGACAATCAAGCCCGTGGCGGCGGATGGCGGCAAGCATCAGCGCCGCGACCCGCTGCGCATCGGGTTCCGCGAGCGGACGCTGCTCCAGAATGATGGCGCCGAGACACAGTTCACGTACCGCGCGCACGGCACCCTGGTCCTCGTCCCAATCAATGCGGTCGCGGGTTACGATCTGCGGCGCGAACAATTCGCGCAGTTCACGCTCTTCGATTTGTGCCGCCAGAAAAACCCGCGCCTCGCGCGGATTGCCATCCAGTGCAGCGACCGCCAGCCATTCGGCGCGGCTCAATGGATCGTCGTCGGAGAGATACGCACCGCGGCCATTGGCGAGCAGATAACGCGGCCGGTTGCCAACGCGCCGCCGGGCGATACGGTCGGGATAGGCGAGCGCCAACAGCAACCCCGCGTGGTCCACAGAAATGCGTGGCTGCGGCGCAATCCCCGCCTGACGGGCGATGTCGCGTGCCACGGCCTGCACGCGTTTCAAGTTTCGCCGATCCACTCCCGCATCCGCCGCGGGCTGTGCTGTCAACATTCGCACACGCTCAGCGATGCCGACATGTCTGGCGCCGCCTGCAACAATGTCGCGTTCGCTGAGCACCGCGGCCAGAAGACACGCCAGCCAGGGAAATCCCAGTCGCACACCGCCGATCACCATGTGGGCCAGGCGCGGATGCAGTGGCAATTCCACAAGACTGCGGCCGTGTGCGGTAATCCGCCCATCCGCATCCAGCGCCTCGAGTTCCCGTAGCAGCTCGCGCGCCTGCGCGAACGCTGCGGACGGAGGGGGATCAAGCCAGGCAAGTTGGCCTGCGTCCGTTACGCCCCACTGCGCCAACTCCAGTGCCAGCGGCGCCAAGTCCGCCTGCAGAATCTCAGGTGTGGTCTGTGCTTCCAGCCGCTCGCCCTCGCTCCACAAACGGTAACACACGCCCG
Organism: Gammaproteobacteria bacterium; assembly: GCA_035279405.1. Classification (NCBI taxonomy): domain Bacteria; kingdom Pseudomonadati; phylum Pseudomonadota; class Gammaproteobacteria; species Gammaproteobacteria bacterium. The sequence continues at coordinate 572,004 of DATEHU010000026.1, forward strand.
GTTCCAGCCGGCCCGCACGTCCCCGCCGCTGATCGGCGGAGGCGCGCGACACACGCACGGTGGCGAGTCGCGTCAGGCCACTGACTGGATCGAAGCGCGGCACGCGCGCGTATCCCGCGTCCACCACCACGCGCACACCCTCGATGGTGAGGCTGGTCTCGGCGATGGAGGTTGCCAGAACTATTTTGCGGCGGCCGGATGCGGCGGGGAGAATCGCGGCGTCCTGTTGCTCTTGCGACAAATCGCCGTACAGCGGCACCAGGTCGGTGTCGGGCGGCAGATTTTCCTCCAGTATTCCGGCGACACGGCGGATTTCCCCGCCGCCCGGCAGGAACACCAGCAGGCTGCCGGTTTCATCCGTCAGCGCACGGCGCACTACATTGGCCACGTGCGCCTCGATGGACGCGCGCGCCGCCAGCGGCCGATAGCGCGTGTCCACCGGAAAACTCCGGCCTTCCGAAATCAGCCGTGGCGCTCCGCCAAGAAGTTGCGCCACCGGCGCGCCGTCCAGGGTCGCGGACATCGCCACAATCCGCAGGTCCGCCCGTAGCGCCTGACGCGCTTCCAGGATCAGCGCCAGGGTCAAATCGGCGTGCAGGCTGCGTTCATGGAACTCGTCGAAAATCACCAAGCCGTAATCACCGAGCGCCGGGTCGGATTGCAGCAGGCGCGTGAGCACCCCTTCCGTGACCACCTCGATGCGCGTACGCGGCCCGACGCGCGTGTCCATGCGTACGCGGTAGCCGACGGTTTCGCCGACCCGCTCACCGAGTACCGCCGCCATGTACTGTGCGGCGGCGCGCGCCGCCAGCCGCCGTGGCTCGAGCATCACCAGCTTGCGACCCTGCAGCCACGCAGCACCCAACAAAGCCGGTGGCACGCGAGTGGTCTTGCCGGCGCCGGGCGACGCCTCGATCACCAGCGATACATGCTCCGCAAGCGTGGCGCGGATCTCGGAAAGCAGGGAATCGATTGGAAGGGGTACCACCGTCTCATTGTACGGTGACCACAATGACAAACTGTACATCTGCCGCCGTGCACGGATTTCCTATAATGGAGTCTTATAGAATCCGGCTAGAAGGAGGAATGACACATGGGCTTCGCACCTTCCGATATGCAACTGACCAGTTCCGCGTTTACTCCGCTCGGCGCCATCCCCAGGAAACACAGCGGCGAAGGCGAGGATGTGTCCCCTACCCTTGCCTGGCGTGGCGTACCCGCCAAGGCGCGCTCCCTGGCGGTGATCTGCCACGACCCGGACGCGCCGCTGATTTCCGCGGGCGGCACCTACGGATACGTACATTGGGTGCTGTACAACATTCCCGCATCCGTCACGCATTTGGCGGAAGCAACGCAGGACCACACAGCCGGAAAGAACGACTCCGGCAAAAGCGGTTACGGCGGCCCAATGCCGCCCAACGGTCACGGGCGGCATCATTACTACTTCTGGCTGCTGGCGCTCGACAACGAGCCACACCTGCCCGCCGGGCTGACACTGTGGGAGTTCCTCAAGCGCGTCGAACCGCATGTCATCGGCATGAACCGCCTGATCGGCACTTACGAGCGGCACTGAAGCGTCGCGAACCTGCCGGCGCCGGTCCGCAGTTTGACCGGCCGACGGGCAGTCCGTAAAATTCGCGCTCCGTTTCCCCGGCGGGCGGTTAGCTCAGCGGTAGAGCACTGCTTTCACACGGCAGGGGTCGCAGGTTCAATCCCTGCACCGCCCACCAACTCCACTTTCACCCATCGCCCGCGAGACACGCGCGATTTCCTGGCTGCGCGCGGCGTAAAGCGTAAACGCCTCAAAATCGGAAATACAAGCCCACGGCGATCTGCGGATACCAGGTAAACGAGTTCACGTCGTTCTGAACGGTGGTGCGCTGCTGATTCACGTCATTCGCCAGCTGCGGATTGCTGGCTGCACCGCTCACGTTCAGGTTGAACTTCGGCGAGCCCTGGTTCACCACGCCGAGATCAAAGGTCATGCCCCAGGTGTCGTTACCACCCCAGCCGATGCCGAGATAGGTCGCGTTGCTGTCGAATCCCATTCCGGCCGAGACCGTACCTACCTGCTGCGCCGAATACGTATTGCCGTTGAAGGTGTAGTTGCCATTCCGGTCAGGCACGCCGGCCATGGACAGCGAGTTGCCATTGTGCATCCAGCCGCCGGTGAACCGGAAACTGCCGGCGAACGGATAGAGATTCACCAACAAGACTTCGGACGAGAATTTCAGACTGGCGTTGTAATTGACGCCCTTGTAATCGGAACTTCTGGAGTAGCTGTAGCGATTGAGACCGACACCCAACGATACAAAGTCGTTGAAGCGATAGTTGGCAGATGCATTGAAACCCAGCGTACCGACGCCCGCACCCACGCCAATGTCGGCCAACGCCACAGGCGCGGTTAAAGAAAGAGTCAGAAACAACAGCAGCTTTTTCATCTTGAACTCCCTGATATGGTTTATTTTCTCCCGCAATAATTATGTCATGGAAACATGCAACGGAAATTCGACGTTTACCGGCCGTCGCCAAATCTGAGCCGTTGATTCTCGGAATTTGCAGTTGCGCTGAATCGGCCGGCAGAAACAAAATAACCTGAGGCTCAATTCAAGTCCCGGCACAGCGTGCACCAAATCTGCATTTATACACAGGGAGTACCAGCAAGCATGCCTTGCTGGCCAGCGGATCCCTGGCATTAGCCGTAACGGCCGGTGATGTAGTCTTCGGTCTGTTTCTGCGCGGGATTGGTGAACAGCGTGCTGGTGTCGGCGTATTCCACCAGGTTGCCGAGGTACATGAACGCGGTGTAGTCGGAGACGCGTGCGGCCTGCTGCATGTTGTGCGTGACGAGCACGATGGTGTAGTCGCTTTTCAGCTCCGCGATCAGTTCCTCGATCTTCAGGGTGGAGATCGGATCGAGCGCCGAAGCCGGCTCATCCAGCAGCAGCACTTCGGGTTTCACTGCGATCGCGCGTGCGATGCACAACCGCTGCTGCTGGCCGCCCGAGAGCCGCGTGCCGCCCTGGCGCAACTTGTCCTTGACCTCGTCCCAGAGCGCCGCCTTGCGTAACGCCCACTCTATGCGGTCGTCCATCCGCGTACGCGACAGCCGTTCATACAGGCGCACGCCGAACGCGATGTTTTCATGCACCGACATTGGAAACGGCGTCGGCTTCTGGAACACCATGCCCACCTTGGCACGCAAGGCGTTCAAGTCCTGATCGCGATCAAGGATGTTGTGCCCATCCAGCAGGATCTCGCCGCTGGCGCGCTGCTCCGGGTACAGGTCATAAATCCGGTTGAGCGTGCGCAGCAGCGTGGACTTGCCGCAACCGGACGGGCCGATGAACGCCGTCACCTGGCGTTCGGCAATGTCCATGTGGATGCCGCGCAGCGCCTGGAACCCGCCGTAATAGAAATCCAGCCGCCGGATGGCAAGCTTGGGGTTTTCAATCACGGTCGTGCGGGCGGAATCGCGCCCTTCGCCGGACATCATCTGCGGCGAGATCGCATGTGTGGGAACAGTGTCGTCGCGGTGCATGGGGCTCATTTTACGAACGAGCGTGAACGGATCACGAGACGCGCGAACAGGCTGAGCGCGAGAATCGCGAGCGTAATCAGCAGCGCCGCGGCCCAGGCCAGATGCTGCCAGTTGTCGTAGGGACTCATGGCGAACTGGAAGATCATCACCGGCAGGTTGGCGATCGGCCGGTTCATGTCGGTACTCCAGAACTGGTTGTTGAGCGCGGTGAACAAGAGCGGCGCGGTCTCACCGCTGATACGCGCCACGCCCAGCAGCACGCCGGTAATGATGCCGCCGAGCGCCGCACGATAGACCACCATCACCGTCACTCGCCAGCGCGGCGCACCCAGCGCCGCGGCCGCCTCGCGCATTTGATCCGGCACCAGCTTGAGCATGTCCTCGGTGGTGCGCAGCACCACCGGCAGCATGATGATCGCGAGTGCCAGACCGCCGGCCCAGCCGGAAAAATGCCCGAAACGCGCCACCACCACACCGTAGATGAATACACCGATGACGATCGACGGCGCGCTCAGCAGAATGTCGTTCACGAACCGGATCACCGCCGCCAGGCGCGAGCGCCGGCTGAATTCCGCGAGCCAGGTGGCCGCCAAGATGCCGATCGGCGTGCCCACGATCACGCCCAGGGCGGTGATGAGAATCGAACCGACGATGGCGTTCGCGAAGCCGCCCGGCGCCAGCGGCGGCGGTGTGTTCTGCGTGAACAGTTCCGGACCAAGCCAGCGCACACCACGCTCCACCAGCGTCCACAGCAGCCACACCAGCCAGAATAACCCGAACAGCGTGCCCAGCACCGACATGGACAGGTTCACCCAATTGACCACGCGCCGGCGCAGATAGCGTGCGGACACGGCGTTCACGTGGGACTCCCTTCACGCGCCGCCATGCGCAGCAGCAGGAGCTTGGCGAGCGCCAGCACCACGAAGGTGATCAGGAACAGGATCAAACCCAGCGCGATCAGCGACGAAGTATAGGTCTGGCCGACCGCCTCGGTGAATTCGTTGGCGAGTGTCGAGGAAATGGTGTTGCCGGCATTGAACAGCGAAGCGCCGAGCGTGTGACTGTTGCCGATGACAAACGTGACCGCCATGGTTTCACCGAGTGCCCTCCCCAACCCCAGCATGATCCCGCCCATGACGCCGACGCGCGTGTACGGCAGCACCACGCGCCATACCACCTCCCAGGTCGTGCAGCCTACGCCGTAGGCGGATTCCTTGAGCACGGTCGGGACCAGGCTGAACACGTCGCGCATCACCGAGCTGATGAACGGGATCACCATGATGGCAAGAATCAGCCCGGCGGTGAAAATGCCGATGCCCATGGGCGGACCCTGGAACAATGCGCCCACCCACGGCCACGAACCGATATGCTCGATGATCCAGGGTTGCACGTATTCGCCGAACAACGGCGCGAACACGAACAGGCCCCACATGCCGTAGATGATGCTCGGGATGGCCGCCAGCAGTTCCACCGCGGTACTCACCGGGGCGCGCAGCCACGCGGGTGCCATCTCGGTGATAAACAGCGCGATGCCGAAACTCACCGGCACGGCGATGACCATGGCGATGGCGGAAGTCACCAGCGTGCCGAAAATGGAAGTAAGCGCGGAGAATGTCGCGTGCGCCGGATCCCACTCGCGGCCGGAAAAGAAATGCCAGCCGAAGCGGTGAAACGCCGGCCAGGCCTGCACCACCAGCACCACCAGAATCGCAATCACCAAGGCCAGCACCAGCAACGCGGCCACGCGCGTGACATTGCGAAACAGCACGTCGGCCGCAGCGCTGCGCAGCGCCTGGCGGCTGCGGGAGCGCTGCGCGGCGGAACGCGCAAGGGCCGTCACAGTCCAAGCTCCCGTTGCCAATATTTCTCGATCAGCGTCACGATAGTTGCCGGCATCGGCACGTAATTCAACTGGCGCGCACGCTCCTGGCCGTAATTCAGGAACCAGCGACAGAACTCCAGCACCGCCCGGTTGTCGGCGCGCGCATAGTCGCGGCGCATGAGCATGTACGTAGTGGCGGTGATCGGCCAGGCCCCGGCGCCCGGCTCGTCGGTGAGTGTGAGGTCGAAATCCGGCGCCGCGGCGAAATCCGCATTTGCGGCCGCTGCCGCAAAGGCTGCGAGACTCGGGCTCACCACCTTGCCGTCGCGATTGATCATCCGCGTCCAGCTCAAATGCGTGTCCTGCGCGAAGGCATATTCCACATAACCCAGGCTGCCGCGAATCTGCTGCACGAACGAGGCCACGCCGGCATTACCCTTGCCGCCCACGCCGTTTGGCCAGGCAACCGCGGTGCTCGCGCCCACACGCGCGCGCCACGCGCCACTGACCTTTGAGAGGTAATTCGTAAAGTTGAAGGTCGTGCCGGAACCGTCGGAACGGTGCACAGTAATTATCGCCATATGCGGCAGGCGCAGGCCGGGGTTGAGCGCCGCAATGCGTGCGTCATCCCAGTACCGCACTTCGCCGAGATAAATGTCGGCCAGCAACGGACCGCTGAGCGTCAGGTCGCCCGCGCGGATGCCCGGAATGTTCACCACCGGCGTGATGCCGATGATCAGCGCCGGAAACTGGATGAGCCGGTGTGCGCGCAGCTCGACCGACGGCAGCGGCATGTCGCTATTGGCAAATGCGACCGTGCCGGTCTCGATCTGCTGGATGCCGCCGCCGGAGCCGATGGGCTGGTAATTCACCGCCACGCCGGTAAGCGCGTGATACTCGACCGCCCAGTTGGCCAGCACCGGATATATGGCCGTGCCGCCCGCGCCCGCAAGACCCGAGTCGGCGGCCGCCGCGGCCAAGGTCATCAGGACCAGGGCGGCGGCGGACAACAGGTGGCACACGCGCTGGCTGGTCATATTGCCCCTCGTCCCATGCGGGGCGAGTGTAGGCAGCGAATGTGACAGGAATATGACACCGGCTCGGCTGTGCACATTTTTTGACCAGGCCCTGATATTTGTCCGCTTACCTTTTGCAAGCCGTCCCCCGGCGTCGTAAGCTTGCGCACCGATTTCCAACCGCAAACCGGCCGGCTACCGGCCAGCCTTCGGGTTCGCAGTTTTCATGTGCTCACTCACAACCCCCAATCAAGGCGGTGAGCAGGGACGCACCACGCCTCAACATACAGAGGTCGGGTTTATGAACAGCAAGTTTCCCCATAGTCTGATGTCGCTGCTGGTCGCCGCGTGCGCCGGCTGGGCGTTAATCCTGCCGGCCATCGCAGGCGCCGCTACCCTGACCCCCGAGCAACTCACCAGTGCACTGCACTGGCGCAGCATCGGGCCGTTTGTAGGCGGGCGCGTGATTGCCGTCACCGGCGTGGCACAGCAGCCCAATCTCTACTATATGGGCTCCACCGGCGGCGGCGTGTGGAAGAGCGACAACTACGGCGCGGCGTGGGAAAACATTTCCGACAAATTCTTCGAAAGCAACAACATCGGCGCCATTGCGGTGGCACCCTCCAATCCCAAGATCATTTATGTCGGCACCGGCGAATCCGACATCCGCAATACCTTCCTCACCGGCGACGGCATGTACAAGTCCACTGATGCCGGAAAAACCTGGAGCAAGATCGGCCTCGCTGACACCCACGTCATCAGCCGTATCGTGGTGGACCCGAACAATCCCGACATCGTGTATGTCGCGGCCATGGGTCACGTGTGGGCACCCAATTCCGAACGCGGCGTGTATAAAAGCACGGATGGCGG